>NZ_JBHWKX010000006.1:0-128371 GCF_042730885.1 Streptomyces sp. NPDC059909
AGCAGATACGGCGTGGCGTCCACAGGAACGTCCAAGCCCTGGAGAAAGACATCCGGGCCTGGATCGCCGACTGGAACGACAACCCCAGGCCCTTCGTCTGGACGAAGACCGCTGACGAGATCTTCGAACGCCTCACCGGATATCTGAACCGAATCAAAGACTCAGGACACTAGAGCACCAGTTTGGAAGACCCCGTATGTGGGTGGCCCTTGACCTGGTGAGACGCTGACCTGCGCGTTCTTGGGTTGCTGACCGGACTTCCCCGCTTTTCCCCGTGAGTCGCCGCTTCGTCGGGCACGTCACGGGCACGCATCGGTGGATGGCTCGTGGTTGCCTTTCCTAGGGGCAGGTACGATCATCGCCGGATGTGGAAAGAGTTGATCACGCAGCACGCTGGCGGCGTCGAGGTCGAGTTCACCGCTCCGGCCACGGATGACGCGTTGAGCGGGGCAGCGGAGGCCCTTGGGCACCCGCTCCCGGACGAGCTGGTCTCGGTGCTGCGGGAGAGTAACGGCATCGTTGGCGAGTATGGCTACGACCTGGTGTCGCCGCTCGAAACGATCATCCAGAGGAACCTGGAGCTTCGGAGCTCCTTCTCCGACCTGTACATGGCCTTCGATCAACTGCTCTTCTTCTCGGACATGCCGGGCAATGGTGATCTGTTCGGAATCGTTCTCGTACCCGGGCAATTTGATCAGGTGTTCCTCTGGGACCACGAGACCGACAGCCGCAGGTGGGCTGCCTCCTCGGTCGAAGGATTCGTGGAGCGATGGCTCACCGGAGTGATCCGGGAGCAGCTTGACTGTTAGGACCGGGGCCAGTGCAGGTCGCGCGCGACGTCGGTTCGGCTGGCCGCACCGGCAGAGCTGAGGTCGGTGTAGCGGCTTTGGGCTGGAGCTGCCATGGGGCGAGAGATCATGGCCCCTTACGCTGGCCGCGAATCTGGCTGGCTCCTCGCCTGCCCGCAATAGCCCGATCTGGGGCCATGATCTTCGAGGCTCGCCCCATGGTGGCTGCGTAAAGCCGTGGAGCCGGCCGCCCCAGCCACAGCGGGCTGCCATCTCGCGTATCTGGTGTTGCTCGCTCAGCCGCGCGGCCGGCGTAGCCGGGCCCGGAGCGGGGCGGAGACTGGAGCGTCGGGCCCGGCGGCGAGCCGGGGCCGCGCGCGGCGAGCGGAGCGAGCCGCCTTGATGATGTGGGGAAAGTTCTGCCGCGCTGGGCTGAGGGTGCGCTGTCCGATCCCGGGTGATGCTTGACAGTTCGGTCCCAGCTGATGGTTGACAGTGGCCGTGATCGGCTTTTCTGTGCGCGTCCTTGCGGCGCGTGTGGGGAGGCCGGGATTGGCGCTGGTGGAGTTGTCGGTTGTCGAGCAGAGATACCGGGCTGTCCTGGCGGTGCTGGCGGGTGCGACCGTGACGGAGGTCGCCGCGTCGCTGGGGGTGTCGCGGCAGACGGTGAGCGGGTGGAAGTCGCGGTATGAGGCCTCGGGTCTGGCGGGGTTGGCGGACCGGTCGCGCCGGCCGGCGTCGTGTCCGCATCAGGCCTCTGCCGAGGTGGAGGAGGCCGTGTGCGAGCTGCGGCGCAAGCACCCTCGCTGGGGTCCTCGGCGGATCGCTCATGTGCTGGAGCGGTCCGGGGCGGTGAGCCCGGTGCCGTCGCGGATGACGGTGTATCGGATCCTGGTCCGTCATGGGCTGGTGGAGCCAGGGGTGCGGCGCCGGAAGCGGTCGGATTACAAGCGCTGGCAGCGGGATCGGCCGATGCAGTTGTGGCAGATGGACATCGTCGGCGGAGTGAAGCTGGTCGATCCGCTGACCGGGGAGTTGACCGAGGCCAAGGTCGTGGTGTGGATGACCATTCTCGGTACTGCGTGATCGCGTCGGTGGTGGAGCGGGCGACCGGGCGGGCGGTCTGTGCGGCGTTCGCGCGGGCCTTGCAGGTGTTCGGGGTGCCGGAGGAGGTGCGGACCGACAACGGCAAGCAGTTCACCGACCGGTTTGGGCAGGGCGGTGAGGTGTTGTTCGACCGGATCTGCCGGGAGAACGGGATCGCGCACCGGCTCACCCAGCCCGCGTCCCCGACCACGACGGGCAAGGTTGAGCGGTTCCATCAGACACTGCGGCGTGAACTCCTCGACGACTGCGGCGCGTTCGAGAGCATCGAGGAGGCTCAGGCAGCGCTGGATGCGTGGGTTGAGGAATACAACTTGGATCGGCCGCACCAGGCGCTGGACATGCAGTCTCCTGCCCACCGGTTCACCCCGGTGCCCGGGCAGGAGCGGGACGTACTGGGCCTGCGGGTGCCCGGAGTGCTCGCGCTGGTGCCGCAGCAGCGGGCGGCTTCCGCTGTGGTGCCGGATCCGGTCGACGTGGCGCCCTTCCAGGTCGGCGGGGCGGGGGGTGCCGACGGTGAAGCTGATCGCGGCGTCGCCGGTCCAGCCGTCGAGTTCGGCTCCGCAGTCGATGCTGACCAGGTCGCCGTCGCGCAGGCGGTAGTCGTCGGGGATGCCGTGCACGAGGGCGTCGTTGACGGAGGCGCAGATTACCGCTGGGAAGGGGGTGGGGGCGAAGGAGGGCTGGTAGCCCAGGAACGGAGAGCGCGCCCCGGCCTTGGCCAGGACGGTGCGGGCGGCTTCGTCGAGCTCGCGCAGGCGGACCCCCACGGCTGCCGATTGGCGGGCTGCGAGGGCCTCGGCCACGACGCGTCCGGCTTCACGCATCGTCTCCAGTGCCGTGTCGGTCTTGATCTCCACCATGTGCCGTGACTCCCTGCGATGCGAGCTACCCAATACTTATACCGGTATTAGTATCACGGGCATGGTGAGAGTTCCTTTGAGCCCGCAAGAGCGGCAACGTGGAGAGCGGTTCGGGGCCCTGCTCCGCGAGGTCCGCGGTGACCGCAGCATGGTGGACGTGGCAGCGGCGGCCGGGGTGTCCGCGGAGACACTTCGAAAGATCGAGACCGGCCGGGCCCCGACCCCGGCCTTCTTCACCGTGGCGGCCCTGGCCCACGCGCTGGACCTGTCGCTGGACGACCTGGCCGCAGCCTTCACAGAGGATGCCGACGGCGGTGGCCAGGCCGTGTCGGCGTGAACGTCAGGAGACCCGCCGTCCGACCGAAAGGCGGATGTTCCTGACATGGCACGGGAGTGCCGGCCTTCGCCGCATGGCACCAGTTCGACGCCATCTTCTCGGCACGGCGCGGACCCTCAGGTCAACCCCCGAAGGATTTCGAGAGCGGACCACTTGGTCCAGGAAAACCACGTCAAGCACATCAACGACACCCACGACCACGCCGCAGGGGACGCGCTCCTTCAGGCAACTGCTCAGCGGCCGGCCCACTACGTCGGCACGTCCGGGGTGGTGGGGCGCCTCGGGGGCGATGAGTTCGCCGCGGTCGTGATCGACCGCTAAGGCGCGGTGGGCGATCTGCTCGCGGTCCTGCACGGTGTGCTCGCCCGACCGGTCGACGGACAGCCGCCCGCAGTGCGCACCACGGTCTCGCTGGGGTGGGTACGTGCCGCGGACTTCCCCGGTGAGGAACTGTCGGCCCTGCTGGGGCGGGCGGATGAGGCCATGTATGCGGCCAAGCAGGGCCGGGCCGGGATCCGCCGGGCCGGGCTCGGCCGCCTGTTCGGCACCGTCACCGCCATGAGAGTCACCCTGAACATCCACTGCCTCAGCAGGTTCCCGCGAGAACGACCCGCAGAATCCTGGAACCCGCTGGTTTCGGAGCACGAGTGGAAGAGCGCGCCCGAGGTCCCAGCCGTGCGCCGACAGCTCCGTGCGCTGGGGGCTGCGGCCGGCCGGCGGATAGCGGCGCGGCTCATGCGCGTCTCCCGCCACCACAGCAATCTACCGGCCGGTGGCGTCAGGTGCGTTCGGCCAGGTTCCTCTCCTCGGTGGCTGCGGCCCGGGTGCGACGGCGGCCCAGCAGGGCGCTTCCTGCGATTACCAGGCCGATGGCGAGGACCTTAGCGGCCCCGTAGTAGCCGGTCGCCAGGTTCTCGGGGGTGCCGGGCAGCCGGAGGAAGACCCACGCTGCCGCGAGAACCCCGAAGACGATCAGTGCGACGGCCCCCAGCGTCCCGAGCTCCGCCCACCAGGGCCCTGCGTCGTAACCCCGCTCGTCGGTCTGCTCAACGTCCTTGTCGGTCAACGGTCTGTTCTCCTGTGCGTGTAGTGGCGGTCGCGAGGGAAGATGCGGGCCACGGTGCGGGCGGTTCCCCGAACCGACCGCTTTCTGCTGCTGGTTGGCATCCTGCCGGTCGTCGAAATCTCCCACTCGCCGGCCGTGGCGCCTTGCCTCCGAGGGCTGCGCGACCCGTCGGCAGCTGCGGGCCCGGGGGCTGCGGCCCGGTGGACAGTCGGTCGCCGCGCAGCTCATGCGCCGCTCCAGCCGCCGGAAGTCGGGCGTGGTGGTCGCCCATCTGTACCGCATGGACCAAGCCAAGCCGGTCCGGCCGATGACGTCGCGTGAGTGGGGCGCGCTCGCCCTCACGATGCTCGCCCGCCGCACCTGCCCCGCCTGCCGACGCGATGCCGGCTACGTCATCCCGCCCACGCTCGACATGTGCGCGCCCTGCGCCTACCCCGAGGAACAGTGCGCCGCCGTGGGCCGACCGCCGAGTCAGCGGACCTGCGTCACATCGGGGGGACCCAACAGCCGCCATGGCGGCTTCGTACGCGGTGGGACTGCGGTAGCCCGGGCTGCTGTGCAGCCGGTGGACGTGGTACCGCCCTCGATGAACTCGAAGATCGCCGAGTGGGCGGCACCCGCGGCGGCATCAGAGGCTCGAAAACCAATGGAGCCGCGCCGCTGCGCGCCGCTACCGTGCTGCCGCACGTTGTCGCCTTGTCAAAGGAGTGCCGTTGTACACCAAGTGAGACACCCCGAGCGCTGATTCGTCGCGCGTCGCCCCTGTGCGCCGCGCCCCTTTTCGCTGCGGACTTTCTCACCGGACTGGTGTACACCTGTGCTCAACACCTGGGTGGTTGTGCCCACCTGCCTGCCTCTCATTGTCCGCCGTTGCCACGCGTGCTCGTCCGAGCGCTTCCGGGCAAGCGGCAAATTTCGCGTCAACGCAAACCACAAGGTCCTCGACGCCTGGCTCCTCGCGCTCTGTACCGCTTGCGGGGAGACCACGAAGCTCACGGTCCTGGAGCGGGTACATGTCCGCTCCCTACGCCCGGAACTGCTGGACCGGCTGCATGACAACGACCCCGACCTGACAGCCGAATTGCTCCAGGACCCGGGCGTGCGGCGCCGTAATCGCATCGCCCTCGACTGGGCCGACGCCTGGTGCCTCGACACCGGCGGATTGGATCCCGGAGACGGCGAGGTCCTCGACGTCTCGGTCCGCTTCGCGGCGCACATCCCTGTCCGGCCCGTCCGGCTGATCGCGGTAGGGTTCGGTCTTTCGCGCGCCGAGGTCGAGCGACTGATCACCGAGGGGAAGCTCGTTTCGGCAGGCCGACTGAACGGCAAGGTCTCCGCCGACTTCACCTTCATGCTCAAGCTCTGAGTCGTTCCAGGGTCAGGCCTGTCCGGCAAGATCCGCCGGACAGGCCAATTCCGCGGCCCTGTCGAGTCGGCGGCATCCCCTGCCGCCTCACGCTCAGCCACCGTGACGTCGTGGCCGTGACGTGGGGTTGATCGCTTGCGCCGGTGGCGAGACCGTGGTTGTCCGCTCGGCGAGGCCGGCGAGCGGTGTGGAGGCCCTTGATCCCACGGGCAGGGAGAGCGGGATGAGCGGGACGGTCCACGACGACCGTGTGGCTGGGCTTCGGGTGGTCTTTCCGGCGGGCTGTTCATCGCCGACGAGGGCGGTGAGGCGGCTGCCTACTACCTGCGGCTCCTCGTCATCCAACTCCGCGACGGCAGGGTTTCCTTCGTCCTCGGCGCCACCCAGTCGGACTCCTACCGACGACTCATCGACGACTGCCTGGACAGCGCCGAGCCCATTGCCGCTGGACCACAAGACTCTCCAGGGCCCTCACCCGGACCCCCTGACCCAACTGCCCTGTCCCATCGGTCCCGCATCACCGTGAGGGCCGGTGCTCCACGCGGAAAATCAGCTGCGCCGCGACGTCCGGTCGGCCGAGACTGTTCGGGCCCGTGGGGCGGAGGACGGACGACCACGCGTCCCACGCGTTCCCCGAGACTCCCGTCTCGCCTCTCGCCGTCTTCCGACACCCAGCGTTCACACCTCCCCTTTCTTCCGGAGTTCTCTCTTGCAGGCAGCCGTCGCCGTCACCCCCGCCCAGATCCCCGAGCTGCTGCTCGGCCTCGCGACAGTGCGGCCCGTCTTCCTCTGGGGAGCGCCCGGCATCGGAAAGTCGTCCCTCGTGCGGGACTTCGCCGCATCGCTGGGGCTCGAGTGCGTCAGCCTGCTCGGTACGCAGCTCGCGCCCGAGGACCTCATCGGGGTTCCGCAGATCCGCGACGGGCGATCCGTCTTCTGTCCGCCCGAGATCATCGCCCGGGACACCCCGTACTGCCTCTTCCTCGACGAGCTGAACGCGGCGACCCCCGACGTGCAGAAGGCGTTCTACTCCCTGATCCTCGACCGCCGCATCGGCAGCTACGAACTGCCCGCCGGGTCGATCGTCATCGGCGCCGGCAACCGCGCCACCGACAACGCGCTGGCCCGGCCCATCGCCTCCGCGCTCGTCAACCGGCTCACCCATGTGCATCTGCGGGCCAGCGCCACCGACTGGCTGCAGTGGGCCGCGGGCCACGGCATCCACCCGTGGGTACTGGACTACCTCACCGACCGGCCCGACCACCTCTGGTCGCAGCCGCCCAAGACCGAGGAGGCCTTCTCCACGCCGCGCTCCTGGCACATGCTCTCCGACGCCCTGCACTCCTTCGGCCCGTCCATCGGCGAGGAGACGCTGAAGGTCGTCGCGCACGGCACGCTCACGCCCGCACATGCCGTGGCCTTCTGCGGCTATGTGAAGATCGTGCGCAACGCGTACGGCATCGAGGCGATCATCAAGGGCGACGCCTCCTGGCCGCGCCGGATCGAGGACCGTGACCTCCTCTACTACCTCGCCGACGCCTTCCGGGGCCGTCTCACCAAGGAACTGCCCGCGAGGAAGGAGCACGCGTCCGGCACCGTACGCCAGACCGCGTACCGTGCGAAGTCGCTCCTCGTCCAGCTCGCCGAGATCTCGGTCGAGGTCGCCCAGACCGTCATCGCCGACGACGAGAACGGTCAGCCGGTGCTGCCCGCGTGGTTCCTCGTCGAGGCCGCCCGCGACATGCCCAGGCTGGTGGAGGCCCGGCGATGAGCCGCCGCACGGCCGGTCAGGACCGACCCGACCCGGCGACCGAGGCCTTCGCCGCCGGCGTCGCCCTGGTCCGGCGCAACCCGGCGCTCGCGGCCGTCGAAGCCACGATCTGCCGCGAGGCGAAGTGCGAGCACGCGCCAACCGACGGTCTGGCCAGAGTCACCTCCAACGGTGTCGTCCACGCGCACGCCACCCGCCGTGCCGAACCCGACGTCTGGGCCTGGGCGCTCGCCCACTGCCTGATCCACCTCGGCTTCGGCCATGTCCCGGCCGCCAAGGGAATCCGCGTCCAGCCCGACCGCTACGAGATCGCCGCCCGCTGCGCCGTCGTCAACCGCTTCCTGCTCACCTTCCCGGTCGGCCGTGCGCCCGACCATCTGCCGCCGGCCTACCCGGGCGGCGACGAGGAGGAACTGGCCGCACGCTGGCGCCGCGACGGCATCCCGCACGAGTGGCACGCCTGCGGCACGGCGGGCGGCGAACCCGATCAGCTGCTCCTCCCCTGGAGCAACTGGGGCGCGCCCGAGGACTGGCAGCTCGCGTTCGCCCACGCGCTCACGGCCACCATGTCGGCGGCGATGGACGTCGCGGGCGGACAGCGTGACTCCCTCACCGGCGCGAGGGTCCGCCGGCAGCCCTGGGACCAGGCGCTGAGCTGGTTCGTCTCCTCCTACCCCCTGCTCGGCGGCATCGCCGCCGGCATGCGCGTCGTCGCCGACGCCGAACTCGCCCGTGCCCACGGCATCGCCATCGCCGCCGTGGACGCCGGCGCGGGCGAGATCTACATCAATCCCCTCAAGCGCTTCACCGTGCCCGAGTGGCGCTTCATCCTCGCCCACGAGATGCTCCACGCGGCGCTGCGCCACGGTGACCGCCGTGGCGGACGCGATCCGCTCCTCTTCAACATCGCCGCCGACTACGTCGTCAACGGCTGGCTGCGGGAGATGGACATCGGCGACATGCCCGAAGGGCTGCTGTACGACGCCGCGTTGAAGGACCTCTCGGTGGAGGAGGTCTACGACCGCATCACCACCGATCTGCGACGCCACCGCCGCCTCGCCACCCTGCGCGGCAAGGGCGCGGGCGACATCATCGGTGAGCCGCTGCGGGCACCCGGCGGCCCGGACGTCGACCTCGACGAGTTCTACCGCCGTGCGCTGCTGAACGGCCATCAGCTCCACACCGGCCACGAGCGGGGACTGCTGCCCGCCGGGCTGGTCGAGGACATCCGTGCCCTCGTCCACCCGCCGGTGCCGTGGGACGCCCGACTGGCGCGCTGGTTCGACGAGTTCGTGCCCCGGCCGGTACCGGTGCGCACCTACGCACGGCCCGCCCGGCGCCAGGCGTCCACGCCCGACATCCCGCGCGCCGGCCGGTACTTCCCGCCCGAGGAGACCGCCCGGTGCACGTTCGGTGTCGTCCTGGACACCTCCGGGTCGATGGACCGGCGACTGCTGGGCAAGGCGCTCGGTGCCATCGCCTCGTACGCCGAAGCCCGCGACGTCCCCGCCGCGCGGGTCGTCTTCTGCGACGCGGCCGCGTACGACGCGGGCTATCTGCCACCCACCGAGATCGCCGGCCGCGTCCGGGTGCGCGGCAGGGGAGGCACCGCGCTCCAGCCCGGCATCGACCTGCTGCACCGGGCGGAGGACTTTCCCCGAACCGCGCCGGTTCTGGTCATCACGGACGGCTACTGCGACACCCTGCGCGTCCGCCGCGAGCACGCCTATCTGATTCCGCAGGGCGCCACCCTTCCGTTCACCCCGCGCGGCCCGGTGTTCCGGCTCCGCTGAGCGGCCCGGACCCGACCGGCACCCAGGGCGGCCCGCAGGCCCGGCGGCTCAGCCGATCCGCCGGTACCGCCGCTCCGGGCGCCCCGTCCCCCCGTACCGGAGAGTGACCTCCGCGCGGCCCGTCTCCGCGAAGTGCTCCAGGTAGCGGCGGGCACTGACGCGGGAGACGGAGCCCGCCTCGGCGCACTCCGTGGCGGAGAGGCCCTCGGGGTGGGCGCGGAGGATGCGGTCGACTAGGTCGGCCGTGTGGGCGGCGAGGCCCTTGGGGAGTTCGCGGGAGCCGGGTGGGCGGGTGCCGAAGAGCTGATCGACGTCCTCCTGGCGGGCCTCGTCCAGATCGTCCAGGCGGGCCCGCAGGGACGCCACGTGGCGCAGCTGCTCCTGGAGCGCCGCCTGGTTGAAGGGCTTGATCAGATAGTGGAGGGCGCCCGCGCGCAGGGCCGAGCGGACCGTGCCGGCGTCGCGCGCGGCGGTGATGAAGAGGACGTCGGCCGGCTGCCGGTCCCCGTTGCGCTCCTCGGCCGCGCGCAGTTCGCGCAGCACGCTGATTCCGTCCATGTCGGGCAGATAGATGTCGAGCAGCACCAGATCGGGGTGCAACCGCTCGGCCGCGCGCAGCGCTTCGGCGCCGCTGTGCGCCACCCCGGCGACCGCAAAACCGGCCGTCGCGGACACATAGCGGCTGTGCAGCTTCGCGACCATGAAGTCGTCGTCCACCACCAGCACGTTCACCGGGAGTCACCTCGCGAGATCGGTTCGCTCCTGCCCGGGCGCCGGCTCTTCGGCCGGGGGTCCGGCCCGCGGCGCAGCCGCAATCGGGTGCAGCGGCCCCCGGGAAAGCGCAGTACGCCGACACGTTAGGCGGCGACCACAACGACCACAACGTCCGTTGATTCCGGAAGAGAGACAGCTTCTTAACACGCAGGCAACATGTGAGCCACCTCACCCCCCGCTCTGCTCGAAAGGCGGCTCACGTGCGATTGCGCACTCCCCTCGCCCTGCTCGGGGCAGCGCTGCTGGTGCTCGTAGGGCCGCCGCTGCTCACCACGGGCAGCGGCGCCGAAACCGGCACGCAGATCCCCGGCCTGCGCTTCATGGTCCCCAACACCCCCGGCGGCGGTTACGACATCACCGCCCGCACCGCGGCCAAGAACGCCGAGGACGCGGGGCTCACCCACAACATCGAGGTCTTCAACCTCCCCGGCGCCGGCGGCACCGTCGGACTGACCCGGCTCGTCGGCGAGCACGGCAACGGACGCCTCGCCATGTCCATGGGCCTCGGCGTGGTCGGTGCCGTCCACACCAACAAGTCCCCGAGGACCCTCTCCGACACGACCCCGATCGCCCGGCTCACCGAGGAGCAGGACATCGTCGTCGTCGCGAAGGACTCCCCGTACCGGACCATCCAGGACCTGCTCGACGCCTGGAAGAAGGACCCGGCCAAGCTGCCCGTCGGCGGCGGCTCCTCACCCGGCGGACCCGACCATCTCGCACCGATGCTGATGGCACAGGCCGCCGGGATCGCCCCCAAGTCCGTCAACTACATCCCCTTCGACGGCGGCGGCGAGCTGCTCGCCTCGATCCTCGGCAACAAGGTCGCCTTCGGCGTCTCGGGCGTCGGCGAGTACCTCGACCAGATCAAGTCCGGGGAGCTGCGGCTCCTCGCCGTGACCGGACCGAAGCGCGTACCCGGCCTGGACGCGCCGACCCTCCGCGAGGCCGGACTCGACACCGACTTCACCAACTGGCGCGGCATCGTCGCCCCGCCCGGCCTCTCCGACGCCGAACGCGACAAGCTCATCGGCCTCGTCCAGGAGCTGCACGACTCCCCGCAGTGGAAGGACTCGATGAAGAAGAACGGCTGGGACGACGCCTTCCTCCCGGGCGACAGATTCGGCGACTTCCTCGACGAGCAGAACGAGCGCGTCGACACGGTCCTGAAGGAGCTGGGACTGTGAGCACACAGACAGCCGGAACCCGGCCGGCCGAGGAAACCCGTCGCACCTGGCTGCGCGAGCACTCCGAACTCGGCGTCAGCCTGCTGCTGTTCCTCATCGGCGTCCTCGTCCTCACCGACGCGCTGACGATGGACGTCGAGATAGCCCAGCGCGGTCCGATCGGGCCGAAGACCGTCCCCGTCGCCGTCGGCATCGGCCTCCTCGTCGTCGCCGTCCTCCTCGCCGTCGACGTCCTGCGCGGCGGCCGCGGCGAGTCCGAGACCGGCGAGGACATCGACCTGTCCGAGCCCGGCGACCGGCGTACGGTCCTGCTCCTCGCCGGAGTCTTCCTCGCGAACGCCGTCCTGATCGGTCCCCTCGGCTTCCCCGTCTCCGGGGCGCTGCTCTTCTGGGGCTCGGCGTACGCACTGGGCAGCCGCCACCACCACCGAGACCCGCTGATCGCGGCCGTGCTCTCCCTCGTCACTTTCTTCGTCTTCAACAACCTGCTCGGGGTTCCGCTGCCCGGCGGCCCGCTGATGGGGGTGCTCTAGCCGATGGATTCGCTCAACTCCCTCCTCGACGGGTTCGGAACGGCCCTGACGCCGGTCAATCTCTTCTGGGCGGCGCTCGGCGTGCTGCTCGGCACGGCGATCGGCGTCCTGCCCGGCATCGGGCCCGCCATGGCCGTGGCCCTGCTGCTCCCGGTGACGTACGGACTCGAACCGACCGGCGCTTTCATCATGTTCGCTGGTATCTACTACGGCGCGATGTTCGGCGGCTCCACCACGTCGATCCTGCTCAACACGCCCGGTGAGAGCGCGGCGGTCGTCGCCGCCATGGAAGGCAACCCGATGGCCAAGGCGGGCCGCGGCGCACAGGCGCTCGCCGCCGCCGCGGTCGGCCACTTCGCGGGCGGCATGATCGGCACGATCCTGCTCGTCGCGCTCGCCCCGACGGTCGCCGCACTCGCCGTGGACATCGGCGCGCCCGACTACTTCGCCATCATGGTGCTGGCCTTCATCGCCGTGACCTCCGTGCTCGGCTCGTCACGGATCCGGGGGCTCGCCTCACTGCTCATCGGACTGACGCTGGGCCTGGTCGGCCTGGACCAGATGACCGGGCAGCAGCGGCTGACCTTCGGCTCGCTCCAGCTCGCGGACGGCATCGACGTCGTCATCGTCGCCGTCGGACTGTTCGCGATCGGCGAGGCGCTGTGGGTCGCCGCCCATCTTCGGCGTACGACCGGCGAGGCGATCCCCGTCGGCCGGCCCTGGCTCGGCAAGGCGGACGTGCGCAGGACCTGGAAGTCCTGGCTGCGCGGACCGGTCATCGGCTTCCCGTTCGGCGCGATCCCGGCCGGCGGCGCGGAGATCCCGACCTTCCTGTCGTACGTCACGGAGAAGCGGCTCTCCAAGCACAAGGACGAGTTCGGCAAGGGCGCGATCGAGGGCGTGGCCGGTCCCGAGTCGGCGGCGTCCGCATCGGCCGCGGGCACGCTCGTCTCGATGCTGACCCTGGGGCTGCCGACCACCGCTGTCGCGGCCGTGATGCTGGCCGCCTTCCAGCAGTACGGCATCCAGCCGGGCCCGCTCCTCTTCGAACGCGAACCCGACCTGGTCTGGGGCCTCATCGCCTCGCTCTTCGTCGGCATGGTGCTGCTGCTCGCGCTGAACCTGCCGCTCGCGCCGCTCTGGGCGAAGCTGCTGCGCATCCCGCGGCCGTACCTCTACGCGGGGATCCTCTTCTTCGCCGCCGTCGGCGCGTACGCCGTGGGCGGGGAGGCGCTGGACCTCGTCATCCTGCTGATCATCGGCCTCATCGGCTTCGGCATGCGGCGGTACGGACTCCCGGTCCTGCCCGCGGTGATCGGTGTCATCCTCGGCCCGGCCGCAGAGCAGCAGCTGCGCCGGGCGCTGCAGATCAGCGACGGCAGCGTGAGCGGCCTGGTCAACACCCCGTTCTCGGTGACCGTGTACGCCGTGATCGTGGTGCTTCTGGCCTGGCCGTGGCTGAAGAAGCTGATCGACCGCCGTCGTAGTGTGACGGCATGACCGACGACATCCGCCCCGCCACTCCTGCCGACACACCGCGCGTGAGGGCCGTGACCGACGCGGCGTACCACCACTACATCGAGCGGATCGGTCTCGTGCCGGCCCCGATGGAGGCGGACCACGAGGCCAGCGTGGCGGCGGGGCGGGTGTACGTCGCCGGCGATCCAGTGGTCGGCGTCCTGGTGCTGGTCCCCGGCCCGGACCACCTCTACCTGGACTCGATCGCCGTCCACCCCGACGCCCAGGGCACCGGCCTCGGCCGCCGCCTCCTGGCCTTCGTCGAGGAGCAAGCACGCGGACTCGGGCTCCCCGAGGTCCGGCTCCTCACGAACGCCAAGATGTGGGAGAACCAGCGGATGTACGAGCGGTACGGCTACGACGTCGTCGAACGCCGCATGGAGGGGCCCTACGACCGTATCCACTACCGCAAGCCGCTGCGCTGACCGGGCTCGGGCTCAGGCCGGAAGCGTGGTGAACCGGCCCTCGTGCGCGAGGAGTTCGAGTGCGTCCAGGGCGCGCTCGGCCTCCTCGGCCGCGGGGGGATCGGCCTTCGCGAGGCCGCTCTCCCGGAACTCGTCCTCGTCCAGACGGAGGATCTCCGTGCCGTCGGCCGACACCCACAGGTCCAGGTCCAGGTCCTCGACGACCAGTTCACCGCCGTCGAACGTGGCGGGCCGGGTGATGTCGCAGTACCAGCCCTTCAGCGTGCCGCCGGGACCGCGCACCTCCTTGACGGCATACCAGCGGTCCCGCCAGTAGTGCTCCGTGAAGACATCGCCCGGCTCGAAGCGTACGAACCCGAAGTCCCGTACGCCCTCGCCCGCCCAGGGCGCGCGGACGGTGATGCGCGTGCCGTCGTCGGAGACGAGCTCCGCCGGATAGCGGATCTTGGTGCGGCCGGCCTTGACCAGGACGACCTCGACCCGCTCAGCCGAGGGTGCGGACATGGCGGACCTCCGTCGCGCAGACCTCGTAGCCGAACCACTTGTTGATCGCCAGCATCGGGCCGTTGCCGGTGTCGTTGCCGGTGAACGCCTCCGTGTACCCCGCGGCGCGGGCGCGGTGCAGCGAGTCGTTCTTGGCGAGCTTGGCCAGGCCCCGGCCGCGGAAGGCGCGGGCGGTGCCCGTCATCACCGTGCCGTAGCGTGTCGAGCCGTCCGTGCGCGCCGCGCTGAACGCCGCCGGGCGGCCGTCGACCAGGGCCACCGAGGTCAGCTCGCGGCTGAGCAGCGGATGGTTCCAGGTCTCGGCCAGCCAGTGCTCGTAGTCCGTCGACTCCGAGTAGTTCACATCACTCGGCTCGTCGGCCGTGGTCTCCGCGTCCAGCTCGAACAGCGGCCGCGGATCGTCGGCGAAGTGCTCGCCGGACACGATCTCCACTCCTGCCGGAGGCGCCGACAGCGGCGGCAGGGTGCCGCCCGCCAGATCGAGGCGGAGGAAGTGCGCGGAGCGGCTCGGGCGGTAGCCGTGCCGCTCGGCGAAGGCGCGGTTCGCCGGCTCGTCCAGCACCCATGAGTACACGGTGTCGGCTCCCGCGCCCGCCAGATGCTCCTCGGCGGCCCGGACGATCAGCGCCCCGGCGCCCCGGCGCCGCCGGTCCGGGTGCACGTAGACGTTGGCGTAACCCACGCCCGGCTCCGGGCTGTCGTACACGACCCCGACCTGGGCCGTACCGATGATCTCGCCGTCCTCCAGCGCGATGATCTGCCGGTAGTGCGCGTCGGGGTGTGCGTGCGCGGCGTCGAAGGCGACCGACTCGGCGTTCGCCAGCATGAAGGGCAGGGCCGCCCGCCGTACCCGGGCGAAGCCCTCGGCATCCTGGATGTTCTGGGGGCGTACATCACGCACAATCAACGTCATGAGGGGGCACGCTACGGGCGCCTCCGGCGCCACCGCCTCCCATTTTCCGCCGACCGGCGCAGCGGTGGGGGACAATCGGGCCGTGACCTTGAAGATCGTCATCGATACGCACTCCGCCACCGCTCCGTACGAGCAGCTCCGCGCCCAGATCTCCGAGCAGGCCCGCTCGGGCGCACTGCCCGTCGGCTACAAGCTGCCGACCGTACGGGGCCTCGCCGAGGAACTGGGCCTCGCCGCGAACACCGTCGCCAAGGCGTACCGCGCCCTGGAGGGCGACGGGGTGATCGAGACGCGCGGCCGCAACGGGACGTTCGTCGCCGCGGCCGGCGACGCGGCGGAGCGCCGGGCGGCGTCGGCCGCGCAGGCGTACGCGGAGCAGGTCCACCGCCTCGGGCTGTCCCGCGCTGACGCCCTGTCGACGGTGCAGGACGCACTGCGAGCGGCGTACGGCAAGTGAGAGGGCCCGGCGCACACGGCACCGGACCTGTTCGAAAGGCCATGGGCCGTACTAGTCATCCAGGCTTCCCATGGTCAAGTTGATGGTGGTTCCGGTCATCCCGCTCGCCTTGTCGGAAGCCATGAAGGCCGCCGTGTCCGCCATCTCCTCGAGCGACATGAGCCGTCGCGCGTGGGTCCTGCTCGCGAGGAACTCTTGCCACTGCTCCCAGGTCATTCCCGATGCCTTGGCGCGAGGCTCGAAGGCTTCCCTGATCGTGCGTGTCTCCGGCATGGCCTGTGGTCGCAGGCCGACGACGCGGATGCCCTGAGGTGCGAGTTCGGCGGACAGATCTCGAGTGAGTGCCTCCTTGGCGGCCATCGCCGGACCGTAGCCTCCCACCAAGGGAATGCCCGTCCGCGAGTGGAGTGCGGTGACGGTCATGATCACCCCCGAGCTCTTCGCGACCATCCGCCGGGCCGCCATGCGCGCGGTCAGGAAGTACGACGTCGTGTAGGCCGTGATCGGCAGGGAGAACTGCTCGACATCGAGCTCGATCAGAGGGACACCCAGAATCTTCGTATTCGGGATGCCGACCGCGTTGAACGAGATGTCGACGCGTCCCGCCTTGTCGGTCACGGACTGTAGATGTTCGTCCACAGCCCGCTCGTCGAGAGCGTCCACCTCTGCCCCTTCGGCCGATCCGCCGGCGGAAACGATGTCCTCGGCGACAACTTCGACGGGTGCCAGGTGGCGCCCGGTGAGAAAGAGACTGGCCCCCTCGGACGCAAAGGCGCGGGCGACAGCGCTGCCGATCGCGCCTCCGGCTCCGTAGATCACCGCAACCTTGTCCTTCAGCAGCATCTCTGCTTCCTTTCCGTGCCTGGAGGCGCACCCTCGCACCTCATGAATCAAGGCCGACGGCTGAAACTCATCTGCGCGTGGCTGCCTTTTGCGCCATCCGCCGACGTCCGGATCGTCCGAGCCGTCGATGATGCAGACACCGCGACATCGCCGAAGTGGGCGCCCACCAACCGCCCGGTTCGCCCCTCGGCCGGTGTCTGTACAGGATGGAAGTGCGACAAGGCGGCGAAAGAGGCGTGAGGCGAGGGTGGAGCGGTGACGACCGAGCTGATCACCAGGGCGCGGGCCGGGGACGGCGATGCGTTCCGAGCGCTGACCGAGCCGTACCGCCGGGAGCTGCAGGTGCACTGCTACCGGATGCTCGGTTCCTTGCAGGACGCCGAGGACGCCCTCCAGGACACGCTGCTGGCCGCCTGGCAGGGCCTCGGAGGGTTCGAGGGCCGCGCCTCGATCCGCACCTGGCTCTACCGGATCGCCACCAACAGGTGCCTCAACGCGCGTCGGTCGGCGAGCCGACGCCAGGCCCGGGAGTGGGACATGCCCGAAGTCGAACCGCCCGAGCCGACCCGGCTCGGCCAGGTCATATGGCTCGAGCCATTTCCCGACGCCCTCCTCGAGGGGGCGATCGACGCGCCGCTCGGCCCGGAGGCCCGCTATGAGCGGACCGAAGCCATCTCGCTGGCCTTCGTGACCGCCCTTCAGGTCCTGCCGCCCCGCCAGCTCGCCGTGCTCGTCCTGCGCGACGTCCTCGGATTCCACGCGAACGAGGTGGCCGACATGCTCGACTCGACCGTCGAGTCGGTCAACAGCGCCCTCAAACGGGCCCGCGCCGGCCTGCAGCGCCGGCAGCCGCCGACCGACGAACGCGAACCGGCTCCCGCCCCCGACGGGGCCTCCGAGCAGGCGCTCGTGGCAGAGTTCGTCCGCGCCTACGAGTCCGGGGATCTGGACGCGCTGGTGGCCCTTCTGACGGACGATGTCTTCATCTCCATGCCACCGATTCCCCTCGAATACCAAGGCCGCGACGTCGTGGCCCGCCTCTTCGCCGGCATCTTCGGCTCGGGCCGAAGGGTTGACCTCGTCCCGACGCGGGCCAACGGTCAGCCGGCGTTCGGGGCCTACCTGCGCGCCCCCACCGGCGTCCGCCATGGAACCGGCCTGTTCGTCCTCACCCTCACCGGCGACCGGATCTGCGCCTTCACCCGCTTCGACAACAGCGTGCTCCCATGGTTCGGGCTGCCCAGGTCGCTCCCCAGCCGATAGGCGGCTTCCGAGTGCCTCAGTCGGCGTTGGGCCGCCGACCTGGGGTACGGACCTTCCAGGCGTAGCGCCCCGGGGTGACGCCCACGAGTCGTTTGAAGTGCCGGGTCAGATGCGACTGGTCGTAGAAGCCGACCGCGGTGGCCACTTCTGCGGGCGGCCGGCCGTCGAGGAGCAGTCGGCGGGCACGGTCGACCCGCCGGGCCATCAGGTACTGGTGCGGGGCGATGCCGAAGGCAGCGCTGAACGCCCGCACCAGGTGCGTGGGGTGGGTGTGCACCAGCTTCGCGGCATCGTCCAGGGTCACGCCGTGAAGCAGCCGCTCGTCGAGGAGTTCCCGCAGGCTGTGGGCCACGCCGCGGTCGGCCTTCGGCGGGTGGGTGACGAGCCGGGGACGCAGGTGGCTGCGCAGCCGTTCTCCGATCAGGCCAAGGCGGCTCTCGGCTTCCAGTTCGTCGCCGCGCTGCGCCAATACCGTGTGCAGTTGTCCAATGCGCCGGCGCAGGAGGGGATCAACCATGTCGGGTCTGTCCACTGCCGGGCCGATGAGGCCCTCGTCCAGCTGGGGCAGGTCCAGGTAGAGCACCCGTTTGCGGAAACCCTGCGGGGTGGCGGGTGCGCCGTTGTGCGGTACCTGCGGGGGAAGCAGGGACACCGTGTCGTCCGGGGTGCCGCACTCGCGGCGGTTCAGGTCGTAGCGGACTGCGCCGTCGTCGACGATCAGCAAGGTCCACACCTCGTGGACGTGCATCGGGTACGCGTGCTCGGTGAAGTGGGCGTGGAAGACCTCCACGACACCCGGGACCTGCGGGCACCACGCGGAAATCTCGTGCCGGGACACCATGCAAAGAACGTACAAGACGGTACGGCAGGGCGGGCGGCAGTCTCGGGGCATGACGACTGAGACCACGCCCGTACGTTTTGACACCAAGATCGCCGTTGTGCTGCGTGAGGATCTGCAGTCCTGGCAGCGGCTGAATGTGACCGCGTTCCTGGTCAGCGGTCTTGGCTCGCAGCTGCCTGAAGTGATCGGCGAACCCTACGCCGACGCCGACGGCACCGCGTATCTGCCGATGTTCCGCCAGCCCGTCCTGGTCTTCGAGGGCACGAAGGAGACACTGGCCGCGGCGCACGGCCGTGCCCTGTCCCGCTCGCTTCCCCGGTCGGTGTTCACCTCCGACCTCTTCACCACCGGCAACGACA
The DNA here is from genome assembly GCF_042730885.1 of Streptomyces sp. NPDC059909. Classification (NCBI taxonomy): domain Bacteria; kingdom Bacillati; phylum Actinomycetota; class Actinomycetes; order Kitasatosporales; family Streptomycetaceae; genus Streptomyces; species Streptomyces sp. NPDC059909. Next base: position 18,703 of record NZ_JBHWKX010000006.1, read on the forward strand.
GGGACAACCGCGCAGCGGTACGGGCCGTGCCGAGGGACCAGTTGGATCTGGTGGGGCTTGCCGTGTACGGACCGCGCAACGCGGTCGACAAGGTGGTCAAGGGCATCCCCATGCACCCCTGAGCATCGCTGGAAAACCGACAGCGGGATCCGGCGAGAGGATGATCGCATGCTCGGCATCGCCCGCCCGGGCCGGCGCCGACCGCGGAGGTCACAGATACAGGCCCGCGTCCGCCCCGTCGTGCTGCGACGGCACCGAAGCCGGCGTCGTCCCGCGCCGCAGCGCGTACAGCTCCGCCAGCGTCGCGCCCTCGCGGCCCACGCCCTCGTCCGTGCCCAGCCAGGACACCGACTCCGCCCGGGTGAGCGGGCCGACCTCGATGCGGGCGAGGCAGCGGCCGGGGCGGACGACCGCCGGGTGGAGGCGCTCCAGGTCCTCGTTCGTCGTGACGCCCACCAGGACGTTGCGCCCCTGGCCCAGCAGCCCGTCCGTCAGGTTGAGCAGCCGGGACAGCGCCTGGCCCGCAGTGTGCCGGGCCTCGCCGCGGATCAGCTCGTCGCAGTCCTCCAGGAGCAGCAGCCGCCAGCGGCCCTTGGCCGTGCCGTCGTCCTCGCCGATCGCGATGTCCATCAGATAGCCGACGTCGTTGAAGAGCCGCTCGGGGTCCAGCACGCAGTCCACCTGGCACCAGTCCCGCCAGGAGCGGGCCAGGGTCCGCAGCGCCGACGTCTTGCCCGTGCCCGGCGGTCCGTGCAGCAGGAGCAGCCGGCCCGCGATGTCGTCGGGGGTCACCTTCATCAGCCGGTCCATCGCCTGGGCCACCGGCGCCGTGTAGTTGGGCCGCACCTCCTCCCACGTACCCGCGCTGATCTGGCGCGTGGTGCGGTGGGGTCCGCGGCGCGGGGACACGTACCAGAAGCCCATCGTCACGTTCTCGGGCTGGGGCTCCGGCTCGTCCTGGACACCGTCCGTCGCCTGCTGGTGGATCTTCTCGGCGAGCTCGGAGCTGACGGCGGTGACGGTGACGTCGGCCCCCCGGTTCCACCGGGAGATCAGCAGGGTCCAGCCGTCGCCCTCGGCGAGCGTCGCGCTGCGGTCGTCGTCGCGCGCCGCGCGCAGCACGGACGCGCCCGGCGGCAGCAGCGTGGCGCCGGGCTTGACGCGGTCGATCGTCGAACTGTGCGAGTACGGCTGCTCGCCCGTCGCGAAACGGCCGAGGAACAGCGCGTCGACGACGTCCGCCGGTGAATCGCTGTCGTCGACGTTGAGCCGGATCGGCAGCGCGTCCTCAGGGTTGGCAGGCATGGCGCCCATGATCCGGCACGAGGGCGCTCCGTGCACGATGTTTTGACGTGTGGCACCCGTTGTGCGTTTCGCCGGTGCGGGCGGCTCACCCGCGCAGCGGCCGTACCGCCCTGCGTGCCCGGCGGACGACGGCGTACCCCTTCGTCAGCGCCCGGTCCCCGGCGAAGTGACGGGCCACGGCGCGGCCCTCGACGAGTCGCTCGAACTCCTCGATCCCGGTGCTCCGTCGCACGGTCACGCGCTCGAGGGCGTACGGGCCCTGGCGGCGGCGGGCCAGAGCGTTGCCCACGGCGAGCGACTGGGCGAAACCCGCGGCGCGCACCATCTGCCGTACGCGCCGGCTGGAGTAGCCGTACGGATAGGCGAACGAGACCGGGGCCGCCCCCAGCTCCCCGGCGATGATCTCCCGGCAGCGCAGCGTCTCGTACCGCAGCCGGTGGTCGTCCAGTTGGTCCAGCTGGGGATGGGTATGGGTGTGGCCGCCGATCTCGGTGCCCGCGGTGGCCAGGGCGCGCACCTGGTCCCAGTCGAGCATGGTGTCGAGCGCGCCGCCCGTCTCGTGCGCGCCCCGCAGCCAGCCGGTCGACACGAACAGGGTGGAGGCGAAGCCGTGCTTGGCGAGGACGGGGAGGGCATGCCGGTGCACGCCCTCGTAGCCGTCGTCGAAGGTGATCAGCACGGGGCGGGGCGGCAGGGGATCCCCGTGCCGCCATGCCCGCCCGAGCTCCGCCGTGGTGACGGGCGTGAACCCGCGCTCGCCGAGCAGCTCCATCTGCTCGGCGAAGGCCTCCGGCGACACGGACAGTCCGTAGGTCGCGGGCGCGGGCCGGTGCCCGACCGCGTGGTACATGAGGATGGTCACGGCCTGGTTCACGGCGACGACTCACCTACTGACACGACCGGGCCTTGCGTGTGTCCCGCGCTCGGCGCGTACGCGGCGATCGGGCCGTGGGAGAACGCCACTCCGGAGCGGGTGCGCACGTTCGCCAGTGCGTACCCGGCCGCCGCGGTGGCGACGCCCGTCACGATCGCGGCCGCCCGGCCCGCCCCGCCGGGTCTGCCCAGCAGAGCGTCGCGCAGTCCGCGCGCGACGCCCGCCGGGAGCACCCGCGTGGTGTACCGGCGCTCGGACTCCAGGCCCTTCGCGCTGCCGACACTGCGGGCGACGAGGGCCTTGGAGAGGCCTTCGGCGTACGTACGCGTACGGAAGTAGCCGAAGCGCTCGCGGGCCTTCGGGACCTTGTGGTGGATGACGGCGCGGTCGTCGATCAGCAGGACGGCGTGGGGGAGGGCCCGGCCGAGGCGGATGCACAGCTCGGTCTCCTCGCAGCCCAGCGGCCGTTTGTCGCCGTCCCGTCCGATGCCGGTGGCGAAGCCGCCCGCGGCGTCGAAGGCCGTGCGCCGGAACGAGGCGTTCCCGCCCAGGACGTTGCGTACGCGCACACGTCCCGGGGGCAGACCCCGGTACGTGCAGCCGACGACCCAGTCGAACTCCTCCGGGAACCAGGCGGGCCGCCGGCCCGACGCCCAGGCAGGCAGGGTCCTTCCGCCCACGGCCACGACACGCGGATCGTCGTAGCCCTCGTCGAAGTACCGCAGCCAGTCGCGCTCGGCCACGGCGTCGTCGTCGAGGAAGGCGACGATCTCGCCGCGCGCCGCGGCGATTCCGGTGTTGCGGCCCGCGGAGAGGCCGCGGGGGCCCGCGTTGGCGAGCACCCGCACCTCCGCTCCGATCTCCCCGTCGGTCTTGAACTCCCTGCTCAGGCGTTCCCGCAGCACCGGATTGTTGTCGACGACGAGCAGGGTCTCCAGGGCCGGGAGGGACTGCTGCCGCACCGAGTCGACCGCCGCGAGGATGTCCTCCCAGCGGTCCTCGGTGTAGACGCAGATCACCACGGAGTACGTCCGGTCGCTCAAGAGACCTCTCCCCGCGGCGCCTCGAGGGTGATGGCGGGCGTGCGGCGCACCGGGCGACGGACCCTCTTCTCCTTCAGGATCACCTTGAGGACCCGCAGACCGTCCCGTACGGCGCTGAGGTTGCTGACGCCGTGGATGCGCAGGTACTCGTGGCTGGGCACTTCCTGGACGCGCAGTCCGGCCTTGACCACCCGGATGTTCATCAGGGTCTCGATCTCGAAGCCGGTGCAGTCCAGGGTGACTCTGTCGAGGCAGTGGCGCCAGAAGGCGTTGTAGCCGTAGCAGAGGTCGGTGTAGCGCGCGCCGAACTTGGCGTTGACGACGGCGCACAGGACGCGGTTGCCGAGTTTGCGGATGGGCGTCATGTCGTCCGTTCCGCCGCCGTTGGCGAAGCGGGAGCCCTTGGCGAAGTCGGCTCCGCCGACGAGGGCGGAGACGTAGCTGACGATCTCCTGGCCGTCGGCCGAGCCGTCCGCGTCGACCATGACGATGATGTCGCCGGTGCAGGCGGCGAAGCCGCTGATGAGCGCGTCGCCCTTGCCCTTTCCGGCCTGTTTGACGACTTTGACGTCGGGCCACAGTTCCCGGGCGACATTCACGGTGTCGTCCGTGGAATTGCCGTCGACGAGGACGACTTCGTGGATCCATTCCGGGAGCGTCTTGAAGACGTACGGAAGATTTTCCGCCTCGTTCATGGCGGGGATCACGACGCTGACGGGCGGCGTGATCGCGAGGTGGGAGGAGATCGGCCGGTACTGGGACGGTATTCGGCCCAATGTGGCGGTGGCGGTGGCGGTGGCGGTGGCCATGGCGGTGGCCATGGCCGGAGCCGCGGCGGTGTTCCCCGAGGCCGCCGGGCGCAGGAACGAGCTCATGAGTCGGTTTCCCTCTCGTCCGGTGGACCGCCCGCCCCCGGGCGGTCCGGATGAGTGTCCGGTTCGAAAGGGGGGTTCTCACCCCGGTCATGACGGCACGGATCTCCGTGCACGTTGGGTGAGTCGGCATTGCTGGTCGCGCGGCCCGTGAATCGGCGCATGCGGAATGACACGGCCGAACACGGCACCCCCCTACCGCGCTCCGCTCGGGCCTCATCGCGACGTTCGACTCCTCCCCTGGAGTCGCCTTGCGTGATGGACCGTTGCGGGTGGATGTACGACGGTATTGATGATTGGGACTGTATGACAAGACCTGGACCGAGGTCTCACGTTTCTACTTCTTTTTCCTTCCCGGGCTGAAATGCACAAGCCTGTTCCGTATTCCGATGAGAAAGAGAAGGAAAGTGATCGCTGCGACGGATGTGACACCGGCCTCGACGGAATGGATGTCCAGGATCCGCAGCGACCGGGCGAGGGAAAGATCGATGAGGACCGCGCCGGCCGCCGACAGGACGAGCCGGGCCGGCCGTGCCAACGGGCGCAGTGCCGCGGCGAGTCCGGCGGCCGGCGCGACGAGGAGATAGAAGAGCGCCAGCGGCGCGCGCAGCGGTGAGTCGGCGCCGGCGAGCGCCAGTGCCGCGCCGACCCCCGACGCGGCCGCGGCTCCCCCCGCGAGTACTGGCAGTACGTCCGGTCGGAGGTCCCGTCGGGGATCCCGTCGAAGGTCCGGCCGTAAGTCCGGTTTGCTGGTGATCGTCTGCATGGGCGACTTTGCCCCCCAAGGCGCCAGATGCGTGCATCCATGCTGGGGTGCGCCCGACGGTCCGTCAAGAAGTGGGCACCGGCTCCCGATTGTTCTTGGCATGGACACTTCCGGTGAACTATGGGGCGTGCTACGACAGTTGAGGCAGAGATCCTGCTAAAGGGAGGTTCCATGAAACTGTCCCGAATCGCGGCATTCTCATCCTCACTCCTCCTCGGCGCCGTCCTCGCTCTCACCGGAGCGGGCCAGGCGCAGGCCGCCGGGAGCGCGGCAGCACTGGACTACGTGGCCCTCGGCGACTCGTACTCCTCGGGCCTCGGAGCCGGCTCCTACATCAGCTCCAGCGGCGACTGCAAGCGCACCAACCGGGCCTACCCCGCCCTCTGGGCGGCCGCCAACTCACCCTCCTCCTTCGCCTTCACCGCCTGCTCGGGCGCTCGTACGAGTGATGTGACGGCGAACCAGCTCGGCCCCGTCACCTCCGCGACCGACCTCGTCTCCATCACCATCGGCGGCAACGACGCCGGCTTCGCCGACGTCATGACCACCTGCGTCCTGCAGTCCGAGAGCACCTGCATCGCCCGCGTCGAGGAGGCGAAGCGCTACGTCGACACGACCCTGCCCGGGCGTCTCGACTCGGTGTACTCGGCGATCAGGAGCAGAGCGGCGGCGGCACACGTGGTCGTCCTCGGCTACCCCCGCTTCTACAAACTGGGCGGCAGCTGCATCGCCGGCCTGAGCGAGAACGAGCGCGCCGCGATCAACGGCGGCGCCGACCACCTCAACGCCGCCATCGCCAAGCGGGCCGCCGACCACGGATTCACCTTCGCCGATGTCGTCCCGGCCTTCACCGGGCACGAGATCTGCTCCGGCGCCGCATGGCTGCACAGCGTCAACTGGCTGAACATCAGCGAGTCGTACCACCCCACCGCAACCGGACAGTCCAGCGGCTACCTGCCCCGGTTCAGTTCTGCGGTGTGAGCGAATCCACCGGATAGGAGGGCTCGCCCGTCGGGGTCTCCTCCTCGCACGTCACCGAGAACGCCACCCAGTTCGATCGCGCCTCGACCGGGCTCCGGACCTCCAGCCGGATCCGGTCGTGGTGCACCGCGTTCTCCGCATACGTCAGCTCGATGTGATTCACCTGCTGCGACTTCCCTTCCCCGGAGGGGAAGTCGAGTGTCTTCCAGTCCCCGTCGGACGTCCTGCCGCTCTCGGTCACCCAGCGGTACGAGACGGAGGCGGGCGTACGCCCCACGGTGACCGTCGCCCGGAAAGCGGGCGCAGCGGCCTCGGGCGGCGGGCAGGTGCCGCTGTAGCTGCCGTTCACGGCCTGGACGTACACCTGCACGGTCTGCGGTGGCCGGGGCGCGGGCGAGCTGTGGCCGCCGGCGCTCGCGCTGTCCGTGGTGCCCGGCGTGCCGGGGGTGTCCTCGGGGGAGTTCTCCGCGGTCGTGGCCGGGCCGGGGGTGACGCCGCCGTTCGCGGTGCCGCCGTCCGTCGCACCGTTGTTCGCGCCGCCGCTGCCGTTGCCGCCGTTGCCGTTGCCCCCGTTGTTCACGAGCGCGTAGACGAGACCGCCGATCGCCAGGAGCAGCACCACGATCCCTGCGACCAGTGCGGCCGTGGCCCGTCGAGGCCGGCCGGACGGGACGGGGGTGTCTCCCGTCGGCGGCGTGGGCGGCCCGAAGCCGCCCACGGGTGCGGCCGGTGTCGCCGGCGTGGCCGGGGAGGTGACCGTCGGGGCGGACGGACCGGAGGCCGGCAGGGGAGTGGAGCCGGTACGCGGTGTGCCGCCGGCGCCCACGAGCCGCAGCTCGCGCTCGGCCTCCTCCGCGGACATCCGTTCCGCGGGGTCCTTCCGCAGCAGCCCGGCGATCACCGGCGCCAGCGCACCCGCCCGGCGCGGCGGCGGGAGCTCCTCGTCGACGACCGCCCGCAATGTGCTCAGCGGCGTGTCCTGGCGGAAGGGGGAGACCCCCTCCACCGCGGCGTACAGCAGCACCCCGAGCGACCACAGATCCGACTCCGGGCCAGGAGTGCGCCCGAGCGCCCGCTCCGGGGCGAGGAACTCGGGCGATCCGACGAGCTCACCGGTCATCGTCAGATTCGACGTGCCCTCGACCATCGCGATCCCGAAGTCCGTGAGCACCACCCGTCCGTCGTTGGCGAGCAGCACGTTCCCGGGCTTCACGTCGCGGTGCAGCACCCCCGCCTCGTGCGCGCCCCGCAGCGCGGCGAGGACCTCGGCCCCGATGTGCGCGGCGCGCCGCGGGGGCATCGGGCCCTCGGCGTCGAGCACCTCGGACAGCGGGAGCCCCCGGATCAGCTCCATCACGATCCACGGCCGGCCGTCGTGGGACGCCACGTCGTAGACCGTGACCACATTGCGCTGCGAGATCCGGGCGGCCGCCCAGCCCTCGCGCTCCAGGCGTGCGTACAGCCGCCGCACATCGGTGGTGCCGAGTGCCTCGGGCGCCCGGACCTCCTTGACCGCGACCTCGCGGCCGAGGACCTCGTCACGGGCGCGCCACACGACGCCCATGCCGCCCTCGCCCAGCCGGTCGAGCAGGCGGTAGCGCCCCGCGATCAGCCCCTCGTCGTCCCGATGGCCGTCCCGGCCGCCGCCCGGCACTTCGCTCATCACGAGCCCCCCATCCGCAGCAGAGCGACCATCACGGTGGAAACCCCTCCAAGCTAGCTCAACTGATGGCCCCTGCGGCCCCCCTGAACAGCAATCCACACCCGAGTACGAACACGGCGACCGCTGTGCTCAGCGGAGCGGTGCGGTGAAGGAAGCCGATGAACCGCCCCGCGGGCCGCCCTCCGGCCCGCCGCCGCGCCAGCCATCCGGCCGCGCGCGCCCCGAGCCGTACGACGGCGAAGCCCGCGGCGGTGAGCGTGAGGGCGAGCCCGGCGCCGTACGCGACGACGAGAAGCAGACCGAACCAGGCGTGCCCGAGAGCAGCGGCGCCGACGAGCACGACGACGGCGGAGGGGCTGGGCACCAGGCCTCCGGCGAAACCGAGGAGGACGGTGCGGCGGAGCGGCCGGCTGCGGGTGGGGGCGGTGCCCTGCCGGTGGGGGTGCGGGTGTGGGTGCTCCTGCCCGTGCCCGTGCCCGTGCCCGTGCCCGTGCTCCTGCCCGTGCCCGTGCCCGTGGTCGTGCGCGGGCACCGGCGTGTCGTCGGGACGCGCGTGGGTGTGGTCGTGGCTGTGGGCGTGCCCGGTGCCCGGCCAGTGGATGTGGGTGTGCCCGTGCCCGTGCTCGTGCGCGCGGTGGTGCCAGGCCCGGCGTACGAGCAGGGCACCCGCCACCGTGACCAGCGCACCACTCGCCATGCCCAGCCACCCCACGACGGACGGGCCGACCGCCGCGCCCGCCGTCACGACGGCCCCCAGCGCGAACACGCCGAGGGTGTGGGTCACCGTCACGGAGGCGCCGAGGGCCAGGACGTCGCGCAGCGAGCTCCGCCCGCCCGCCGCCGCTGCCGCGGCCATCAGGGTCTTGCCGTGCCCCGGGGCGAGAGCGTGCAGGGCGCCGAGGCCGACCGCGATCGCGAGGGCGAGCGCGCCGAAGGAGAGCGTCAGCTCGCGCCGCTCGACGAGTCCGGTCAGGGCCTGCGTCCAGCGGTCGACGCCGCGCGGCAGCACGGACGGGGGTGCGGCGGTCGCCGCGTCCTCCGCCAGGGCGGGGCCGCCCGGTAGGACCGTCAGGGTCGCGGTCGTGCGGTCGGGCGGGGAGTCGAGCAGGCCGTCCGGGTACGTGGAGAGCCTGCGCGACACGGTGTCCCGGGGCACGTCGGACGACGTCAGGGTCGTACGGTCGCCCCGCGCCGTGATCTCCCGCCAGCCCGGCCCGCCGGTGCCGGCCCGGAAGTCCACGGTGGCCCCGCGGTCCGGCAGCGGGGCCGACATCCGGCACTCCACGCGCAGGGTCGGCAACCCCGCCTGACCCGGACGGATCTCCGCCCGTGCGGCCCCGGTCCGCACCGCCACGGCCCGCCCGTCCACCCGTACCCGGGGCTCCCGCGCGGCCGTCTCGCACCGCGTCTTCGCCCACGCCGCGAGCTCACCCTCCGAACGTGCCTCCGGCCGGATCCGGGCGGTCGGGATCTCCGCGAGGTCCTCCACGTGGTCGACCCTCAACTCGCCCTCGCCGACGACGAGCCCGTCGTACCGGTTGACCGTGAAGTTCCCGAGGGGGTGCGCGGCGGCGGGGGAGGCGCCGGCGGCGAGCAGGGCGACGGTGGCCGCGAGCACCGCGACGAGGCCGCTGAGCCTCCTGCGGAGCCGTCCCCTCCACGCCCCTTGCCGAACCGTGGGCTTCGCCCCCGGACCCCCCGGGGCGCGCCCGCCACCGTCCGGTGACCCGGAGTGTCCGTCCTCGAACGCCGGACGGGCTCGGTACGCACCCGGTGCCGTCGGGCGGACCCACGTGTCCGTCCGCAACCGCCGGACGGGCTCGGATCGGGCACGCCGCCTCATGACCCCTCCAACGCGTCCAGCGCGCGCCGCGCCTCTCGTGAACCCACCGGCGAGAAGCCGGGGTTGAGCGCCAGCGCCCGGGACAGGGACGTTCGCGCGCCCGCCTCGTCGCCCACCGCACGCTCGATCATTCCGCGGTGGTACAGGAACACCGCGTTCCGGTACCCGGTCGCGGTCGCCTTCCTGGCGTGTCCCAGCGCCTCGTCCGACCTGCCCGACCGATGCAGCGCCCAGGCCAGCGCGTCCTCCGTGTGGACCGTGCGGCGGCGCTGCCACTCGGCGCGGGCGGCCCGCAGAGCGGCTGCGCGGTCGCCGTGGTCGGCGGCGGCCAGCGCGGTGTCCAGGTCGGGGTTGACCCCGCCCGCGCGGGCGAGGCCGGTCCAGGTGCCGAGGACCGCGTACTGCTCAGCGGCCCGCTCGCGCTGCCCGGTCGCCTCGTACAGCTCGCCGAGCGCGACAAGCCGCGCCGGAAGCGGTGCGCGGTCGACGACGGTCTCGAACTCCTGGACCGCAGCTGGAAGATCACCCTTCCCGGCGAGCGCGCGGGCCCGGCACTCCCGTGCCTCCAGGTTCCCTGGCTCGGCCTTCAGCGCGTGGTCGCAGTGGCGCAGGGCCTGCGCATACCGGCCTTCCTGCCAGGCGAGCCGACCGAGCGCGGTCGCCGCGTACGCGACGTCCGCGGGGCGGGCGGCCGAGCCCAGGGCGAGTTCCAGCACCCGCCGCGCCTCGGCGGTGTCGCCGCGCAGCTCGTGGACGTACGCGAAACGTGTGAAGACGGGAATGCCGGGCCGGCGCGCGTCCGCCTGTTCCGCCGCCCCCAACGCCTCGCGGTACCGCCCGAGTTCGACGAGCGCGTCGATCCGTACGGCGAGGGCACGCTCGCTGTAGGCGTTCACGGCCAGCGCGCGCTCCGCGTCCCTCAGTGCAGCCGGGAAGTCGTGCCGGGCAGCGGCGAGGGCGCCCCGCCCGGCGAGCGCCTCGGCGTTGTCGTCCGGACGCAGCCGCAAAGAGCGTACGAACGCCTCCTCCGCCTGCGGATAGCGCGACGGGTCGCCACTGACCCTGGCCTCCTCGACGTACGCGGCCCCGAGCGCCGCCCAGGCGGCAGCGTCCTTCGGCTGCGCCTTCAGACGCGCCTGCAACGATCGGACGCTCTGCCCGGCCGGCCCGGCCACCGGCCCCGCGGCCGCCGCCGGGGCGGCGGGGCCTTCGCCCGCACCGCCCACGACTGCTCCCGCGGCCGTCAGCGCGAGCGCCAGCCCCGCCACCCCGGCCACGAGCCGCCATGTCCGCCCGCCCGCGACGGGCATCACAGCGCCGCCCTGCCGCGCCGGCGCATGCGCCACCACGCCAGGCCGAGGCCCACGAGCACGATCCCGGCGCCCGCGGCCGCCAGCGAGGCGGCGACCAGCGTGCCGTTGTCGCCGGCCGACGCGGTCAGTTCGGCGCCGCCGTCCAGCTGGCTCCGGTTCCCGCCGTCCTGCCCCTGCCCCTGTGCGAGCGGGCCGTTCGACCCCGATGCCGGCAGTGCGACATACGGGAAGCTCTTGCCGAAGGGCTGGTCGTTGGCGTCCACCGCGTCGCCCAAGTCGTTCTTCTGGCCGAGCAGTTCGCCCTCGACGACCTGCAGCGAGATGTCGATGACGTCGTCGGTGAGCCGACGCCCGTTCGGGAAGCCCGCGTTGTCCCCGTCCAGCACACCGAGGCGCTTCGGCTCGGAGGAGGGCGGGATCGCGGTGTTCAGGCGCAACGCCTCGGCGGGCCGGACGTTCGGCGGCTGGTTCAGGTCCTTCACACCCGTCAGGAACACGGACACGAGGTCGTTCCGCGGCTCCTGCGGAGCATCGATTTTGTAGATGGCCTCGATGAGCCTCGGCAGTTCGGGCTCGGTGACGAACGGCAGGAAGTCCGCGTCGTTCCAGGGCGACGACGCGTTGAAGCGGTCCTTCGCCTTCAGCGGGACGACGACCTCGTTCACGAGCGGCATCCCGAGCCGCGAGACCTGGGTCCAGTGACCGCTCGCGTTCCTGCGGTGCGTGGTCGACCAGATGCCGATCACCGGCTGCCCGACGGACTGCCGGATGTGGTCCGACGGCACCTGCAGGGCAATGGTGTTGACGTTGTAGCCCTTGAGCGTGTCCCGGCCGACCTCAGACAGGTCGCCTCCGTACAGGAGGTCGAAGACGCGCAGGTCGAGGAAGAACGGGTCGTCCGCCTGTCCGGCGAATGCCGTGCTGCCGTCGGGAAGTTGGCGGATCGCCTGCTCGCGCAGCTGCGCATAGTCCGGCATGGACGCCTTGCCCACGTTCGAAGGGGCGACCGGCACGTCGTCGGCGATCTTCGTGGTGGAGATCACATGCTGGTTCCGCAGCCGCAGCAGCTCGATGTCGTACGTCTGCGTGATGTTGAGGTCCGGGTCGTCGAGGCTGGTCACCGGGCCGGTGTTGTACAGGAACGTGTCGCCGTTGCGTACGTGGTCCTTGAACGTCCAGCGGTAGAGCAGATCGCCCTGTGCGTCCCCGTCGGAGTCGATGTGGATGTCGTAGCGGGCGTCCTGGGCGAACCGGTAGAAGTTCGGCCCGCCCGCGGGCTCCTCGAACGGCAGCCAGTTGGCGACGATCGTCGTCGTGTCCGGCTTGTCGGGGCTCACGAAGGCGTACACGTCGGTGTTGTCGTACTGCGGCTGGCCCGAGACCAGCGGCGCCTCACGGTGGCTGGAGGCGTTCGCCGCCCCCGGCGCCAGGGTGGTGGTGACGCCGGCGGCCGCGAGCCCCCCGGCGGCCAGCGCACCGCAGACGAGCGCGGCGAGACTCTTGCGCCCCCGTGCGCTCCTTTTCACAGTGGTCATCGCATCCGTCCTGTTCCTGAGCGAGGTATCCGGAAGTGCCTGGTGACCTGCATTCGGAGACAGGGGGCCGGCGGATTGGTCGCCGTTGCGTCACTGTCCAACTCGCCCTGGAATCAGATGTATTCGGTGAGTAGTCGTCAACACCCGTACGAGTGTGGTGAATCCTGCGACCGGGATACACGAGTGTCATTGCGGGGCGATAGGGTTAACCTGCCCGGGCCGGGTGCCCTCGTACGGGTGGGGAGTGACATGGAACAGATAACGGTGCGCAGCAGGCCGCGAGTGCCTGCGATCACATGCGGGAGCAGCGCGACCAGCTCGCGCCTCGACCGCCATCTCTCGGTGCTGGGCGGCCCTGCCGTCCCGCAGGTCGAGGCGGCCGAGGCGACGTCGCTGATGCGTGAGCTGACGACGCGTGATGTCGCGCACACCCACAAGAGCAAGAGCGCGCGCGTCTCGCTCTTCGCGCCGTTGCGCAGGCTGCGGCGCTCGCTGTTCGGCAGCCGCGGCCAGTAGCCCGGCGGGGTGGCCGACCCGCGGTGCCGGGCTCGCGTGACCGTTCACGCGCACCCGTCCCCCGCGCTTCCGCCCGGCCTGCGCGGCGACCACCCCGACCCGAACACCCCCGTCACGTCCCGATCTCCCCGCACGCCCGGTTCCTGAGCCCCCGTCGATACGTCGTACGGGGGCTCCCACCCCCTCCCCAGGCCCGCGTGCATGGCACCGGGCAGACACCGTACGCCCCCGCACGCGCGTGTCAGCGGCGCTGCTGCGGCAGGACCGGCAGCTTGGTCTCGTACAGCCACGTCGTGAACAGCTTGTCGAGCGGTCGCGCCGAGTGCCGGCGGGCGAGAGCGATGAACTCCTCCGTGGTCACCACACCGTGCCGGTGGGTCGCGGTCCACTCCCGCAGCAGCCCCACGAAGGCCGCGTGCCCGATCTCCGTGCGCAGGGCGTGCAGCGTGAGCGCACCCCGCTCGTAGACCCGGTCGTCGAACAGCCGTCGCAGACCCGGATCGCCGATCCTGACGTCCTGCCGCATCAGCGCGAGCCGGGCCCGGGACTTGGCCGCCAGGGCCGACGCCGAAGGGCCGCCGGACATCTCGGACCACAGCCACTCGGCGTACTTCGCGAAGCCCTCGTTGAGCCAGATGTGCCGCCAGTCGGCGACGGTCAGGCTGTTGCCGAACCACTGGTGGGCCAGCTCGTGCGCGACCAGGCGCTCGCTGCCGCGCCGGCCGTCGACATGGTTGGCGCCGAAGATCGAGAGACCCTGGGCCTCGACGGGCACGTCCAGCTCCTCGTCGACCACCACCACCGCGTAGTCGTCGAAGGGGTACGGGCCGAAGAGGTCCGTGAACACCGTCATCATCTGCGGCTGCCGGGCGAAGTCGTGCGTGAACCGGCCGAGCAGCGCCCGCGGCACGGCGGCCGGCTGGGGCACCGCACCCGCGTGCTCCACCTCGACCAGCTCGTACGGCCCGATCTGGACGGTCGCGAGATAGCTCGCCATCGGAGCGGGCTGCTCGTACACCCAGGTGGTGGTCGAGGCGCTGATCGAACGGGAGGTGAGCAGGCCGTTCGCGACCACCGTGTACGGCGACGGCGCGGTCACCGCGATCCGGTACGGCGCCTTGTCGTCCGGGCGGTCGTTGCACGGGAACCAGGACAGCGCACCGTTCGGCTGGGAGGCCACCAGTGCCCCGTCCTCCAGCTGCTCCCAGCCCAGGTCGCCCCAGTCGCGCGTACGGACGGGGTGCGGGACGCCGGTGTAGCGCACCTCCACGGTGAACGAGGCCCCGGCGCGCAGCGGCCGCGACGGACGGATCCGCAGCTTGTCGGCGCGATGCGTGTACCGGGCCGGGCGGCCGCCGTCCACCAGCACCTTGGTGAGCCGGAACTGCCCGAGGTCGAGGACGACCTCGGGCAGTGCACGCTCGGCGACGCCGCTGATCCTGGCCCGGCCGGCGAGCCGGCCGGTGTGCGGACGGTAGTCCAGCTCCAGGTCGTACTCGGTCGTCCGGTAGCCGCTGTCGCCGTGCTGCGGCAGGTACGAATCCGTCACCGTCGTGCGTCCTCCGGTAGTGCCCTGTGCTGCGCTGTCGCGCCCGTGCTCGCTGATGCCGTGCTCACTGCTTCCATGCCGCGATCGGGTTGCCCAGCCAGCGGGTGTCCGCGGGAACGCTCTCCCCGCGCATCACCAGCGAAGCCGGACCGACCGCCGCGCGGTCCCCGATCACCGCGCCGGGCAGCGCGATGCCGTGCGGACCGAGCGTCGCGCCCGCTCCGAGGACGACATTGTCCATGCGCATGATCCGGTCGTGGAAGAGGTGGGTCTGCACGACACAGCCCCGGTTGACGCTGGCGCCGCTGCCGACGGTGACGAGGTCGGCCTCCGGCAGCCAGTAGGTCTCGCACCAGGCGCCGCGGCCGACGCGGGCGCCGAGGCCGCGCAGCCACAGATTCATCAGCGGCGTACCGGCGGTCGCGCCGACCAGCCACGGCACGGCGAGCACCTCCACGAACGTGTCGGCGAGCTCGTTGCGCCACACGAACGACGACCACAGCGGATGCTCGACCACCCGGAACCGGCCGACCAGCAGCCACTTGATCGCGACCGCCACCAGGCAGGCCACCACGCCCGCGGCCGCCAGCAGCACGCCGGCGCTCAGCACCGCGACCGCGAGCCCGAACCGGCCGGCCAGCAGGTCGAAGGCCACGAAGGCGAGCACGGCGAGCGCCGCGCCGCACATGACGGGGACGACCCGGAAGAGCTCGACGCACGCCCGCGCCCACTTCAGCCGCGCCGGCGGGGCGTAGGTGCGGCTCCGGTCGCCCTCCTCCGCCGCCCGGGGGAGCTTCATCGGCGGCATGCCGAGCCAGGATGAGCCCGGCTTCGCCCGCTTCGGGGTCGCGGACAGCACGCCCACCAGGCCTCGCTTCGGCACCCGGCGGCCCGCAGCCGTCATCCCGGAGTTGCCGAGGAAGGCGCGCTTGCCGACGCGTGCCTCGGCGATGTGCAGCCAGCCGCCGCCGAGCTCGTAACTCGCGACCATCGTGTCGTCGGCGAGGAACGCGCCGTCGCCGACCGTGGTCATCGCCGGCAGCGCCAGCACCGTCGACGCCTCGACGCCGCGGCCCACCTTCATGCCGAGCGCCCGCAGCCACACGGGCGTGAACAGGCTCGCGTACAGCGGGAAGAGGTGCACGCGCGCCATGTCCATCAGCCGCTCGGTGGCCCATGCCTGCCAGGCGATCCGGCCGTGGACCGGGTGGTAGCCCTCGCGCAGCCCGATGCCGAGTGCGCGGACGCCGACGAGGATCAGCAGCGCGTACGTGCCCATGGCGGCGACCGTCGCGAGCGGGACGGCGGCCAGGGCGGCCGCCGACGCCTCGCCGACGGCCGTACGGCCGCGCAGGAAGGCGCCGATCACCAGCAGGCCGGGCAGCACCGCGAGGGCGGGCAGCAGCGTGAGGCCGAGGGAGGTGAGGGAGTAGACGGCCGTCCAGCGGCGTCGGCGCACCGGTCGGCGTTCGGGGGCGCGACGGTTGGCCTTGCCCTTGCGGGACGCCGGTACGCCCGCCCAGCGCTCGCCCGCCGGGACGGTTCCGGTCACGCCGGATCCGGGGGCGACCTCGGCGCGCTTGCCGACGCGCGCGCCCGGGAAGAGCGTGCTGCGGGCGCCGACCGTGGCACCCGCCCCGATCCGTACGGCGCCGATGTGCAGCCGGTCGCCGTCCAGCCAGTGGCCCGAAAGATCCACCTCGGGCTCGACGGCGGCGCCCTTGCCGAGGCGCAGCATGCCGGTGACGGGCGGCAGCGCGTGCAGATCGACGTGGTCGGCGATGCGGACGCCGAGCGCCCGTGCGTAGTACGTGAGCCACACGCCGGCGAGACCGGTCGCACCGCTCAGCTCGGCGAGCCGCTCCGCGGTCCACAGCCGCAGATGGGTGCGGCCGCCTCGGGCGTACGTGCCGGGGCGAACCCCGCGCAGCAGCAGCCGCGCTCCGCCCGCCGCGACCACGATCCGCCCGGGCGGGCTGGCGAACAGCAGCCAGCCGAGCGCGACCCACCACCAGGACACGGTGGGCGCCCAGGGCAGCCCGACGACGTTGTTGACGGCCGCGGCGACCACGCCCCAGCGCAGCCCTGCGACACCGAGCAGCGGCAGCAGCAGCAACACCTGCAGGACCCCGGCCGTCCGCGCCACCGGCCGCACGGCACGGACCTTCGTCTTCCCGGCGGTCGCGTTCTCCAGCGTCCGCGCGAGCGCGCCGAGCGTCGGGTGCTGGTAGATGTCGCCGACGGACCCGGTGCCGTAGCGTTCCCGGATCCGCGACACGAGCTGCGCGGCGGCGAGACTGCCACCACCGCTCGCGAAGAAGTCGGCGTCGACCCCGGTGACGGGCGCGCCCAGCAGCTCACGCCACTGCCGGGCGAGCCACGCCTCGGCCTCACTGAACGAGGCCTCGTCGTCGGACGCCTCGTCGGCCGCATCCGGCAGCGGCCACGGCAGCGCGTTCCGGTCCACCTTTCCGGAGGTCCGGGTCGGCAGATCGTCCACGACGGCGAGGAGCGGCACCAGGGCGGCGGGAAGCTCCTTCCGCAGCCGCGCGAGCGCATCGGCGACGTCGAACGCGCCGACGTCGCCGCCGGTTCCGGAGGCGAATTCCGCGGCCTCGACGCCGCCCGTGCCGGCGCCGGTGCCGGCGGGCACGTCCGCCTCACCGGCCGCCGGACGTGAGCCCGCCGCCTCGAGGCGATCGGCGTCGGTATCCGGCGCGGCACTGGCGAAAACGATGGCATCCGGCACGGCTGTCGAGCCGGCCCCACCCGCGGGAGTCGCGGACGCTTCGGCGTCGGCGGGCCGCGAGTCCGGGGCCTGGATTCGATCGGCATCCGAGCCCGCACCATTCGGGCCGGTGATGTCCGCCGCGCTGCCGGACAGGGCGGCTGCCGCGTCGGCGGACATGTGGGCTTCGGCGGGGCGGGAGCTCGGGGTCCGTACGCGATCGGCGTCCGACACCGAGGCGTCCGGGCCGGTGGCGTCGGACGGCAGGGATCCGGCGCTGGCCGGCGTGTCGGCGTCCGACGGGCGGGAGTTCGCAGCCGTGACGTCTTCGGCGCCGGACACGGCATCGTCACCGACTCCGGGCGCGCCGCCCTGCCCGTCGGCAGCCAGGGCCGCGTCGGCGGCTGTCGTGTCGCGGACCGGCACCACGTAGCCGACCAGGAGCTGGTGGCCCGCTGCCGTCGTGCGGACAGCGGCGGCTGCGCCGGCCACGCCCGGGAGGGCCTGGAGGGCTGCGTCGATCTCGCCGAGTTCGATGCGGCGGCCGCCGAGTTTGATCTGTTCGTCGGCGCGGCCGACGAAGATGAGGCCCTCCGGCTCGGCGCGGACGAGATCCCCGCTGCGGTAGGCGCGGTCCCAGCCCAGTGCGGGCAGGGGGGCGTACTTCTCGGTGTCCTTGGCCGCGTCCAGGTAGCGGGCCAGGCCGACGCCGCCGATGAAGAGCTCGCCGGTCTCGCCCATGGCGACGAGTTCGCCACCTGCGTCCACGACCGCGAGCTTCCAGCCGTCCAGGGGCAGGCCGATGCGTACCGGCCCGGCGCCGGTCAGCGGGGCCGCGCAGGCAACGACAGTGGCCTCGGTGGGGCCGTAGGTGTTCCAGACCTCGCGCCCCGCGACGGCCATGCGCTCGGCCAGCTCGGGCGGGCACGCCTCGCCGCCGAAGATCAGCAGGCGTACGTCGTCGAGCGCGTCGGCCGGCCAGAGCGCGGCAAGTGTGGGGACCGTCGAGACGACGGTGATGCGCTGCTCGATGAGCCAGGGGCCGAGGTCGAGGCCGGTGCGTACGAGGGAGCGGGGGGCGGGCACCAGGCATGCGCCGTGCCGCCAGGCCAGCCACATCTCCTCGCAGGAGGCGTCGAAGGCGACGGAGAGCCCGGCGAGGACCCGGTCGCCCGGACCGAGCGGGGCGTCCGTCAGGAAGAGCCGCGCCTCGGCGTCGGCGAAGGCCGCGGCGCTCCGGTGGGTGACGGCGACGCCCTTGGGCCTGCCCGTGGAGCCGGACGTGAAGATGATCCAGGCGTCGTCGTCCGGGCCGGGGCGCCGGCCCGTGACCCCTGCCGTCGCGCCGCGTGCCACGACGGTCCGGTCCGCGCCGATCACGGCGCCGACCGCGGCCTCGTCGAAGACGAGTTGGGCGCGCTCGTCGGGGTCCTCGGCGTCGACGGGGACGTACGCCGCGCCGGCCGCGAGTACGGCGAGGATCGAGACGTAGAGATCGGCGGTCCCGGAAGGGACGCGTACGCCGACCCGGTCGCCGGTGCCGATCCCGGCATCGGCGAGCCGCAGGCGGAGTGCTTCGACCTCGTCGAGGAGGGCGCGGTAGGTGAGGGGCGCGGCACCGTCGTCGAGGGCCTGCGCGTCCGGGTGGCGGCACGCGGTCTCGTCGAGGATGTCGAGGAGTGTGCGTTCGGCCGGGGCGCCCCCGGCGGCGAAGAGCGCCGGTTCGGGTGCGTCGTCGAGGAGCGGGTCGATGAGGGCCGGGGTTTCCGGGGCGACTGTCATGCAGCGCACCGATCGCCGGCCGGCACTATGCACGTCGTCTCGTTCATACGTGTCTCGCTCTCCGTCGGTCGGTGGTCGCGCTCCGTAATCTTGTTGCGCGCACGGCAAACGGGGAGTTTATCCAGCGTTCACTCGACTCGCCTGTTGTGCCTGCTCTCGGGCGGTGTAAGGGGTTCGTCGCCCACATGGGCTCTCGCGAGCATCGTCACAGGTCGGAGGCCGGTGCCGGGGACGGTCCGGGCCTTCGTGTCAGCCGTACGGGTGAATCTCGACTGTGTCCAACGGCACGAACAAAACGGGATACAAAGGGTGTTGAACCGACGGTGCTCCGTGCGGCCGGTCAGAGGCCCCGCCCGGCCGAGCCGCCGCTCACGCGACCACCCCGTCCTCGCGCAGCTCCGCGATCTCCTCCGGCGTGAGGCCCGCTTCCCGCAGCAGCGCGTCGGTGTGCTCGCCCAGCGCGGGGATCGCACCCATCCGCGCGTCCGGGCCGCCCGGCAGCGTGATCGGGGGCAGCAGGGCCCGCAGCGCCCCGGCGGGGGATGCGACCTCCCGCCAGCGGGAGCGCGCCACCAGCTGAGGGTGGTCGGCCAGGTCGGCGATCGTGTTGAGACGGGCGCAGGCGATACCCGCCGCCTCCAGCCCGGCCAGGGCCTCCGTCGTGGTGAGGCGCGCGAGCGCCTCGGCGACGACCGCGTCGGTCTTCTCCCGGTTCGCCGTGCGCGCCTGGTTCGTGGCGAACGCGGGATCGTCCGCGAGTTCGGGGCGCTCCAGCACCGATTCCGCGAGCCGCCGCCACTCGCGGTCGTTCTGCACCGACAGCAGCACCTGTCCGCCGTCGGCCGTCGGATAGGCGTCGTACGGGGAGATGACGGCATGCGCCACACCGGTGCGCGCCGGGGCCGTGCCCCCGTGCATCCCGTGGTGCAGCGGATGCCCCATCCACTCCGCGAGCGACTCCAGCATCGAGATCTCCACGACCCCGCCCCGCCCGGTCGTCGCCCGCCGCAGCAGAGCCGCGAGCACACCCGAGTGCGCGTACATCGCCGCGGCGATGTCGGCCGCCGGAATCCCGGCCTTCACCGGGTGCTCGGAGGTCCCGGTCACCGACACGAGCCCCGCCTCGCACTGGACGAGCATGTCGTAGGCCCGCTTGTGGGCGTACGGCCCGTCCGGCCCGTACCCGGAGATGTCCACGGCGACCAGCCGCGGATGCGCGGCGCACAACGTCGCCGCATCCAGTCCGAGCCGCTGCGCGGCGCCCTGGGCCAGGTTCTGGACGAACACGTCCGCGTCCGCGACCAGCCGGCGCACCAGCCCGATGCCCCGCGGATCCTTCAGATCGACCGCCAGCGACTCCTTGCCGCGGTTGCACCAGACGAAGTGCGAGGCCAGCCCCTGGGCGGCGGTGTCGTAGCCGCGGGCGAAGTCGCCGCCGTCCGGGCGCTCGATCTTGATGACCCGCGCGCCGAGATCGGCGAGCTGGCGCGTGGCGAAGGGGGCCGAGACGGCCTGTTCGACGGCGACGACCGTGACGCCGTCCAGGGGCAGCGGGTGGCTCATGGGAGCCGTACTACCGTGTACGTACCACCTTTGTCACCCTCGAAGGCGCCGCCGACCCACCGCGGCCGAGCGTCAGAGCAGCACGAACTGCCCCTCCGGGCCCTCCTCGTGGTGGTCGAGCACCGAGGCCGGCCGCCGGGCCGCCCCGGGCACCGGTGCCACCACCGGATCGACGGTCTCCGTGCTCGCGACCTCCTTGCCCAGCTCCGCCCTCCGGGCCTCCAGCTGCCCGAGCAGCGCGAGCACGGTGATCAGCTCCAGCAGCTCCGAGGTCCACTCCTGCGGCCATGCACCGGGCCGGATCGCCTCCAGCGTGCCGGGCTCCGCCTCGGCCGTCCGCCGCTCGAACCAGTGCTCGAGCACCCGTACACCGCCCAGCTGGAACTCCCAGGCCTCCGTCGGCACGGGCGCCATCCGCCCCTCACCGAGCAGCAGTGCTTCCTCGTCGGCGGCGTAGGCGAGCCCTCCGGGCCGCGGCGGAATCGCGGCGCGCACGTACGGCCGCCGGCCACCGGGCAGCCTGGGCCGCTCACCGCCGCGCGCCCCCCTCAGCTGGACCCCGACGATCCGCCGTCCCAGCTCCACACCGCGCGCCCACACCGCGGCATCGGAGGTGAACGGCACGGCACACCCCTTGGCCGTCGGCTGTCCGACGGCGACGACCCACGCGAGCACGTCCTCCGGCGCGACCTCGATCCCGTAACGACGGGTCAGCGCCTGCAGCAGGCCCGGCGCCAGATTGGGCTCCACGCCACCGGGCCGCCGGTACAGGGGGCGTATCCGCCCGGGCCGGCCGGCCGGGGAGCGCCCCTCGGGCAGCACCCCCGACACCAGCAGCGCGGGACCCGCAGCGCCCGGCACATACCCCTGCTCGACGGCGAAGAGCTGCCGCCCGTCGGCGACGCGCCACAACTCGGGCCGGGCGACATCGATCAGGCGGTGATCGGGGACGATCCACTGCTCGTCGAACGGGCCGTGCACGATCCGCACGGGCTCGGGACACGGGCCGTCCTCGCGCCCGAACCGCACCGTCCCGGTGGACCGGCCCGGCAGTGCGGCGACGGCGGTGTGCAGGCCCCGCGCCCGTGTCTCGTGGAACAGGGCCCGGCGTTCGTCCCCCTCGGCCCGTACGAGCGTGTCCCAACGGGACCTGAGCGTCCGCACATCGGGAGCGACCGGCCAGCTCCGGCCGAGTCGCAGGGGTCCGGTGGACCAGGGCATCAGGTCGTCGAGCAGCACGGCGCCGGTCACTCCGCCTCGACGGTCACCGAGAACGAGAACCGGTCACCCCGGTACCGGATCCGCGCCACATCCACCACCCGCCCCTCGTCGTCGTACGTCACCCCCGTGTAGTGCAGGATCGGCGACAGCAGCGGCACTTGGAGCAGGTCCGCCGTCTCGGGATCGGCCAGCCGCGCCTCCACCGTGTCGGTGATCCGGCTGATCCTTACCCCGACGGCGTCCCGCAGCACCTTCGTCATCGGCCAGCGCTCGAGATCCGCGACCTCCAGCCCGGCGGCGACGTCCGGCCGCACCGCGTTCTCCGCCCAGTTCGTCGGCTCGCCGCTCTCCCCGTCGCAGCGCAGCCTGCGGTACGTCACGATCTCGTCCACGTCCGTGAAGTACTCGGCGAGTTCGACGGGAACGGGGGAGGGGCCGTGCGCCAGGACCGTCGTCCGCTCGCCCGACTGCTGGGCCACGATCGCGTCGATCGAGCCCAGCAGCCGCCTCGGTGCACTCCGCCGCGCCCCCGGTTCGATGAAGGTGCCGCGCCGCCGGTGCCGGCTGATCAGCCCCTCCGTCTCGAGCTCCTTCAGAGCCTGCCGCATGGTCAGCACGCTCACGCCGTAGTGCTCGGCGAGCTGTTCCTCCGTCGGCAGCCGCAGCGGATCGTGCGGCAGGCGTCCCAGTATCGAGGCGCGGAGGGACTGCGAGACCTGGTACCACAGCGGCAGCTTGCGGTTCAGGACGAGCGAGTCAGGGGCGAAGGCGGTCACGGCAACTCCGTATCAGATCCGGCCTCACGACCGGAAGTGGCGCTCAAGACCCTGCCATACGTCGTCGTACCCCTTCTGCAGATGGCCGGCGTTCGCCGCCTGAGCGGTGGCGGTCACCGGCCAGCGGGTCTCGAACATGAAGGCAAGGCCGTCGTCGATCTTCTGCGGCCTGAGTTCGGCGGCGCTCGCCCGGTCGAAGGTCTCCCGGTCAGGACCGTGCGCGGACATCATGTTGTGCAGCGATCCGCCGCCCGGGACGAAGCCCTCCGCCTTGGCGTCGTAGGCGCCCTCGATGAGCCCCATGTACTCGCTCATCACGTTGCGGTGGAAGTACGGCGGCCGGAAGGTGTCCTCGCCGACCAGCCAGCGCGGCGCGAAGACCACGAAGTCCACGCCCGCGAGCCCGGGGGTGTCGCTCGGCGACGTCAGCACCGTGAAGATGGACGGATCGGGGTGGTCGTACGAGATCGTTCCGATCACATTGAACCGCCGCAGGTCATAGACGTACGGCACATGGTTCCCGTGCCACGCCACGACGTCGAGCGGCGAGTGCGTGTACGTGGCGGTCCACAGGTTCCCGCAGAACTTGTTGACCACCTCCACCTCTCCCTCGACGTCCTCGTAGGCGGCGACGGGTGCACGGAAGTCCCTTGCGTTCGCGAGGCCGTTCGCGCCGATCGGGCCCAGGTCGGGCAGCTGGAACGGCTGTCCGTAGTTCTCGCACACGTAGCCGCGCGCGGTCTCGTCGAGGAGCTCGACCCGGAACCGTACCCCGCGCGGGATCAGCGCCACCTCGCCGGGCCGGGCGGCCAGCAGCCCGAACTCGGTACGGAGCAGCAGCCCGCCCTGCTCGGGGACGATCAGCAGCTCACCGTCCGCGTCGCTGAACACCCTCCGTTCCATGGAGGCGTTGGCGTGGTAGAGGTGCACGGCCATACCCGTGCGCTGCGTGGCGTCGCCGTTGCCGCCGAGCGTCCACAGACCGGCCGGCCAGTCCGTCCCGGGCGCCGGCTCGGGCAGCGGGTTCCAGCGCAGCCGGTTCGGGTCGGGCACGGTCTCGGTGAAGGGCGCGGAGCGGAGGCCGCCGTTGTCGGTGCGTACGAACGGGGGGTGGGCGGCCGACGGCCGGATCCGGTACAGCCAGGAGCGCCGGTTGTGGGCGCGGGGCTCGGTGAAGGCGGAGCCGCTGAGCTGCTCCGCGTAGAGCCCCAGCGGCGCCCGCTGCGGCGAGTTCCGCCCTTGCGGCAGCGCGCCGGGCAGCGCCTCCGAGCTGTGCTCGTTGCCGAAGCCCGACACGTACTCCAGCCCCTCTGCCGTCTTCCTCGCCTGCTCGATGCCGCTCATCCGCGCTCCCGATGCGTCCGGTACCTGTCCAAGGAATCCTATGGTCGACAGTAGGATTGCGCGACGGCCCTCGTCAACGGCATCCCCTGCCCGCCCCGTCGGCGGCATGATGGAGCGATGCCCTCAGCCCCCTCCCTCCGCCGTACGCCCGTGCAGCAGCGCAGCGCCGAGCGGCTGACCCGGATCCTCGACGCCTGCGCCGAGCTCCTCGACGAGACCGGCTACGAGGACCTGTCCACACGGGCGGTCGCGGCCCGCGCGGGTGTCCCCATCGGCTCCGTCTACCGCTTCTTCGGCAACAAGCGGGCCATGGCCGAGGCCCTCGCGCACCGCAATCTGGACACGTACGCCGAGCGGGTCACGGCGCGGATCGCCGAGCTGCCGGCCGCGGACTGGCGCGGGGTGGTCGATGCCGTGCTCGACGAGTACCTGGCGATGAAGCGGACCGTCCCCGGCTTCGCGCTGGTCGACTTCGGGTACCGGATCCCCGTCGTCGCTCCCGCGTCCGGGGCCAACCACGAGGTCGCCGACCGTCTGGCCGAGCTGCTCGCCGCGCACCTGGGCCGCACCGCCGACGCGGGCCTGCGCCGCACCACGCTGATCGCCGTCGAGGCCGCCGACGCTCTCCTGCAACTCGCCTTCCGTGTCGAGGCGTCGGGTGACGCGGAGATCATCGCCGAGACGCGGGAGCTGCTGTACGCGTATCTCGCCCGGGTCCTGGGCTGAGGCCGGGCAGGGCCGGGGGCCGGTCGGCCTGGCGTCGGTTGCCGAGGGTTCCCCCAATGCCTCCGAAAACACCCCTCCCCATCATGCGTACCGGTCGGTATGCTCGGGGTCGCCCGCGCGTCATCGCTGCCGCCGCCCCCGGGAGGGCCCCATGCCAGGAACCGACGCCACCCGCACCGCCCTCCGTATCTGCCCCCTCTGCGAAGCCACCTGCGGGCTGAGCCTCACCATCCGGGGCAGTCGCGTGACCGGCGCCCGCGGTGACCAGGACGACGTCTTCAGCCAGGGCTTCATCTGCCCCAAGGGTGCTTCCTTCGGCGAGCTGGACGCCGACCCCGACCGCCTCCGCGCCCCTCTCGTCCGCGACGAGAACGGTGAGCTGCGCGAGGCGGGCTGGGACGAGGCCTTCGACACCATCGCCGCCCGCATACGTCCGCTCATCGAGGAGCACGGACCGAACGCGGTGGGCGTCGTCCTCGGCAACCCGAACGTGCACACCATGGCGGGCGGGCTCTACCCGCCCGTCCTGCTCTCCGCCCTGGGCACCCGCAACATCTTCTCCGCCTCCACACTCGACCAGATGCCCAAGCACGTCTCCAGCGGACTGCTCTACGGCAGCGCGATCGCCATCCCCGTCCCGGATCTGGACCGCACCGACCATCTGCTGCTTCTCGGCGCGAACCCGCTGGAGTCCAACGGCAGCCTCTGCACCGCGCCCGACTTCCCCGGCAAGCTCAAGGCACTGCGCCGCCGCGGCGGCAGCCTCACCGTCGTCGACCCGCGCCGTACCCGCACCGCCCGGCTCGCCGACCGGCACGTCGCCATCCGCCCCGGCACCGACGCACTGCTGCTCGCCGCCCTCGCACACGTCCTCTTCGACGAGGGCCTGACCGACCTCGGGGACCTGGCCCCGCACGTGGAAGGCGTGGCCGAAGTCCGCGAGGCCGTAAGGGACTTCACCCCCGAAGCCGTCGCTGCGGCCTGCGACATGGACGCCGGCGACATCCGTACGATCGCCCGCGAGCTCGCCGCCGCCCCGACCGCCGCCGTATACGGACGCATCGGCAGCTGCACCGTCGAGCACGGCACCCTCGCCAGCTGGCTCGTCGACGTCCTCAACATCCTCACCGGCAACCTCGACACGCCCGGCGGCGCCCTGTTCCCGCTCGCGGCCACGGACCGCGCCCCCCGCCCGGCCGCGCCCGGCAAGGGCTTCGCCCTCGGCCGCTGGGCGAGCAGGGTCAGCGGCCACCCCGAGGCCAAGGGCGAACTGCCCGTCGCCGCGCTCGCCGAGGAGATCGAGACGCCCGGCGACGGACGGATCCGTGCCGTGATCGCCGTGGCGGCGAACCCGGTGCTCTCCGCGCCCGACGGCGACCGCCTCGACCGGGCGCTGGGCGAGGGACTCGACTTCATGGTCAGCGTCGACCCGTATCTGAACGAGACCTCGCGCCACGCCGACGTCGTCCTGCCCCCGCCGCCGCCCTCGCGCAGTGGCCACTTCGACTTCGCCTTCAACGCCCTCGCCGTCCGCAACCAGGCCCGCTACACGCCCGCCGCCGTGCCGCTCGACGCCGGGCTCATGGACGAGTGCGAGATCCACGCCCGGCTGATCCTCGCCGTGAGCGGGATGCACGGTGCCGACCCGTCCGCAGTCGACGACATGGTCATCGAGGGCGCGCTCGCCAAAGCGGTCGCCGACCCGCATTCGCCCGTCCACGGCAGCGACCCGAAGGAGCTCGCCGCCGAACTGGGCGGCCGCACAGGACCCGAGCGGCGCCTCGACATGATGCTGCGCCTGGGCCCGTACGACATCACGCTCGACGATCTGCTCGCGCACCCGCACGGCATCGACCTCGGCCCGCTGCGGCCGCGGATCCCGCAGATCCTGAAGACCCGCAGCGGACGCGTCGAACTGCTGCCGGGACCGATCGCGGACGATCTGCCGAGGCTCCGGAGCGCCCTGGGGGAGCGGGACGACCGGCTCGTCCTCGTCGGCCGCCGCCATCTGCGCTCCAACAACAGCTGGATGCACAACCTCCCCACGCTGGGCGGCGGCTCCAACCGCTGCACACTCCAGATACACCCCGCCGACGCCGCCCGGCTCGGACTCGACGACGGAGCCACCGCGCGGATCGCGGCGGACGGGGGAGAACTGGAGGTCCCCGTGGAGATCACCGACGCCGTACGGACCGGGGTGGTGAGCCTCCCGCACGGCTGGGGGCACGACCGCCCGGGCACGCGGATGTCGGTGGCGGCGGCCCGCCCCGGAGTCAATGTGAACCAGCTGCTCGACGGCTCACGGCTCGATCCGCTGTCGGGCACCGCGGTGCTCAACGGCTTCCCAGTTGATGTATCACCCCTGCGATGACCTGGGCTTTTGCTCGTATTGCTCACGTGTCAACGTCTTGTTAACGCCGATGAACGGCACCTAACGTCATGCGAACCGCCGCTCCGGTGGGAGTTCAAGGATGAACGTTAGGTGTCCCCCATGCTGACAATCCTCGGCTTCGCCATGATCGCGACCTTCCTGGTCCTGATCATGATGAAGAAGATGTCGCCGATCGCGGCGCTGGTCCTCATCCCCGCACTCTTCTGCGTCTTCGTCGGGCAGGGTGCGAAGCTCGGGGACTATGTCCTCGAAGGCGTCGGCAATCTCGCGCCGACAGCGGCGATGCTGATGTTCGCCATCGTCTACTTCGGCGTGATGATCGACGTCGGCCTCTTCGACCCGGTCGTCCGGGGCATCCTGCGCTTCTGCAAGGCCGACCCGATGCGCGTGGTGGTCGGTACGGCCCTGCTGGCCGCGATCGTGTCGCTGGACGGCGACGGCTCGACCACCTTCATGATCACTGTCTCGGCGATGTACCCGCTGTACAAGCGGCTCAAGATGAGCCTGGTCGTGATGACCGGTGTCGCCGCCACCGCGAACGGCGTCATGAACACCCTGCCGTGGGGCGGCCCGACCGCCCGTGCCGCGACCGCGCTCAAGCTGGACGCCGGCGACATCTTCGTGCCGATGATCCCCGCGCTCGGAGTCGGTCTCCTCTTCGTCTTCGTCCTCGCGTACGTCCTCGGCCTGCGGGAGCGGCGGCGCATCGGCTATCTGTCGCTGCACGAGGTGCTGGAGCCGCAGACCGAGACGGTGCTCGTGAAGGCGGGCGGCGGCGCGGACCGTACGGCCACGACCGCGCGCCCCGGCGGCGACGGCGGATCCGGCGACCACTCCGGCTCCAGCGGCAGTGTCGGCTCCGCCGGGACCGACGACGACGAAGGCTTCCAGGGCCTCGACCCGCACCGCGCGACCCTGCGCCCCAAGCTCTACTGGTTCAACGCGGGCCTCACCGTCGCCCTGCTCGCCGCGATGATCATGGAGGTGCTGCCGATCCCCGTGCTCTTCATGATCGGCGCCGCCCTCGCCCTCACCGTCAACTTCCCGAAGATGGCCGACCAGAAGGCCCGTATCGCCGCCCACGCGGACAACGTCCTCAATGTCTCCGGCATGGTCTTCGCGGCTGCCGTCTTCACCGGAGTCCTCACCGGCACCGGCATGGTCAAGCACATGGCCGACTGGCTCGTCGGCGCCATCCCCGAGGGCATGGGCCCCCACATGGCGCTCGTCACCGGCCTGCTCAGCCTTCCGCTCACCTACTTCATGTCGAACGACGGCTTCTACTTCGGCGTTCTGCCCGTCCTCGCCGAGGCCGGCGCCGCCCACGGTGTCTCCCCGCTGGAGATCGCCCGCGCCTCGCTCGTCGGACAGGCCCTGCACATGTCGAGCCCGCTCGTGCCCGCCGTGTACGTCCTCGTCGGCATGGCCAAGGTCGAGTTCGGCGACCACACGAAGTTCACTGTCAAGTGGGCCGCGCTCACCTCCCTGGTGGTGCTCGGCGCCGGAATCCTCTTCGGAATCATCTGAGGATGAGCCGGAGTTGGCTGCTGCGCCTCGTCATCGCCTTCAGCTTCGCGCAGGGGGCGGTGTCGATGGCGCGTCCGGCCGTCTCGTACCGCGCCCTGGCGCTCGGCGCCGACGAGCGGGCGATCGGTGTCATCGCGGGTGTGTACGCGCTGCTTCCGCTGTTCGCCGCCGTACCGCTCGGCCGCCGCACCGACCACGGCCGCTGCGCACCGCTCCTGCCGGTCGGTGTCGTGCTGATCTCCGGCGGCTGCGCACTGAGCGGACTCGCGGACTCCCTGCCCGCCATGGCGGTCTGGAGCGGCGTCATGGGCCTCGGCCACCTGTGCTTCGTGATCGGCGCGCAGTCGATCGTCGCCCGCCAGTCGGCTTCTGCCGAACAGGACCGCAACTTCGGCCACTTCACCATCGGGGCCTCGCTCGGCCAGCTCGTCGGACCGGTCGCGGCGGGTGCGGTGATCGGCGGCGACATGGCCCGTACGAGCGCGCTGGCCCTCCTCGTCTCGGCGGCCGTCGGGTCGGTCTCCCTCACGTCCCTGTGGCGCATCGAGCACCCCGTGCCGCGAGCGGCGGCCGGAGCACGCACCAAGGTCCCCGTCCACCGCATTCTGCGCACGCGCGGCGTGCCCGCCGGGATCTTCATCAGCCTCGCGGTGCTGTCGGCGACCGACATCCTCACCGCGTACCTTCCGGTGATCGGCGAGCACCGGGGAATCGCCCCGGCCGTGATCGGACTCCTGCTGAGCCTGCGCGCCGCCGCGACGATCGCCTGCCGGTTGGTGATGACCCCGATGATCCGGGTCATCGGCCGCACCGCGCTGCTCACGGTCACCTGTCTGCTCGCCGGTCTGCTGTGCGCGGGTGTCGCACTGCCCGTGCCGGTGTGGGCGCTCGCCCTGATGCTCGCGGTGCTCGGCTTCTGCCTCGGTGTCGGACAGCCGCTGTCGATGACGACGGTCGTCCAGGCAGCCCCTGCAGAGGCCCGGTCCACGGCCCTCGCCCTGCGCCTCACCGGCAACCGCCTCGGCCAGGTCGCGGCGCCGGCCTCGGCCGGTCTCGTCGCGGGGATCGCGGGCACGGCCGCGCCGTTCGTGATGCTCGGCGTGCTCCTGGTGGCGGCGGCGGGGCTGGGGCTGCGGGCCGGCCGTCACCCGGCGGCCGCCGGCCGCGCTGAACACGGGGCGCGCCCGGTGCGTACTACAGGCCACCTGGAGAAGCGTCCACGCGTCAACGACAGGAGCGGCAGATGAGTGAAGGTGACGGGTCGATCCGGCCGACCGGGCCGATCATGAAGGGGCTCCCGGACGGTGGAGCCGAACTGTCCGTGGTGCTGCGGCTGCGCTGGGACGACGTGGCCGCGCTCGGCCGCGAGGCGAGCCGGCTGGCCGAACAGCGCGGTGCGCCGGTGAGCCTCGACGAGGCCGCGAGCCATCGCCTCCGTACGTGGTCGTCGGTGGCGAAGTCGCCCGACGACAAGGGCCAGTTGGTGCCGTCCGCGACCGCCCCGACCCCGACGGTGGACCGGACCCGGGTGGCGTCCATCGCGCCGCCCCCTGCCCGCCAGGTGCAGCCCACCCCGACGGCGCTGGGCCAGACGCCGGCCTGAGCGGCTCCTCTTCCCCCAGCCCGCCCCTTCCCGTGACTGAGGGTTCGCCCCCAGGCCCCCGGTCCTCGATCGCCGGACGGGCGTGAAGTGTGCGCCATCGCCATGGCTCGCGGGAGTGCGGAGCAGCCCGTGGCAGCCGGGAGCCCCGAAAGCCGGCCTGGCCGACGTGGGGCACGGGGGTCTCCCACAGCCGCAGGGTGCAGGGGCGGGTTCGGGGCTTCGGGGCGGAGCCCCGAACGCGCCCCGGGCAGAGTCCCGAAACCGGGGGCCGGCGGCTTGCCCATACGCGGCGGAGCCGCACATCGATGCTGCGGGAAGGGGCGGGGTGGGGGAAAATCACAGGCCTCGGCCCCCGGCCGCCCTGGCGCGGGAAAACTAACACCGCTAGTTTGAGGCGCGGACGCACGCCCTGGCCACGCCCCGAAGGAGACACGCGGATGAAGGCCCACGACGGCATGTACATCGGCGGCACCTGGCGGCCCGCCGCCGGCGCCGGCACCATCGCGGTGGTGAACCCCGCGGACGAGCAGGTCATCGCCCACGTCCCGGCCGGTACCGCACAGGACGTGGACGCGGCGGTACGCGCCGCCCGCGCCGCCTTCCCGGCCTGGGCCGCCACCCCGCCCGCCGAGCGCGCCGCGAAGCTCGCCGCGCTCCGGGACGTCCTCGCCGCCCGCAAGGACGAGATCGCCGAGACCGTCACCGCCGAACTCGGCGCGCCGCAGCAGCTCGCCGAGGCCGTCCACGCGGGCCTGCCGATCCTGGTCGCCGGTTCGTACGCCGAGCTGGCCGCCTCGTACTCCTTCGAGGAGAAGATCGGCAACTCCACCGTGCTGCTGGAGCCGCTGGGCGTCGTCGGTGCGATCACCCCCTGGAACTACCCGCTCCACCAGATCGTCGCCAAGGTCGCCCCCGCCCTCGCCGCCGGCTGCACGGTCGTGCTCAAGCCCGCCGAGGACACCCCGCTGACCGCGCGGCTCTTCGCCGAAGCCGTCCACGAAGCCGGACTGCCCGCAGGCGTGTTCAACCTGGTCACCGGTCTCGGACCGGTCGCGGGGCAGGCACTCGCCGAGCACCCCGGCGTGGATCTCGTCTCCTTCACCGGCTCCACCGCCGTCGGCAAGCAGATCGGCGCGACCGCAGGCGCCGCCGTCAAGCGCGTGGCCCTGGAGCTCGGCGGCAAGTCCGCCAACGTGATCCTGCCCAGCGCCGACCTCGCCCGCGCCGTCAACGTCGGCATCGCCAACGTCATGTCCAACTCCGGCCAGACGTGCAGCGCCTGGACCCGGATGCTCGTGCACAAGGACCAGTACGACGAGGCCGTGTCCCTCGCCGCCGAGGCCGTCGCCAAGTACACGCCGGGGGAGCGGGTCGGCCCGCTCGTCAACGCCAAGCAGCAGCAGCGCGTCCGCGGCTACATCGAGAAGGGCGTCGCGGAGGGCGCGCGGCTCGTGGCGGGCGGCCCCGAGGCCCCGCGCGAGACCGGCTACTACGTCGCGCCGACCGTCTTCGCCGACGTCACGCCCGAGATGACGATCGCGCAGGAGGAGATCTTCGGCCCGGTCGTCTCCATCCTGCGGTACGAGGACGAGGACGACGCCCTGCGGATCGCCAACGACACCGTGTACGGCCTCGCTGGCGCTGTATGGGGGGAGCAGGAGGAGGCCGTCGCCTTCGCCCGCCGCATGGACACCGGCCAGGTCGACATCAACGGCGGCCGCTTCAACCCCCTGGCCCCGTTCGGCGGCTACAAGCAGTCGGGCGTCGGGCGGGAGCTCGGACCGCACGGCCTCGCCGAATACCTCCAGACCAAGTCCCTGCAGTTCTGAGAGCTCTGAGGAGTAGTGAGCGTGGTCCGCGCCGCCGTCCTGCCCGCCATCGGATCTCCGCTGGAGATCACGAGCATCGAACTCCCCGCACCCGGCCCCGGTCGGGTGCGGGTCCGCCTCGCCGCCGCGGGGGTCTGTCACTCCGACCTGTCCCTGTCCAACGGCACCATGCGCGTCCCCGTCCCCGCGGTCCTCGGCCACGAGGGCGCGGGCACGGTCGTCTCCGTCGGTGAGGGTGTCACCCATGTCGCTCCCGGCGACGGTGTCGTGCTCAACTGGGCGCCGTCGTGCGGGAAGTGCCACCACTGTTCGATCGGCGAGGTCTGGCTCTGCGCCGACGCCCTCACCGGTGCGGGCAGCGTGTACGCCGTCACGGAGGACGGGACCGAGCTGCACCCCGGCCTCAACGTGGCCGCCTTCGCCGAGGAGACCGTCGTCGCGGCCAACTGCGTCCTCCCGGTCCCGGACGGCGTCCCGCTCACCGACGCCGCACTGCTGGGCTGCGCGGTCCTCACCGGTTACGGGGCCGTCCACCACTCCGCCCGGGTCCGCGAGGGCGAGTCGGTCGTCGTCTTCGGCGTCGGCGGGGTCGGCCTCGCGACCCTCCAGTCCGCCCGGATCGCGGGCGCCTCGACGATCATCGCTGTCGACGTGTCGCCCGAGAAGGAGTCCCTCGCTCGCCGGGCCGGAGCCACCGAGTACGTCGTCGCCTCAGACACCAACGCGAAGGAGATCCGCAAGCTGACCGGCGGTCAGGGCGCGGACGTTGCCGTCGAATGCGTGGGTCGCGCCGCCACGATCCGTACGGCCTGGGACTCGACCAGGCGCGGCGGCCGCACGACGGTCGTCGGCATCGGCGGCAAGGACCAGCAGGTCACCTTCAACGCCCTGGAGATCTTCCACTGGGGCCGCACGCTCTCGGGCTGTGTCTACGGCAACTCCGACCCGGCCAGGGACCTCCCGGTGCTGGCGGAGCACATCCGGGCAGGGCGGCTCGACCTCGGGGCCCTGGTGACCGAGCGGATCGCCCTCGACGGCATCCCGGCCGCCTTCGACAACATGCTCGCGGGCAAGGGCGGCAGGGCACTGGTCGTCTTCTAGCGAGCCCGCACCGTCCCACACCCCGGCCGCAGCCGTGAGCGGCCGGGGTGGTCGTGCTGCGGTCCGACGCGACGGTTACCAATGGGTAATGATCGAGCAAAAACTCCTGCTGCGCGACCCGTTGACGCCATACCCACCGGTCGGTACGGTCCCCGCACCCCTCGTCCCCGCACCCATCGGAGTGTGCACGCATGGACACGGCACCCCCTTCCCCGCTCCCCGGTACGTCAGCAGCGACCGTTCCCACCGACCGGCACCGCCGACGCGTGGCCACCGCGGCCGCACTCGCGTCCGCCGTCGAGTGGTACGACTACTTCGTCTTCGGCATCGCCGCCGCCCTCGTCCTCGGGGACCTCTACTTCCCCGCGGGCAGCGCATCGGCCGGAGTGCTCGCCGCCTTCGCCACCTTCGCGGTCGGCTTCCTCGCCCGCCCCGTCGGCGGCATCATCGCGGGCCAGCTCGGCGACAAGCGAGGCCGCAAGCCGATGCTCGTCCTCGCGCTCACCCTGATGGGCGTCGCCACCGCCGGCATCGGGCTCCTCCCCACGTACGAGACGATCGGCATCGCCGCGCCGGTCCTGCTCGTGCTGCTCCGCGTCATGCAGGGCATCGCCGTCGGCGCCCAGTGGGGCGGTGCGATGCTGATGGCCACCGAGTACGCCCCCGAGGGCAAGCGCGGGCTGTACGGCAGCCTCGTCCAGCTCGGTGTGCCGATCGGCGTGGTCACCGCCAACACCGTGTTCCTCGCCGCGGGCGCCCTCACCGACGACGCCACCTTCGCCTCCTGGGGCTGGCGGGTGCCGTTCTTCGTCGGCTTCCTGGTCCTCGTGCTCGCCTGGTACATCCACACCCGCGTCGAGGAGACCCCCGAGTTCCGCGAGGCCGAACGCGCCCTGGCCGAGCAGGAGAAAAGCGAGACCCCCTCCCCGCTCGGAACGATCCTGCGCAAGCACCTCGGCACCGTGTTCCTGGCCGGCGGCTCCTTCGCCGTGAACACCGCGACGTTCTACATCATCATCACCGGCGTGCTGGACTACTCGACCCGCGAACTCGGCATGGAGCGCAGCGCGGTGCTCACCGTCTCGCTCTGCGTCAGCCTCACCCAGCTCGCGCTGATACCCGCGTCCGCCGCGCTCTCGGACCGCATCGGGCGGCTGAAGATCTACGCGTTCGGCGCGGTCGGCCTGCTGGTCTGGGCGGTGCCGCTCTTCCTGCTCATCGACACCAAGTCGCTGCTGTGGCTGGCGGTCGGCACCTTCGTCACCAGCTGCTTCCTGAGCATCATGTACGGGCCGCAGGCCGCGCTGTTCGCCGAGCTGTTCACGGCCGAGATGCGTTACACCGGCGCCTCGCTCGGCTACCAGATCGCCGCGGTCTTCGGCGGCGGCCTCGCACCGTTCGTCATGGTGCTGCTGCTGGAGGCGACCGGCACGTCGATGGCCGTCTCCGGCTACATCATCGGCCTGGCCGTCATCGCGCTCGTGTCGATCAGGATTCTCGCGAAGCGGGCGGCTGCGCGGGCCTGACGTCTGCGGCCCGATCCGCCGCGGCCTCCGTGACGCCGGTCCGGTCCGTCCGGGCCGGCGTACGGGGCCGCGAGCGCGACACCGTCACACCGGCCAGGCACACCGCACCGCCCAGCAGGGTCAGCCAGCCCGGTACCTCGTCCAGGAACAGCCAGGACATCAGCACGACCAGCGCGGGCACGGCATACGTGGTCGCGCCCATCTTCCCCGCGGTCGTCCGGGCCAGGGCGTACGCCCACGTCGTGAACGCCAGCGCGGTCGGGAACACACCCAGGTACACCATGTTGAGCGTCGCGGACACGGAGGCGTCGGCGGCCTCACGCACCAGCACCCCCGCGAACGGCAGACACACCACCGCTCCGATCACACAGCCCCACGTCGTCACCTGGAGCGCGGACGCGTGCCGCAGCGCGGGCTTCTGGCCCACCACCCCGGCGGCGTACGACACCGCGGCGAGCAGACAGAGCAGCACACCGAGCACGGACGCAGACCCCTCGCCCGACATCGACAGGCCGACCACCGCCGCGCCCGCGAACGACACGCCCATCCCCGCGAGCAGCCGCGGCGGCAGCCCTTCCTTCAGCAACCAGCCGGCGAGCAGCGCCATGACCAGCGGCCCGACATTGACGACCAGCGCCGCCGTGCCCGCGTCGACCATCTGCTCGCCCCAGTTCAGGGCCACCATGTACAGCCCGAACCAGAGCAGCCCCGAGATCGCGATACCCGGCCAGGCGCCCCGGGGCGGCAGCCCCTCCCGGCGTACGGCACAGATCACGCCCAGCACCAGCGCACCGGCGAGCAGCCGGCCGAGGGCGAGCGCACCGGGGGAGTACTCCGCACCGGCGCTGCGGATCGAGACGAAGGCCGAGGCCCAGAGGACGACGGTGGTCCCGGCCGCCGCGAAGGCGCGCCACTGCGTGTCGGTCATGCGGCGAGTCATGCGGCGACCGTACGCCGTCTACTCTTCGGTGCCCACCGCAATATCTCTCACCGCGGTCACCTCAGCGCCTCTGCCCCGATGCCCAGCAGTTCGCCGAGGGCCCGCTGCCCGTTTGCGGTGACCTTGACGGCCCGCTCCGAGCCGATGCGGACGCACCAGCCCTGGTCCAGGCTGTGCCGGCACAGCTCCGCGCCGGCGACCCCCGCCAGATGCGGTGTGCGTTCGGTCCAGTCCAGGCACGACCGGGCGAGCGGCCGCCGGCCGCCCCGCGGCAGGGCGATCCCCGCCTCCCGGAACCAGTCGAGCCCTGCGTCGGTCAGCGCGAATCCGGTGTCCTGACGGAGCAGTCCGCGGGCCGTCATCGCCTCCGTGATCGCGATGCCGAGCCGTCCGGCGAGATGGTCGTAGCAGGTACGGCCGCGCGCCATGGCGCTGCGCGCGCTCGCCGCCTTCAGCGTCCGCGGAGGCTCCTCGGACCGGGCGGCGTGCGCGGCGAGCACCTCCACGAGACGCGCGGCGGGCTCCCCGGCGAGCCGCACGTACCGATGCCTGCCCTGTCGCTCCTCGGTCAGGAGTCCGCCCGCGACGAGCTTGCCCAGATGCTCGCTGGCGGTCGACGGTGCCACCCCCGCGTGCCGGGCGAGCTCACCGGCCGTCCAGGCCCGCCCGTCGAGCAGGGCGAGGCAGAAGGCGGCGCGGGTCTCGTCGGCGAGCAGCGCCGCGAGGGCGGCGACATCCTTGGGAGCCATGCCTCCAGGGTGGCGCACTCACTGTTCGGCGGCGGCCGAGGCTTCCTCTTCCATGCGCCACTGGTAGCGCCGGACAGCGGAGCGCCGGTGATCGTCGTCGAAGGCGGGATCGAGCGGACCGATCCGCGCAAGCCCCTCCACGCAGCGGGGGTCGTTCCGCTCGGCCA
The DNA here is from genome assembly GCF_042730885.1 of Streptomyces sp. NPDC059909. Lineage (NCBI taxonomy): Bacteria > Bacillati > Actinomycetota > Actinomycetes > Kitasatosporales > Streptomycetaceae > Streptomyces > Streptomyces sp. NPDC059909. The sequence goes on from NZ_JBHWKX010000006.1 coordinate 54,937, forward strand.
GCCCGTACACGGCCTCCAGGCGGATCAGCAGTTCCTCGTGGTCGAGCAGCGCCGCAAGGGCCTCCGCCCCGGCGGGCGTACGGTCCGGAGACCTGGCGAGTGCCGCCGCAGCTGCCCCCCGCACTCCGGCGTCCGGATCCCGGACCAGGGAGAGCAGCGCCTCGGAGACCTCGGGGGTGAGGTCATGCCACGTGCCGAGTGCCGCGCCCACCCTGCTGCGGACCTCGGGGGCGGGGTCCCGCACGAGAGCGAGCAGCGCGGTCCTGGCCGTCGGCGTGAGGGGTGAGCCGTACGTGCCGAGGAGATACGGCACTTCGCTGCGCACGCGGGGGTTCGGATGGCCGGCGTACCGGAGCCCGACGGCTTCCCGCTCGGCGCGCTCGTAACCGGCGAAGACGTCGAGGACCCTCACGAGGACGTCGACGTCCGTCTCCTCGGCCGCCCACGCGGCGAAGAGCTCGCTCTCCTCCTTGTCGTACGAGTTCCTGTCGCTGGCCCCCGTCAGGGATCTGATCCGCAGGAAATCGAGCACGAAACGGCGATGGGCGGGGTCGGGATGGTGCCGGAAGGCCGTCACGGCCAGCCAGGTCTCCTTGCTGCGCCGCCGGCTGAGAATCCACGTGGCCGACCACCGGTCCACATGGTCCTCATCGGGGTACTTCAGACCGCGGGCCACCAGCTCGTCGACGGGCGGGAGAACGCGGAAGGCCCACTCCAGTGAGGTCAGGACGGCGCCGTGCCCGGCCCGCACGGTGAGACCGCCGAGCGTGACCTGGTCGACATGGCTGTACTCGTCGTCCTGGACCCGGACCGTCTCGGCGGGGCCCGTCGCCCCGGTCCGGCGTCGCAGCTCCTCGGCGGCACCGTTCTCGTACCAGGTCCGGGCCAGGGTGAGGTGCCGTTCCCGGGCCTCTTCCGGCAGCCGTAGCCGGGGTTCGCCGCCCAGCACGGTCGAGAAGACCGCCGGGGAGCCGAGATCGATCGCCCGCAGCAGCGGCGTGGTCCCGTCCGGCAGCGGCCTGTCGGGGTCCGCGCCGCCCTCCATCAGAGCCTCGGCGACCGGGTCGTCGTACGCAGCGACAGCGGTGCACAGCACCGGGAGGCCGTCCGCGTCGAGCGCGTCCGGATCGGCGCCCTCTTCGAGCAGGGCCCGTACCGATTCGGCGTCCCCCGCCCGTACCGCCGCTACGAGCCGTCCGTCGAGCCCTTCTTCGCCCATGTCCCCCGTACCCCCGCCTCGTACTGCACCATCAGCCCGTCCAGCAGCGCCCGCAGCCCCGTCTCGAACGCGCCCTCGTCGACCTGCTTCTGCCGGTCGGCGAGCAGATGGGCCTGGCCGAGGTGAGGATAGTCGGCCGGGTCGTACGCGGTCTCGTCGTTCACGAAGCCCCGGGCGAAGGAGCCGAGCGCCGAGCCGGTGATGAAGTACCGCATGAGCGCGCCGATGCGGGTGGCCTGAGCGGGCGGCCAGCCGGCCCGGACCATGGCGCCGAAGACGGCGTCGGCGACCTTCAGGCCGGCCGGGCGGCGGCCGGGGCCGCGGGCGAGGACCGGTACGACGTTGGGGTGGTCCGCGAGGGCAGCGCGGTAGGAGACGGCCCAGTCGTGCAGTGCGGTGCGCCAGTCGCGGGCGTCGGTCTCGTCGAACATCGACAGGTCGACCTTGGCGCTGACCGCGTCGGCGACCGCGTCCAGGATCTCGTCCTTGTTGCGGAAGTGGTTGTAGAGGGACGGGCCGCTGACGCCGAGCTCGGCGGCGAGCCGGCGGGTGGAGACCGCGTCGAGACCCTCCGCGTCCACGAGCGCGCTCGCCGTCCCGACGATGCGGTCTCGGCTGAGGAGGGGCTTGCGCGGTCGGGCCATGCGGCACATAGTAGGCCCTGCCGAACGGAAACTAGCAGTGATAGTTAAAGGCGGGATGTCCAGTGGTGAACCTGGAGCTCGGCGAGGAGCACGAGGCCGTCCGGCAGCTCGCCCGTGATTTCGTCGACCGCGAGATCGCCCCGCACGTCATCGACTGGGACCGGGCCGAGAATGTCGACAGGTCGATCGTGAAGAAGCTGGGCTCGGTGGGCTTCCTCGGGCTCACCGTGGACGAGCAGTACGGCGGCTCGGGCGGCGACCACCTCGCCTACTGCCTGGTCACGGAGGAGCTCGGGCGCGGCGACTCGTCGGTCCGGGGCATCGTCTCCGTATCGCTCGGCCTGGTCACGAAGACCGTCGCGGCCTGGGGGAGCGAGGAGCAGAAGCGGCAGTGGCTGCCGCGGCTCACCGCAGGCGAGGCCCTCGGCTGCTTCGGGCTCACCGAGCCGGGCACCGGCTCCGACGCGGGCAGCCTCGCCACCAGGGCCGTGCGGGACGGCGACGCGTACGTCATCAACGGCAGCAAGATGTTCATCACCAACGGCACCTGGGCCGATGTCGTCCTGCTCTTCGCCCGGACCAACGACACGCCCGGCCACAAGGGCGTCTCCGCCTTCCTCGTCCCCACCGACACGCCCGGGCTGACCCGGCGCACCATCCACGGCAAGCTCGGCCTGCGCGGCCAGGCCACCGCCGAACTGGTCCTGGAGGACATCAGGGTGCCCGCCCACGCCATGCTCGGGCCGGAGGGCAAGGGATTCTCGATCGCCATGTCCGCCCTCGCCAAGGGCCGGATGTCGGTGGCCGCGGGCTGTGTCGGCATCGCCCAGGCCGCGCTGGACGCCGCCGTCGGCTACGCGGGCGAGCGCGAGCAGTTCGGCAAGCCCATCGCCTCGTACCAGCTGGTGCAGGAGCTGATCAGCGACATCGCCGTGGACGTGGACGCCGCCCGCCTGCTGACCTGGCGGGTCGCCGATCTCATAGACCGCGGCGAGGACTTCGCCACCGCCGCGTCCAAGGCGAAGCTCTTCGCCTCCGAGGCTGCCGTGCGCGCCGCGAACAACGCGCTGCAGGTCTTCGGCGGCTATGGCTACATCGACGAGTACCCGGTCGGCAAACTCCTGCGCGACGCACGGGTGATGACCCTGTACGAGGGCACCAGCCAGATCCAGAAACTCATCATCGGCCGCGCGCTGACCGGAGTCTCCGCGTTCTGATCCGGCGTTCTGAGTACGCGGGTGAGTACGGGAGCGGATGCCGGCCCGGCCCGGTCCCACGCATCCTTCCGGCATGAGTGAGACACCGGTCAAGCAGCAGAACACGACGGCGTACTACGGTCAGGCCGTCGCCTCCTTCGCCATCGCGCTCGCGGCCGTCGCCCTCGGGATCTTCAATCTGGATGCCGACGTCTGGGTGCGCGCCTTCCTCGGAATCGCGGTCCTCTACCTCACGACCTCGGCGTTCACACTGGCCAAGGTGGTGCGGGACAGGCAGGAGGCCGGACAGATCGTGAGCCGCGTCGACCAGGCCCGGCTCGAGAAGCTGCTCGCGGAGCACGATCCGTTCCAGAAGCTCTGAGCAGGCTCTAAGCGCTTGCTCAGGTTCGGGGTATGGTGTTCGTCCTGCCAGAAGGAAGGGGCGAGCGATGAGTACGGCGGAGGAAACGGCCGGCGCCGAGGAGATGCCGTGGGGCGAGGTCACCCCGGAGGCGGCCAGGAGGCTGCTCGTCGCCGCCGTCGAGGCCTTCGCCGAGCGCGGCTACCACGCCACCACGACGCGCGACATCGCCGGGCGCGCCGGGATGAGCCCGGCCGCGCTCTACATCCACTACAAGACCAAGGAAGAGCTGCTCCACCGGATCAGCCGCATCGGTCACGACCGGGCGCTGGAGATCCTGGAGGGGGCGGCCGACGGCGAGGGCACGGCGGGCGAGCGCCTCGCCCGCGCCGTGCGCTCCTTCGTCCGCTGGCACGCCGAGCGGCACACCACCGCGCGCGTCGTGCAGTACGAGCTCGACGCGCTCGGCGACGAGCACCGGACCGAGATCGTGGAACTGCGGCGCAGGAGCGACGCGGCGGTGCGGCGCATCATCAACGAGGGCGTCGCGGCCGGGGAGTTCGACGTCCCCGACGTGCCCGGCACCACCCTCGCCGTGCTGTCCCTCTGCATCGATGTGGCGCGCTGGTTCAACGTGCGGGGGCGGCGGACGCCCGACGAGGTCGGCGCGCTGTACGCCGACCTCGTGCTGCGCATGGTGGGAGCGGGCGCTCAGAAGAAGTAGCGGGAGACCGACTCGGCCACGCACACCGGCTTGTCGCCGCCCTCGCGCTCGACGGTGACGACGGCCGTCACCTGCACGCCGCCGCCCGCCTCCTCGACGGTCTTCAGGGCGGCGGTCGCGCGCAGCCGCGAGCCGACGGGCACGGGGGAGGGGAAGCGGACCTTGTTGGTCCCGTAGTTGATGCCCATCTTCATGCCCTCGACCCGCATGATCTGGGGGACGAGGGTCGGCAGCAGCGACAGCGTGAGATAGCCGTGCGCGATCGTCTTCCCGAAGGGGCCGGCCGCGGCGCGCTCGGGGTCCACATGGATCCACTGGTGGTCGCCGGTGGCGTCGGCGAAGAGGTCGATCCGCTTCTGCTCGATCTCCAGCCAGTCGCTGTACCCCAGCTGCTCACCGACCCCCGCGGTCAGCTCCTCGGCGGATGTGAAGATCCTCGGCTCGGCCATGTCCCTGTCCCTGCCTCTCACCCGGTCCCTGCCCATTGTCTAAGCGACTGCTTAGCATGGTCGGGGTCAGGGCTTCTGTCAACGGATGGCGCAGCGCACGTCACCTAGGCTCCGGCGAGTGCCGCGGATTCCCGAGGAGATCCACGAACTCACCGTCGGGAAGCTCTCCACGCGCAGTGGAGCCGCCGTGTCCGCCCCGCACTTCTACGAGTCCAAGGGGCGGATCAGCAGCCGCAGGACCCCGGGCAACCAGAGCCGGTAAGGGCGCGACGCGCGCCGCCGTCGCCCTTCGTCCGCGCGGCGAGCGATGCGAATGGGGGTCCCGCATGCCCGGAGGGCCATGGGGGAGGGTCGGCATCCCGCTCGCCACGATCCGGGACGCGCCGGCGGAAGTGCCCGGACGTCCCGTCGCGCGGACCGGGCGCGGCTCTCCGAGGCGTGGCGCTCGGTGCTTGGTGCTCGGTGCTTGGTGCTCGACGAGCGCATCAAGAAGCTCGGGCGGCTGCGCGACCACCTCACCGACCGCATCGGCTGCGGCTGTCCGTCCCCGGAGACCTGTGTCCTGTCCAACCCGGACGACGTCTTCGGCGAGCGCATGACGGGCTCGCGGGGTGCTGCCGGAAGCCGGTGCGCGCCGCAGGACGAGGCCTCACGCCTCGGCGGGCTCGATCAGCGGGGCTCGGGGGAGCCTTCGCGCGGCACGAACGAGAAGCTGAGTGCGATGGCCAGCACATAGGCGGCGATGACCAGCACCACCACCGGTGGGGCGAGCCGGTCGTCGTGGATCATCCACGCCCCCAGCAGACCGCCCGCGAACATGGCCGTCACCGAGCCCGCGCGCCGGACCTCGTTCCGCGTCCCAGGTGCGATCCGGGCGTCGAGCGCGAGGGGGGAACCGCCGATGAGGGCGGCGAGCGCCCGGGTGGTGACGGTCGTGGGCATGCCCGGCACCTTCGCCCGCAGGGTGGTGACATTGCGGACCCCCATGGCGAGCGCCACCAGTGCGGACACCAGGTAGTGCCGGCCCGAGAGCGGCTCGCCGCCCCGCTCGATCCCCCACGCCACCAGTGCGGCGACGGCCAGCAGCACGGCCTCGACGAACAGGGCGTGCGTGAACCACCGGTGGCCGCTCACCTGTACGTACGACTCGAACCGCGCGGACAGCACGGCCCCCACGGTGAACCCCACCAGCGAGGCGGCACACGCGGACACGGACAGGCCACCGACGCCGGCGAGTGCGAAGGACATCAACAGCATGTTGCCTGTCTGGACAGCCGTGAAGACCGGGCCGAGCGCGAGGAAGCTGACCGCCTCGACCATCCCTGTCGTCATGGTGAGCGCCGTGGCCCACGTCAGGCAGGGTTCACGTCCTGGCTTCACGCGATGAGTCTCGGCGCCTCCGCCCGGCCGCACGCCGGATTGCGCCGAGCGTGGGCCGGGCGGCCCGGGGCGCCCGGCGGCCCGCACCCCCGTGACGGGCCACCAGGCACCCGTTCCGTACCCCGCGGTTGTGGTGCATGGCGGCCCGCACCCCCGTGACGGGCCGCCATGCGCCGGGCGGTCACTCGTACTCGGTGCCGCCCTTGCGGGTGAGGTACGCCGGGCTGACCGACTTGGCTATCGCCCGTCCGCCCACCACCGGGCTGTACCGCTCGGTGGCCGCCCGGATCACGACGCCCTCGCGCAGATGCAGATCCCTGCCCGAGACCGTCTCCCGGCCGCTCGCGAACTCCAGCACCGTCTCCAGCACGTACGGTCCCTCGTAGAGCCGTGGCACCAGGGGCAGTTCGCCGTCGAGCAGCTCGACTGCGTCCAGCCAGCGGACTTGGCCGTCGATCTCGGCCGACACGTCGAACACCGCGAACCCGAGTTCCGTCGAGCGGGCGTTCGCCCCGTACGACAGGTCCTGCACCCCCGCGCCGTACACCTCACCGAAGATGCCGACCCGGCTCGCCCCCAGCTTGGCGGCGAGGCGCGCCGCGGCCTCCGCCACGCCGTGGCCGCGCACCGCGCGCCAGTAGAGGTTGCGCGGGTCCTCCTTGAGGGCGAGGCCCTTCGCGCCGAACCCCTTCGACGACACCAGCACCTGCTCGTTCTCGGCCACGTACGTGACGAGGCAGGCCGTGCCGTGCAGCTTCTCCGTCAGCACGACGGGCTCGCCGGTCTCGAAGATGTCCGGATAGCGCTGCAGGTTCTCGATGTCGACCCAGGGCAGCAGGTCGGGCGCCGACTCCACGTCACCGCTCATCGTCGGCGGGATCGGCGGCGACCACTTGGTGATCCCGAGCAGCTCGGCGAAGTCCGTGCCGTCGGCCACCGCCTGCTTCAGGTCGGTGTCCGCGAGTGCCTTCGGCCGGCACACGATGCCCTGCGACAGCTCACCGCGCAGCCGCACCGCCTTGACCCGGTCGGACGCCTTCCCGGCCAGCCGTCCGGTCAGCCCGAGCTCCTCGATCAGCCCGGTCGGCAGGACGGCCTGCTCCGGGATATAGACGGCGATGTCACCGCTGAGATACGCGCCCTTGGCGACGACGGCGCGGTAGAGGCCCACCTGGGCCAGCTCCAGGGCGTCGGCGTTCGGATGCTCATGGATCGTCAGCAGTTCGGCGGTGACGCGCAGCGTCGACATGTCAGGGCTCCTCGGGCGTGCTCTCGCGTGTGGTTCGCATCGCGTCAACTGTCGCCGTACGCAATTCCGGTGGGCCACCAGATTTCCGCTCTGGTACCTTCCGCAGCTTCGTGCTCGGTTCGCCGTGCCGCCTCGACCACCTCGGCGACGGACGCGGCCGGCCGCCCGTCGGGCAGGACCAGCACGTCCTCCGGGCCGATGCGCGTGTCCAGTCCCAGCCGCCGCGCCAGTCGCAGCACCGGCCACGCCCCGTCGTCCTCACCGTGGAGCAGCACGGGCAGGCCATGGGACGCGCCCAGTCGGTCCAACAGGGTGCGTGCCGTGTCCTCGGCGGTCGCGGGGTCCGTGTCCGTCACCTCGGCCAGCACCCGCAGCACCCGGGGCGCGAGCGGCGAGCGCAGGAAGCGCTCAGGGCCGTCCGTGCCGGACCAGAGGCCCGCCTCCACGCCCACCCCGCGCTCCAGCAGCGCCGCGGCGACATGCTCCGCGCCCTCCTCGTGCCAGTTGACGGAGGCGTGGTCGGGCAGCACCGTCCAGGAACGGATGCGCTCCACCCGCCGCACCGGGTCGGGCTCGGCCCAGGCCCCCGTGGTCACACCGACGGGGACGTCCACCACGGCCCGTATCTCCTCGAGGACGGGGGCGACGACGCGTGGCGAGAGCGAGTCGCTGCCGCACGGCGTCTTCGGGTGCACATGGACGTCCACCGAGCCGGCGGCGACCGCGGCCGCAGCCGCTTCCGCGAGCGCGGCCGGTGACATGGGCACCGCGGCCGAATCCCCCGCGCCGCGGGGCCCGTTGAGGCAGACCTGGATCATGGCTCCGATGGTGCCAGGCACCACTGACAACGCCCGGTCCGCTGTGCCGGGCGCTATGCCACCGAGGCCAGTTCCCTGCCGCGCATGCGCCTGGCGGTCCTCAGGGTCTCGTCGGTCAGTACGGGCCGGGGCACGACGACCCCGCACCTCGTGCACACCGGACCGAACCACGGCTCGTGCTCCAGGTCCTGCCGCCACACGATCCGGGTCTCCGTGCACACCGGGCAGACCTTCCCGGGTGCCGCCCCCAGCGCGGCGATCAGCCGCCGCAGGACGTCTGCCAGCGGGTCCGACGGATGGACCGACGGGTCGTCGCAGCGGGCGATGCCGTTGCCGCCCCAGGTGCGCCGATGCCAGTCGTCGATCGCCCCCGGCCGGCGCAGTCCGTCGTGCTTCTCGCGCCTGCGGCGCTCCGCGAACTTCCTCTCGTACGCGAGCCACACGGCCCGCGCCTCCTCCAACTCGTCGAGCGCGGCCACCAGCCGCGCCGGATCGGGCGCCCGGTCGTCGGGCTCGATGCCGTGCCTGACGCACAGGTGGTTCCACGTCGCCCGGTGCCCGTACGGGGCGAACCTCTCCAGGCACTTGCGCAATGAGTAACGCCGCAGCGCCAGATCACCTCGCGGGTCGCGCACCTGTCTTGCAAGACTTCGGAAACCGGCCATTGCTCCGCCACCTCCGTCGCTCGTACTTCGTCGCTCGTACTTCGTCGCTCGTACTTCCGCGTCGAGGAATGGACGTACGACCACTCGATCCGGCTCCCTCGAACACGCGTGCAGGCGCGTGGCGGCGCGCCTCGGGCGTCGGCCCGGCCGCGTAGGGGAGTTCGGGCGCGGGGCGGAGCCCCCGTGGGGGCTGGGGGCTTGCCCCCAGTTCGGGAAGGGGGCGGGGAAAGACCCCGCGTCAGCGCCCCACCCGCCCCGCCGCCAGCACCACCCGCGCCAGCTCCGGGTGGAGGATGTCGCTGTGCGCCCCGGACGGCGGCCCGCCCCGCCGCACCACCGAGGCCGTGTCGACATTGACGCAGCCGCCCGTCGGCAGCCCGTCCCGCAGCGCCGCCTCCAGCGTCAGCTGCCGCGTGCCCGCGACCGCCTGGATGCCGTCGTGCCCGACCGCCCACCATCGCCGGTCGAGCCCGACGACGGTCGACGAGTCCCCGGCCATCCGCGACGCGAGCGGATAGATCACCCCGAGTGCGGAGTCATGCCGCGAATAGCAGGCGACCACGGGGCCGTCGACCCGCGCCTGCATGTCCCGCAGCACCCCGCTCCGGCCCTTCTCGTGCGGCAGCGAGGGCGCGAACGCGTAGTGCGAGAAGGCCCCTTGAAGCAGGGTCACCGACTTCACCGGCCGCGCACCGTCCGGCAGCCCGCGCAGCGCGAAGGCGATGAGCCGGGCACCCATGCTGTGGCCGACGAGATGGACCCGCAGACCGGGGGAGGAGCGGGACAGCTGTCCGAGCACGGGCCCGAGCCCCCGCTCGCCGACCGTTCCGGCGCGGCGCTTCATCGTGTAGTAGGTGGCCTGCCGCAGCACCTCCTTGGCGCCCTTCCACAGCTTCGTCAGCCCGCCGCCGATCGCGAGCGACGGCTCCTGCCCGTCGAGCGCCTCGGTGAACAGCCGGCAGACCTCGACGGGATCCTCGTGGAGGAACGCCGGAGGGCCCTCCCCGGCCACGTCCCCGGCTGTGGCTCCGGCCGTGTCCCCGACGAGTCCCTCGGCGGACGCGTCGACCAACTCCCGTACCAGCGAGCCGAACTCGTCGAACGCCTCCCGCGAGTCCGGCTCCTGCCCGAGCAGCGCCGCCAGCCGCCCCAGCACCGGCTCCCGCCCCGGGAAGACCCCCGCGAGCGCGCCGAAATCCGGAATTGGCTCGTCCGTGAACATCATCGAGGGCCACACCACTCCCGCGTACCCCACGCGTGCGCCGGGCGGGAGCAGCCCCGGGAAGGGCTCGAAGAAGCGCGTGTAGAAACGGGTGGCCACCGACCGGGAGTTGTTCCACCCGTGGGCGAACATCACCAGGTCGGTGACCGCGAGTTTCCCGAGGGCCTGGCCCTGGGCGGCGTCCGAATCGCCGTCCGCGTCGAACGTGATCTCCCGGTACGGCTCGACAGTCATCTCGGTCATGGGCGGCCGCCCTCCTTCGGACCCCGGTCAGTGGTAGGACAAGTACCCCTTCCGGACGGCCCGGAAAGCCGCGAGGTCCTGCTCCCAGGCCCCGACAACCTCGTCCGTGCCCGCCCCCGCGTCGATCAGCGTGCGCACCCGCGTGGACCCGGTGAGCTTGTCGATCCAATGGTCGGACCGCCACGCGAAGCCGCTCCAGCTGCGCTTGGCCGTGACCAGCAGGCCGATCCCCGTGCGCACAGGGTCGTACACCTCCCGGTCGTGGACGTGGACCTGAACGCCGCCGACCGTCTTCCCCTGGAACTTGGAGAAGGTGGGGGCGAAGTACGCCTCGCGGAACCGCACGCCGGGCAGCGCCAGGGCGTTCGCCGCCTCCGCCCACGCGCGGTCGACGCCCTCCGCGCCGAGCAGCTCGAACGGGCGGGTCGTCCCGCGCCCCTCCGACAGGTTCGTGCCCTCGAACAGGCAGGTCCCGGAGTAGACGAGAGCGGTCTCCGGCGTCGGCATGTTCGGGCTCGGCGGCACCCAGGGCAGCCCGGTCGCGTCGTAGAAGTCGCGGCGCCGCCACCCCGACATCGGCACGGTCTCCAGCTCCACCGGCTGCGTCAGGAACTCGCCGTTGAAGAGCCGGGCCAGTTCGACGACGGTCATGCCGTGCGCCTGCGCGATGGGCTCGCGGCCCACGAAGGTCGCGAACGCGCGGTCCAGGACCGGCCCGAGCGCCGCCCGCCCCGTGACCGGATTCGGCCGGTCGAGGACGACGAAACGCTTCCCCGCGAGCGAGGCCGCCACCATGCAGTCGTACAGCGTCCAGATGTACGTGTAGAAGCGGGCGCCCACGTCCTGGATGTCGAACACGATCGTGTCGACCCCGGACGCGGTGAAGACGTCCGCGAGCGGCTGCCCGCTCTTCAGATACGTGTCGAAGACCGGCAGTCCGGTCGCGGGGTCGTCGTAGCGCCCCTCGGAGCCGCCCGCCTGGGCGGTGCCCCGGAAGCCGTGCTCGGGGCCGAAGACGGCGACCAGGTCCACGCGGTCGTCGGCGTGCATGACGTCCACGATGTGCCGGGCGTCGCGCGTGATGCCGGTGGGGTTGGTGACGACACCGACCCGCTCGCCCGACAGCAGCCCGTATCCGTCGGCGGCGAGCCGCTCGAAGCCGGTGCGGACCCGGCTCCGGCCGTCCCGCGCCGCGGCGGGTGCAGAAGTGGCGGCCAGGGCGCCGACCGCGCCTCCCGCCGCGAGCAGACCCCGTCTGGACAGGCTCACCGCACCACCTCCGTGATCGTTACATCTGTCATGGGCACGCACGCTAGCGCGAGCCCGGGCCGTGGGGAACGTGCCGGACACGGTGGTTGGGTCGGGCGGTGGTCTGCGTCGGCCCCTTCCGTACGTACATACCGACTGGTTAGTCTGCCGGGTGGAGTGAGCCGCGACCGAGAGGCAGGTCCCATGAGTACGGTGCAGGGCGCGAATGTGGTGGTCACGGGCGCTGGCGGCGGTATCGGGGCCGCCCTCGCCCGCCGGTTCGTCGCGGAGGGCGCCCGGGTCGTCGTCAACGACATCGACCCCGGCAGGACCAAGGCGGTCGCCGACGAGATCGGCGCCACCGCGGTTCCCGGCGACGCCTCGGCCGTCGTCGAAGAGGCACGCGACGCGCTCGGCGGCACCGTCGACATCTACTGCGCCAACGCCGGGCTCGCCTCGCCCGGGGACGCGTTCGCCGACGAGGACGTCTGGGCGGCGGCCTGGGACGTCAACGTCATGGCCCATGTCCGCGCCGTACGGACCCTGCTCCCCGACTGGCTCGAGCGCGGCAGCGGCCGTTTCGTCTCCACGGTCTCCGCGGCCGGACTGCTCACGATGATCGGCGCCGCGCCGTACAGCGTCACCAAGCACGGGGCCGTCGCCTTCGCCGAGTGGCTGTCGCTGACGTACCGTCACCGCGGCCTCAAGGTCCACGCCATCTGCCCGCAGGGTGTCCGTACGGACATGCTCACCGCCGCCGGATCGGCCGGCGAACTCGTGCTCGGCCCCACCGCCATCGAGCCCGAGGACGTCGCCGACGCCCTCTTCGAGGGCATCGAGGCCGACCGCTTCCTGATCCTGCCGCACCGCGAGGTCGCCGGGTACTACCAGGCCCGCGCCACCGACGCCGACCGCTGGCTGTCAGGGATGAACCACATCCAGCAGAAGTGGGAAGGGGCAGGCGCGTGACCGAGCCGAGGACACGGACGGGGTCGATCTACGCCGCCAAGCCCTGGCTCGGCCGGCTCACGGACGCCCAGCGCGCCCCCGTGTCCCCGCCCGCGGCCGTCGTCGGCGTCCCCGACGAGTACCGCGGCGAAACCGTGAAGGCGCACGTCAGCCTCCGGCCCGGCGCGTCCGTGGACCCCGACGAGCTGGCCGGTTACTGCAAGGAGCGGCTGGCCGCGTACAAGTACCCACGGCAGGTCGTGGTCCTGGAGGAGCTCCCCAAGACGACAAGTGGGAAGATCCTCAGGCGGGAACTGCGTTCCCAGGCGTGACACGGCATGCGCCGAGAAGACGATCCGAGCGAAAGGCGGGTGGCGGCAATGGCCAGGACGACGGACGGGAACGGCACTCCCGTCCCCCAGAGGCTGCTGGCCGCCGCCACCCGGCTCTTCGCCGAGCAGGGGTACGACCGCACGTCCGTCCAGGAGATCGTCGAGGCGGCGGGCGTCACCAAGGGCGCCCTCTACCACTACTTCGGCTCCAAGGAGGACCTCCTCCAGGAGGTCTACTCCCGTGTCCTGCGGCTGCAGCAGGAGCGGCTCGACGCCTTCGCGGAGGCGGACGCCCCGGTCGAGCAGCGACTGCGCGACGCGGCCGCCGATGTCGTCGTGACCACGATCGAGAACCTCGACGACGCCTCGATCTTCTTCCGGTCCATGCACCACCTCAGCCCGGAGAAGAACAAGCAGGTCCGCGTCGAGCGCAGGCGCTATCACGAGCGCTTCCGGGCGCTCATCGAGGAGGGGCAGCGCAGCGGGGTGTTCTCCGACGCGACCCCCGCGGACCTGGTCGTGGACTACCACTTCGGCTCGGTCCACCATCTGTCGACCTGGTACCGCCCCGACGGACCCCTCACGCCGCAGCAGGTCGCCGATCACCTCGCCGACCTGTTGCTGCGTGCCCTGCGTCCGTAGGGGGTGTCCTGCGGATCCTTGCTCGGCCGATCCGCAGGACACCCCCGGCCGCGGCTACAGGTACTGCTTTAGTTCCTGACGCGCGAGCGACCGCTGGTGCACCTCGTCCGGTCCGTCCGCCAGCTTCAGCGTCCGCGCCGCCGCCCACAGTTCGGCCAGCGGGAAGTCCTGGCTGACGCCGCCGGCGCCGTGCACCTGGACCGCCTTGTCGAGGATGTCCACGACCGCGCGCGGCGTGGCGATCTTGATCGCCTGGATCTCGGTGTGGGCGCCGCGGTTGCCGACCGTGTCCATCAGCCACGCGGTCTTCAGCACCAGCAGCCGCAGCTGCTCGACCGTGACCCGGGCGTCCGCGATCCAGGCCTGCACCACGCCCTGCTGGGCGATCGGCTTGCCGAAGGCGGTACGGGAAACGGCCCGGCGGCACATCAGCTCGATGGCCCGCTCGGCCATGCCGATCAGCCGCATGCAGTGGTGGATACGGCCCGGGCCGAGGCGCGCCTGGGCGATCGCGAAGCCGCCGCCCTCCTCGCCGATCAGGTTCGACGCCGGCACGCGCACGTTGTCGAAGACGACCTCGGCGTGGCCGCCGTGCAGATGGTCCTCGTATCCGTACACCTGCATCGCGCGGCGGATCTCGAGGCCGGGGGTGTCGCGCGGGACGAGGATCATCGACTGCTGGCGGCGGATGTCCGGGCCGTCGGGGTCGGTCTTGCCCATGACGATGAAGATCCGGCAGTTGGGGTTCATCGCCCCGGAGATGTACCACTTGCGGCCGTTGATGACGTACTCGGGCGTCCCGTCGGAGGCTCGCTCGATCCGCGTCTCGATGTTCGTCGCGTCCGACGAGGCCACCGCGGGCTCGGTCATCGCGAACGCCGAGCGGATCTCACCGGCCAGCAGGGGCTCCAGCCACTGCTTCTTCTGCTCGTCGGAGCCGAAGAGGGCGAGCACCTCCATGTTGCCGGTGTCCGGCGCCGCGCAGTTCAGCGCGGTGGGCGCCAGGTGCGGGGAGCGGCCGGTGATCTCGGCGAGGGGCGCGTACTGGAGATTGGTCAGCCCGGCCCCGTGCTCGGCGTCGGGGAGGAAGAGGTTCCACAGACCCTGCCTGCGGGCCTCGGCCTTGAGGTCCTCGATGACCGCCGGGGTGTCCCACGGGGAGGCGAGCCGGGCATGCTGCTCGTGGGCGACCGCCTCGGCCGGGTACACGTACTCGTCCATGAAGGCGAGGAGCCGGTCCCGCAGCTCCTCGGTGCGTGCGTCGAATGCGAAGTCCATGGGGATGATCAGCCTTCCTGAAGGGTGGTGAGGCCGTGCTCGATGAAGACGGGGACGAGTTCGCCGATGCGGTCGAAGCCGGCGCCGACGGTCTGGCCGAGCGTGTAGCGGTAGTGGATGCCCTCGAGGATCACGGCGAGCTTGAACCAGGCGAACGCCGTGTACCAGGCGATGGCGGAGGTGTCGCGGCCGGAGCGGGCGGCGTAACGCTCGATCAGCTCGGCGGGATCGGGGTGGCCGGCGGCTCCCGCCGTGGTGCTGACCGGGGAGTCGGGGACCTCCAGCCGCTGGCTGTACATCACGAGCAGCCCGAGGTCGGTGAGCGGGTCGCCGAGCGTGGACATCTCCCAGTCGAGGACCGCCTTGATCCGGTCGTCGTCGCCGATCAGGACGTTGTCGAGGCGGTAGTCGCCGTGGATGACGGCGGGTGCCGGTGACGCCGGGAGCGCGCGGCCGAGTGCGGCGTGCAACTCGTCGATGCCCGCGAGCTCGCGATTGCGGGAGGCGTCGAGCTGCTTGCCCCAGCGGCGCAGCTGCCGGTCGAGGAAGCCCTCGGGCCGGCCGAAGTCGCCGAGCCCCACGGACTCCGGGTCCACGGCGTGCAGTTCGACGAGCGTGTCGACGAGACCGAGGACGGCGTGCCGGGTGCGCTCGGGGCCGAGCGGGGCGAGCTGTTCGGCCGTGCGGTACGGGGTGCCCTCGACGAACTCCATGACGTAGAAGGGCGCGCCGAGCACGGACTCGTCCTCGCACAGCAGCAGGGGCTTCGGCACCGGCACCGCCGTGGGGTGGAGTGCGTCGATGACCCGGTGCTCGCGCTTCATGTCGTGCGCGGTGGCGAGCACATGGCCGAGCGGTGGCCGGCGTACCACCCATCGGCCGGTGCCGTCGCTGACGACGTAGGTGAGGTTCGAGCGGCCACCCTGGATGAGCCGGGCGCTGAGCGGTCCGCTCACCAGGCCCGGCCGCTCGCGGTCGAGGCAGCCGCGCAGCTGCTCGGGGTCGAGGCCTGGCGGGTGGACTGTGCTCATCGGGGCACCTCCGGTGGGGCGGCTGTGAGTTCCCGCCCATGATGACCGACCAGTCGGTATGTCGTCCAGGGTGTCGCCGGAAAGCCCCCTCCGCCCTCTGGCCGCCGGGTCGCATCTCTGAATATGGTTCACGTATGGATACAGGCTTGCTCATCGACACGGTCCGGCTCACCCCGATCCTCATGGCCGATCCGCCGCTCCTCAACACCCAGGGCGTCCACCAGCCGTACACCCCGCGCCTCATCGTGGAAGTCGTCACCCGGGGCGGAGTCACCGGCGTGGGCGAAACCTACGGCGACGGCAAGTACCTCGACCTCGCCCGACCGCTCGCCGACGCGCTGCCCGGTCACCCGGTCACCGATCTGAACGGGCTCTTCGGCATCGCGGAGACGGTGTGCGGCGATTCACGGGCCGCCGACGAGCGTGTCGACGCGGGCGGACTGCGTGGCGTCCAGACGGCCGACAAGCTCCGGCTCTCGGTCGTCTCGGGCTTCGAGGTCGCCTGCCTGGACGCGCTCGGCAAGGCGCTCGGGCTGCCCGTGCACGCCCTCCTCGGCGGCAGGGTCCGCGACTCCGTCGACTACAGCGCGTATCTCTTCTACCGCTGGGACGCCCATCCGCAGGGTGGGGAGACGGACGACTGGGGCGCCGCCCTCGACCCGGCGGGTGTCGTCGCCCAGGCCCGGCGCTTCGAGCGCGAGCACGGCTTCACCTCCTTCAAGCTCAAGGGGGGCGTCTTCGAGCCCGACGAGGAGATCGCGGCGGTCCGGGCCCTCGCCGAGGCCTTCCCCGGCCGGCCGCTGCGCCTCGACCCCAACGGCGCCTGGTCCGTGAAGACTTCCCTGTACGTCGCCGAACAGCTCAAGGACGTCCTCGAATACCTGGAGGACCCGGCGAGCGGCACCGACCGCATGGCCGAGGTCGCGGCGGGCACGGACGTGCCGCTGGCGACCAACATGTGCGTGACGACGTTCCCCGAGATCCCGGAGGCCTTCGCGCGCGACGCCGTGCAGATCGTGCTCTCCGACCACCACTACTGGGGCGGACTGCACAGGACCCGTGAACTGGCAGCGGTCTGCCGGACGTACGGGGCCGGCCTCTCGATGCACTCCAACACGCACCTGGGGATCAGCCTCGCCGCGATGACGCATGTCGCGGCGACGGTCCCGGGACTGCGATACGCCTGCGACAGCCACTACCCCTGGCAGACCGAGGACGTCATCACCACCCGCCACACCTTCGAGCGCGGGCGGCTTCGCGTCTCCGACGCGCCCGGCCTCGGCGTCGAACTCGACCGCGAGCGGCTGGCCGCGCTGCACCGGCGCTGGCTGGAGGACGACGGCACGATGCGCGAACGCGACGACGCGGCGGCGATGCGCGTCTCCGACCCGTCCTGGCACACCCCGCCGGTGCCCCGCTGGTAACGGCGGCCCTCGCCCCCCGGGCCCCGTTCGCGCCCTCCGGGCGGGGCGACGGGGTGGACGGCGCCGCGCGGGCGGCCGACCGGGCTGGATGGGCGCGCCCGGTACCGAGGGGGCACGGGGCGCTTCCCCCGGGAACGGGGGTCTGGGGCGGAGCCCCGGAAGGCGGCGCCACGCAGCCCCCCAGTCATGAGGTGGCCCCACGCACGCGGGGCGTAGGGGGATCCAGTCCCCAGGAACGGGGTCCTGGGGCGGAGCCCCGGAAGGGGGCCTGGGGGCGTGCCCCAGTGAGACCGGGTCCCCTGCGCCCGCCAGGGAGCAGGGAGCGGGGCGGGGGCGACGCCCCCGAAAACGGGGCCTGGGGGCGGAGCCCCCGCTCGGGAAGGGGCCGGGTGGGGAAGCCTCACGCGTGGCACGCCACCGGCACGCCCCCGTTCATCGTCGTCATGTCCCCGAAGACCGTGACCAGATCCAGCGGCGAGCCACCCGCACACCCCTCCAGCTCGGCGTACGCGCGGTGCAGGTTGGCCACCAGCCGCTCGCTCTCCCGCAGCGCGGCGAACTCCCCGAGGTCCGCCCGCCTGGCAGTCTCAAGCGGCGTCAACCCCTTCCCGTGCCCGGACTCGGCGAGTTCGGCGACGTACCGCAGATAGCGCTCGGTCGCGTCGTACACCGACGGGTCGCCGACCGGGCCGTGGCCCGGGACGACGGTCCCGGCGTCCAGCGAGCGCAGCAGGTCCAGCGCGCGCAGCGACCCGGCCAGTGAGCCCATCGGGATGAACGGCGTACCGCCGTTGAAGACCAGGTCGCCGGTGAAGACGATCCCGTGCTCCGGCAGATGCACGACCGTGTCGCCCACCGTGTGCCCCACACCCGGGTGGATCAGCCGGACCTCCGTCCCGCCGGCCCGGAGCGTGAGGCGCTCGCTGTACGTCATGTCCGGCGCGGTGATCGTGATGTCGCCGAAGTCCGTCCCCGGCCAGATCAGATGGAGCTGGTGCCCGGCGGCCAGCACCTCCTGGCGGCACGCCTCGTGGCCGACCACCGTCGCCTCCGGCGCGAAGACGGCGTTGCCGTACGTGTGGTCCCCGTGGTGGTGCGTGTTGACCAGCGTCCGTGGCAGCGGAGCGCCGGTCGAGAGCAGCGCCTCGCGCAGCAGCCGGGCGCGCCGCTCGGTGGCGGCGGTGTCGACGAGGAGCGTGGACCCCCCGTCACTGACGAATCCGGCGTTGTTCAGGCACCAGCCGCCGTCGGGCTGCACGTACGCGTGCACGGTCGGCGCGAGCTGGACGGTGTACGGATCGGTGGCAGGCACCGCGGTCCCCCCGGAGAGTGGTCGGACTGACGGGGGCAGACTGCCAGTCGGCCGCCCCCCGGGGGAAGGGCGGTCAGTGGTCGTCCCAGTGCCCGTCGTGGGGTGCGTGGCGGTGGCCGTCGTGGACGTAGTCGACGTGGTCCCCGTGGCGGACCGCGGTGTGCCCGCAGCCCTCGCCGTGCTGGTGGGTGTGCTCGCCGTGGGTGACATGCCCGCTCGGCTCGCACTCGTCCCAGTGGCCTTGGTGCGAGCGGTGCAGATGACCGTCGTGCGCGTAGTCGATGTGGTCGCCGTGCACGATCTCGGTGTGCCCGCAGGCCGGACCGTGGGTGTGCTCGTGGGTGGGGTGCTCGTGGTGGAGAACGGTCATGTCGCTCGCCTTCGAGGTGTCCGGGGTGTTCAGGATGTCCAGGGTGTTCACGAAGTCCGGAGTGGCTCCGGCCTCGCTCACGCTAGTCCGGAATGACCGTTTCTTCAGTGTTTCACCGGCGTGCCACGGCAAAGGTCCCCCCGCCGTCCTCCGGCCGGCGGCGGACGTCCGCGTCCCCCGGGGCGGCCCTTCCGGCTTGCGCGAGCCCCGGGCGCGCCGGAGGGTCGGAACATGAAGGCGATCAGCTACCGCCGCTACGGCGGTCCCGAGGTCCTGGAGTACGGCGAGCTCCCGGAGCCGAAGGTCGGCCCCGACCACGTCCTGGTCAAGGTGCGGGCGGCGGCCGTCAACCCGGTCGACTGGAAGTGCCGCGAGGGCCACATGGACGGGCTCGTCGACACCGTCTTTCCCGTGATCCCCGGCTGGGACGTGTCCGGGGTCGTCGTCCAGCCGGGGCTGTCGGTGCCCGAGTTCGCCGTCGGGGACGAGGTCATGGGCTACGTCCGCGAGGACTTCCTGTCCCGTGGCACGTTTGCGGAGTACGTCGCGGCCCCGGTCCGTACGCTCGCCCGCAAGCCCCGCAACCTGAGCTTCGAGGAGGCCGCGGGAATCCCGCTGGCCGGCCTCACGGCGTACCAGGTGCTCACGCAGGCGCTGGGCGTCGGGCAGGGCGACACGATCCTGGTGCACGCCGCGGCCGGCGGGGTCGGGTCCATGGCCGTACAGCTCGCCCACCACTTCGGCGCCCGCGTGATCGGCACCGCGAGCGAACCGTCGCACGAGCACCTGCGCGATCTCGGCGTGGAGCCGGTGACGTACGGTGAGGGGCTTGCCGAGCGGGTACGGGCCCTCGCGCCCGACGGTGTCCAGGCGATCTTCGACACGGTCGGCGGCGACACGCTCGCGCTCTCGCCCGAGCTGCTGGCCTCGGGAGGCCGGCTGGCCTCCATCGCCGACCCGGCGGTCACCACGTTCGGCGGGCGCTACGTCTTCGTACGGCCCAACACCGCCGATCTCTACCGGCTGAGCGAGCTCGCCGAGGAGGAGGTCCTCGAGGTCCACGTGGCCCGCAGCTTCCCGCTCGAGAAGACCGCGGAGGCCCATCGGCTCAGCCAGGAGGGCCACACCCGCGGAAAGATCGTCGTCACCGTCGACTGGGAGAGCTGAGCACCTGCCCCTGCCACCCGCACGCCACCCCGCGGGCCGGCCCACGAGGCACCGCGCACGTCACCACACGATCGCGACGGCGAACGCGGCGAGCGCGAGAGCACACAACGTTGCGGCGATTGCCTGACCGAGCGGCATCGCGCCGGGCGGCCGCTCGGCAGCCATCGCGCCGATGCGCCGGTGCGCCACGGACAGAAACCCCAGCCATACCAGCGCGCTCAGCGCCAGGGCGACCACATCGCCCGCGCTGACGTCCTCGTGGTGCACGACCTGCCGCGCCGCCAGCACCGCGACCACCGTGAACGACAGCGTCGTACGCCGCCACGCCAGCCGGGTCCGTTCCGGCTGCAGTCCGGGATCGCGGGGCTCCGCGGTGCTCATCCGCGGCCCCAGGCCACGACCACCACCATGGCGACCGACACGGCGCCGACGACCAGCGCCAGCATCGTCGGGAAGCGCGACACGGGCAGATCCTCACCGCGCCGCATCGCCCGCTCGCACCGCACCCAGTGGTTGACGGCCCGCAGGGCACAGAGCACGCCGGTCCCGATCAGCGCGAGCGACAGGCCCACGCGGACGCCCCAGCGCAGATCGGGGAGGAACTGGTCGACGGCGAAGCCGCCGGCGATCAGCGCGAGCGCGGTACGGAGCCAGGCCAGGAAGGTGCGCTCGTTGGCGAGCGAGAAGCGGTAGTCGGGGGTCTCGCCCTCCTCCCGGATCCGCTGCGGGGCGAACCAGAGCCGCAGGTTCTGTACGAAATCGCTCACGCGTCGCACCCTACCTGCGGCGCTGTCGGCACCGGCGGACAGCTTTCCCGGCATGAGCGACGAGGTGCGTGTCCCCGGACACCTGGAAGAGGCCGAGCTGACCGCGGGAGAGGAGCTCGCCGCCGACCCGGCGTTCCGGCTCGCCCATCTGCGGACATCGGCGGCCACCGCGCCGGACCGGCCGAGGTGCTGCGAAAGCACCAATCTGGCGGACGGCCCGCGCCGGGTCCGCACGGACGCGAGCCCGATCGCCGTGTGCACGGACGGCTTCAGCCCCCGTACGATCCCGCTCGCCCCGGGCATCACCGACGCCCAGGCCCAGGCGCTCGCCGACGCCCTCGCCGGGCGGGCTCAGTCGGCCGGGGCCGAGGACGCCCGGTAGGCGCGGAGGCGTTCGTACGCGGCGAGGCCGTCCGGGACCCACTCCCACTCGCCGAGACGCGCCTCCAGCTCCTCCTCGGGCACGAACGCGTGCCAGGCGACCTCCTCGGCCTGCGGGTGGACCGGCAGGTCGCAGCGGACCTCGTACACGGCCGACCACCAGGTCTGCCAGATCTGTCCCGGATCCGTCGCCGGGGCGTCGTAGAGGAACTTGAAGAGGGGGACGGGCCGGGGGAGTCCGGACACGCCCAGCTCCTCCTCGGCCTCGCGCAGCGCGGCGTCGTCGTACGACTCGCCCGCGCCGACGACCCCGCCGACGAACATGTCGTACAGGGAGGGGAAGACCAGCTTCGTCGGTGTGCGGCGATGGACGAAGATCCGGCCCCCGGCGTCGCGGGCCTGGATGAACACGCAGCGGTGGCGCAGGCCGCGCGCGTACGCCTCACCGCGTGCGGCCTGCCCGATGACCTCGTCGTTCTCGTCGACGATGTCGAGGATCTCGTCAGCGGGGCTCGGATCGGGGCTCGGAACGGCACTCATACGGCCATGAAATCACCGGTCCCCAGGGGCCGGGCGCCCGCGGCTCTTCGCCGGCCGGTCCGTCCGAACGGTTGACGTGTTACTGCCGCGTACAGAAGATCGGAGCCACTGAGGACCACCGAGGCACCGAAGCCACCGAGCCGCCGAACCGGCCCGCCGCTCCGAGAGGGACACCACCCATGGCGTACGACGCTGATGTCATCGTGATCGGAGCAGGGCTCGCCGGGCTCGTGGCCACCGCCGAACTCGTCGACGCGGGCCGCCGCGTGATCCTGCTCGACCAGGAGCCCGAGCAGTCGATCGGCGGACAGGCCCACTGGTCGTTCGGCGGCCTCTTCTTCGTCGACTCGCCCGAGCAGCGCCGTATGCGCATCAAGGACAGCCGTGAGCTGGCCCTCCAGGACTGGCTCGGCACGGCCGGCTTCGACCGCGACGAGGACCACTGGCCGCGCCGCTGGGCCGAGGCGTACGTCGACTTCGCCGCCGGTGAGAAGCGGTCCTGGCTGCACGCGCAGGGCGTCCGTTTCTTCCCCGTCGTCGGCTGGGCCGAGCGCGGCGGGTACGACGCGAACGGGCACGGCAACTCGGTGCCGCGCTTCCACATCACATGGGGGACCGGCCCCGGGATCGTCGCGCCGTTCGAACGGCGCGTCAGGGAGGGCGTCGCGCGCGGCCTCGTCGACCTGCGCTTCCGGCACCGGGTGACCGGCCTCGGGCGCACCGCCGGAGCCGTGGACACCGTGACCGGAGAAGTCCTGGAGCCGTCCGGGGTCGAGCGCGGGAAGGCCAGCAGCCGGGAGGTCACCGGCTCCTTCGAGCTCCGCGCCCAGGCGGTGGTCGTCACCTCCGGCGGCATCGGCGGCAACCACGACCTCGTACGCTCCCAGTGGCCGGAGCGGCTCGGCACGCCGCCCGAGAAGATGCTCTCCGGCGTTCCCGCACACGTCGACGGGCTGATGCTCGGCATCGCGGAGGCGGCCGGTGCGCACCACATCAACCGCGACCGCATGTGGCACTACACCGAGGGCATCGAGAACTGGAACCCCATCTGGGCCCGGCACGGCATCCGGATCCTGCCCGGGCCGTCCTCGCTCTGGCTCGACGCGCGCGGGCGGCGCCTGCCGGTGCCGCTGTTCCCCGGCTTCGACACGCTCGGGACACTCGAGCACATCATGAAGTCCGGCTACGACTACACCTGGTTCGTGCTCGACCAGCGCATCATCGGCAAGGAGTTCGCGCTCTCCGGCTCCGAGCAGAACCCGGACCTGACCGGCAAGTCGGTGCGGGACGTCATCGGGCGGGCCCGGGCCGACGTGCCGGGCCCGGTGAAGGCCTTCATGGACAACGGCGTGGACTTCGTCGTCGAGAAGGACCTCGGCGCGCTCGTGCGCGGCATGAACGCGCTCACCAAGGAACCGCTCATCGACGAGGACGCGCTGCGCCGCGAAATCACCGCGCGCGACCGGGAGATCGCGAACCCCTTCACCAAGGACCTCCAGGTCACGGCGATCCGCGGCGCCCGGAAGTACCTCGGCGACAAGCTGATCCGCACGGCGTCCCCGCACCGGATCCTCGACCCCAAGGCCGGTCCGCTCATTGCCGTGCGGCTCAACATCCTGACCCGGAAGTCGCTCGGCGGCCTGGAGACGGACCTGTCGTCGCGCGTGCTCGCGGCGGACGGCGAGCCGCTGCCCGGGATGTACGCGGCGGGCGAGGCGGCCGGCTTCGGCGGCGGCGGTGTCCACGGCTACCGCTCGCTCGAAGGCACCTTCCTCGGCGGCTGCATCTTCTCCGGCCGTGCGGCGGGCCGGGCGGCGGCCAAGGCGGTCTCCTGACCCACGCGGCGCGGCACATGCCGAGCCCGTCCGGCGTTCGAGGACGGGCACGCGGACCGCCCCGCCCGTCCACCCCATCAGCCGTCCCGGTCACGGGAGTTGACTCACAAAACCGCTCTTGACTCGGAGCCTTCCCTACCGCTTTGCTGTGCGCGATCGTTCGCTCACATCCCGCGCTCACACCGCAGTAGTAAGGAAGCCTCGCGGATGCCCCCACCTCCGCCCCCGCTCGGCCGCGGCAGGCGCCGTGCCGCGCGCTCCGGGCAGGCTTTCGACCCGGCGCTCGACGACGCCGAACTCATCTCCGTACGCACCCAGTTGGCACAGGGCAGATGGACCGCGGTGCGGTCGATGCTCGCCGCCACGGCGGACGACTGGGACCGCCGCGGGCACCGGCTCGTCGTGCTCGGCGAACCCCCGTCGACCGCCGCCTGGGCCCGCGACTGGTTGCTCGCCGACCCCGGCAGCCCCGACGCCACCACGCTTCTCGCCTGCGCATACGTCTACGGCGCGCTGCGCGGCAAGGAGCGCCCGGAGGACGCCCGTTCGGCATGCAGGGCCGCCGCGGAGCTCGCCCCGGAGGACCCGACTCCATGGCTCGCGCTGCTGATCCTCGCCCGCAGCCTCGGCACCGAGGAGGAGGTCGCCCGGCTCTTCGACGAGGTGCGCTTCCGGCACCCCGAGCACCACCATGCCCACCATCTGATGGCCGCCAGACTCGCCGAGCGCCACCCGGGCGCCGGGCAGGACCCGCTGCACGAGGTGTACGACTTCGCCGCCTGGGCGGCCGAACAGGCCCCCGCCGACTCACCCCTCGCCGTCCTGCCCGTCGTCGCCCACGCCGAGCGCTACCGGGTGCTGGCGGCCGCCGGGAGCGAGCCCCCCGACCCGCTCGCCTCCGGACACTGGACCGGGCGCCGCGCCCGCCAGGTCATGAAGGCCGCCTTCGACTGGTGGCTGGAGTGGGAGCGCGAGGACCACCCCCGCAACCGCGTCGACCTCAACTTCCTCGCCCACGCGAAGTACCACGAGGGCAGGCCCGCCGAGGCCGCCGCACTCTTCCACCGCATCGGCGCGCACGCCGCACCAGCCCCCTGGTCGTACCCGGACCGGGACCCGCACGACGCGTTCCATGCCGCGCGCAGCGCCGCGCTCGGCACCGTCTGATCCGAGAGGACACCCCCCGTCATGTCGCCGGGCAGTTCGACCACGAGCGCCACGAGAACCGCTACCACCGAGAGCGAGATCAGCACCTACAAGGGACTGGAACGCGCCCTGCGCGCGGACCGCCTGGGCACCGCCGGCCTGCTCCTGTCCGTGCTGGCCGCCAGCGCCCCGCTGATGGTCGTCGCCGGAGTCATGCCCACCGTTTTCGGTGCCATGGGCATCGTGGGCCAGCCCCTGCTCTACGTCATCCTCGGTGTCGTCCTGATGCTGTTCAGCGTCGGCTACGCCGAGATGAGCCGCCACGTCCACAACGCCGGGGCCTTCTACGCGTACATAGCCCGCGGCCTCGGCCCGACCGCGGGAGCCGGGGCCTCGTTCGTCGCCCTCGTCGCGTACAGCGCGATGCAGGTCGGCATCTACGGCATCCTGGGCTTCGAGCTCTCCGGCCTGTGCGCCACCTATCTCCACGTGACCGTCGCCTGGTGGGTGCCCGCCCTCGCCGCCGCCGCGATCGTCGCCGTACTGGGCTGGCTGAAGATCGACCTCAACGCCAAGGTGCTCGGCGCCCTCCTCGTCATCGAGTGCACGCTCGTCGTCATCTTCGACGTCGCCGCCGTCGCCGAACCCGGCCGCGAGGGCCTGTCGCTCAGCGCCTTCAACCCGGACACGCTCACCGGCGCCGGTCTCGGCACCGCCCTCTGCTTCTGCATCGCCGCGTTCGTCGGCTTCGAGCAGTCCCCGGTCTACGCGGAGGAGACCAGCCGCCCCCACGTCGTCGTCTCCCGCGTGATGTTCCTCGCCGTCGGGTACGCGGCGGTGTTCCTCGCACTCAGCGCCTGGGCGCTGACCGTCGCCGCCGGACCCGGCACCATCGCCGGCCAGGCGGCCGAGCAGGGACCGGGACTGCTCTTCTCGCTCACCGAGTCCCGGCTCGGCGCCACCTTCACGGACGTCCTGCACGTCCTCTTCGTCACCGGCATGTTCGCGGCGCTGCTCAGCTTCCACAACGTGGTCGCCAGGTACGCGTTCGCCATGGGCCGCGAGGGGCTGCTGCCGGCCGCCTTCGGCCGTACGAACAAGTCCAGCGGCGCCCCCGCCACCGGTTCCGTGCTCCAGTCCGCCCTCTCCGTCCTGGTCATCGTGGCCTTCGCGGTCACCGACGACCTGCCGGCGGGCGACCCCACCACCCCCGTGCTGCGTCTCTTCACCTGGATGGGCAACGTCGGAGCGCTCGGCGTCATCCTGCTGATGGCCGCCGCCTCCTTCGCCGTGATCGCCTTCTTCGTACGCCGCGGCGCGGCCGGTGCCCAGGCCTGGCGGCTCGTCGCCTCCGCCCTCGCCGGCCTCGCCCTCGTCGCGATCGCCGTCTACACGGTCAAGGACTTCGACGTCCTGATCGGCGCGGGACCCGGCTCCGCGCTCAACTGGATCCTGCCGGTCGTCATCGGCGTCACGCTGGTCGGCGGGCTGGTGTACGGAGCGGTGCTCAGGTCCGCACGCCCGGAGGTGCACGCCCGCATCGGCCTGGGCAACGAGGCGTTCCAGCTCGAGCGGGCCGCCGAGTCCGCCGGGCCCGTCGGGTCCGCTGGGTCGGCGGACCCGGCCGACGGCACGCAGGGATGACAGAAGTCTGACGGAAGTCTGACGAACACCCGCGGCCACTGGAATCCGGCGGCCGCGGGTGTTCGAATCGTCATGTGAAGGACCCGACCCCACCCCCGTCTCCGGACGCGGAAGGCGCCCCCGTCGGGCGGCGCGTCGTACTCTCCGTGCTCGGCCTCGGCGCCGCCGGAGTGGCCACCGCCCCCTATCTCCAGCGCGGCTTCGAAGCCTTCCTCGGCTCGGTCGCCGACAAGGACCCCACCAAGCTCACCGGGCTGCTCCCCAACGGAGGCGGCTTCCGGTACTACTCGGTCGCCGCGTCCGTACCGCACAGGACCGCCACGAACTACCGCCTCACCGTCGGCGGACTGGTCGAGCGGCCTGCGTCGTACACCCTGGACGCGCTGCGGGCCCTCCCGCAGACCCGCGTCGTGCGCGACGTCCAGTGCGTCACCGGCTGGCGCGTCCCCGACACCCCCTTCGAGGGTGTGAAGCTGTCGGTCCTGCTGGACGCGGCAGGGGTGCGCCCGGAGGCCCGCGCCGTCCGCTTCACCTGCTTCGACGGGACCTACAGCGAGAGCCTCACGCTCGACCAGGCCCGCCGCTCCGACGTCCTGGTCTGCCTGCGCATGCAGGACGAGCCGCTCAGCCACGCGCACGGCGGCCCGGTGCGCCTCTACGTCGCGCCCATGTACTTCTACAAGTCCGCGAAATGGCTCTCCGGGATCTCCCTGACGTCCGAAGTGCAGCCCGGGTACTGGGAGGAGCGAGGCTATGACGTCGACGCCTGGGTCGGCCGGTCCAACGGCCGCGACGACGCCCCCACCGTCTGAACGGCCGGTCCGGGTACGCAGGTTCAGCCGCGCCGAGCGCTGGATCCACCGCACCACCGCCGGCCTGATGCTGCTCTGCGTCGCGACCGCCGCCGCCCTCTACGTACCCGAACTCGCCGAACTCGTCGGCCGCCGCCTTCTCGTCGTCACCGTGCACGAGTGGTCGGGGCTGCTGCTGCCCGTGCCGTTCCTGCTGGGCCTGGCCTCGCGCGCCTTCCGGGCGGACCTGCGGCGGCTCAACCGCTTCGGGCCGCACGACCGGCAGTGGCTGCGGGCGGTACGGCGCCGGGACCACCGGCCGTCGTCGCGCCCGGCGGGCAAGTTCAACGCCGGACAGAAGATCTACGCGGCGTGGATCGCGGGCGCGGTGCTGGTGATGCTCGGCACGGGGCTGCTGATGTGGTTCACGCATCTCGCCCCGCTGGTGTGGCGTACGAGCGCGACCTTCGTGCACGACTGGCTGGCGCTCACCATCGGCCTCGTGATCGTCGGCCACATGGGAATGGCGCTCGCCGACCCGGAGGCACGCCGTGGCATGCGCACCGGGTCGGTCGAGCGCCCGTGGGCCCGGCGGGAACACCCGCTCTGGGACCCTGACAAGGACTGACCGCTACAGCACCAGGGAGAGCAGCAGGACGAAGCCGATGCCGACCACCGAGATGATGGTCTCCATCACCGACCAGGTCTTGATCGTCTGACCGACGTTCATCCCGAAGTACTCCTTCACCAGCCAGAACCCCGCGTCGTTGACGTGGCTGAAGAAGAGCGAACCGGCGCCGATGGCCAGCACCAGCAGCGCGGCCTCGGCCGTGCCCATGCCGGCGGCGAGCGGGGCGACCAGACCGGCCGCGGAGATCGTGGCCACGGTCGCCGAGCCGGTCGCCAGCCGGATCGCCACCGCGATCAGCCAGGCCAGCAGCAGGGTCGGGATGGCCCAGTTCTTGGAGAAGTCCAGGATCATCTGGCCGACGCCGATGTCGATCAGCGTCGTCTTGAAACCGCCGCCCGCGCCGACGATCAGCAGCACGCCCGCGATCGGGGCGAGGGACTTCTCGACGGTCGAGGCGATCCGGCCCTTGCTGAAGCCGGCGGCGCGGCCCAGCGTGAACATACCGACGATCACGGCGGCGAGCAGGGCGATCAGCGGCGAGCCGATGACGTCGGCGACGCGCTGGACGTGGTTCTCCGGGTCGTCGATGACGATGTCGACGAGCGCCTTGCCCATCATCAGGACGACCGGCAGCAGCACCGTGGCGACGGTGGCGCCGAAGCTCGGCCGCTTCTCCAGCTCCTCGGGGGAGCGCTCGGGGACCATTCCGTCCGGCGCCGGGATGTCGACCCAGCGGGCGGCGTACCTGGAGAAGACCGGGCCGGCGATGATCACCGTGGGTATGGCGACGACGAGGCCGAGGGCCAGCGTGACGCCCAGGTTGGCGCCGATGGCGTCGATCGCGACGAGCGGGCCGGGGTGCGGCGGGATCAGGCCGTGCATCACGGACAGGCCGGCGAGGGCCGGGATGCCGATGCGCATCAGCGAGTAGTTGCCCCGCTTGGCGACCATCAGCACGACCGGGATCAGCAGGACGATGCCGACCTCGAAGAAGAGGGGCAGGCCGATGATCGACGCGATGAGCACCATCGCCCAGGGCATGGACCGCCCGCTCGCCTTCGCGAGGATCGTGTCGACGATCTGGTCCGCACCGCCGGAGTCGGCGAGCAGCTTGCCGAGGATCGCGCCGAGTGCGATGAGCACGCCGACGCCCGCGACGGTGGTGCCGAGGCCCTTCGTGAAGGACTCGATGGTCTTGTCCAGCGGGGCTCCGGCGAAGGCACCGAGCGCGAGCGAGCCGATCGTCAGTGAGAGAAAGGCGTGGAGCTTGAACTTGGTGATGAGCACGACGATGACGGCGATGCCCGCGAGGACGGCGATGCCAAGCTGTGCGTTGCCTGCCGAGGTGATCGGTTCGGTGGCGTCCGCTGCCAGCATCTCGACGCTGAGACTGGTCACGGTGATTCCTTAGTTTTCGAACCGGCGCAGTGCGGCGACGGCCCGCTCGGTGATTTCTTCGGGGGAGCCGGTGACGTCGACGGCGACGCCCGGCTCGTCCTCCTGCAGCGACTGCAGGGTGGCGAACTGCGAGTCGAGCAGCGCGGTGGGCATGAAGTGCCCCTTGCGCTCGGCCATCCGCTGCTCGATCAGTGCACGGTCGCCGGTCAGGTGGAGGAAGACGGCATCCGGGGCGGCCGCCCGCAGACGGTCCCGGTAGATCCGCTTGAGCGCGGAGCTGGAGACCACACCGCCGAGCCCCGCCCGGCCGTGCGCCCACCGCCCGATCGCGTCGAGCCAGGGCTCACGGTCCGCGTCGTCCAGCGGGACACCGGCGGTCATCTTGGCGATGTTGTCCGCGGGATGGAAGTCGTCGCCCTCGGCGTACGGGACGCCCAGTGCGTCCGCGAGCAGGGGGCCGATCGTGGTCTTGCCGGTCCCTGCCACGCCCATCACGACAACCACGTGGGGGGTGCTCATTGGTGCCTCGCTGTCCTCTTCGACATCGGTCGACGTCCTCGACATCGGTCCGACGTCGTGCCGTCGCGCTACTGAAACGCATTAGGTACGACGTATTCAAGAGGCTGAGACATAAACGTCATACTTTTTGTTCCTGATCCGTGCCCCGTACCCTTGCTCCATGAGCACAGAGGGCCACGGGCTGCACACACACGTCCTCGACAGCCTCGGCCTGGCCATCACCGCGGGCGAATGCCCGCCGGGCAGCGTCCTGCGCACCGACGAGCTGGCCGAGCGCTTCGACGTCTCGCGCACCGTCGTCCGCGAGGTCGTCCGCGTCCTGGAGTCGATGCACCTCGTCGAGTCCCGGCGCCGCGTCGGTGTGACCGTGCGTCCCACCGCGGAGTGGAACGTCTACGACCCGCGCGTCATCCGCTGGCGGCTGGCCGGCGCCGACCGCCCCCGCCAGCTGCGTTCGCTGACCGTGCTGCGCTCCGCGATCGAGCCGGTGGCCGCCGGACTCGCCGCCCGCAACGCGACCCCCGAGCAGTGCGCCGCGCTCACCGAGTGCGCCCTCGGCATGGTCGCCACCTCCCGCGGCCAGCAGCTGGAGGGCTATCTGAAGCACGACATCGCCTTCCACCGGATCGTGCTCAATGCCTCCGGCAACGAGATGTTCGCCCGGCTCGGCGACGTCGTCGCCGAGGTGCTCACCGGCCGCACGCACCACCAGGTGATGTTCGAGGACCCCGACCCGGCCGCCGTCACCCTCCATGTCCAGGTCGCCGAAGCCGTTCGCGAAGGCGACGCCGACCGGGCCGAGCGGCTGACGAGGGAGATCGCCGTGGGCGCCCTGCAGGAGCTCGACGTCCTCGCACCATGAGCCGCCCCGGGGCGAACTCCGGTGACCCTGAGCAACCCCGCGGACATGGCGTCCTTGCTTCATCTTGTCGCAACCTCTGAAATACCTCAGATTTATGCCTGAGTGAGGTTGGCCACTGCCAAAATCCCAGGGTTGCCGTGACTATGAGCGTTCGGGGCGCTCTGCGTCCCGAGGCCGAGCCGTGGTGACCACCTTCCTCATCACGGGAAGGCCGCCGGCATCCCGCCGGCTACCGCACACCCCCTCACGAAGGCGAACGAACTCTATGAGCGACCGCATCCTCACTGCGGCCGATACGTCTGTCGCCGGATCTCCGGCCACGGGCACCCCCCACGTGGACGCCGGTGACGCCGGGTACCGCAAGGACCTCAAGTCGCGGCACATCAACATGATCGCCATCGGCGGCGCCATCGGTACGGGCCTCTTCCTCGGAGCCGGCGGCCGCATGGCCAACGCCGGTCCCTCGCTCTTCATCGCGTACGCGGTCTGTGGTGTCTTCGCCTTCTTCGTCGTGCGCGCGCTCGGCGAGCTGGTGCTCTACCGGCCCTCCTCCGGTGCCTTCGTCTCGTACGCCCGTGAGTTCATGGGCGAGAAGGGCGCCTACACGGCCGGCTGGCTGTACTTCCTGAACTGGTCGACGACCGCCATCGCCGACATCACGGCGGCCGCGACCTACGCGCACTTCTGGGCCATGTTCAGCGACGTCCCGCAGTGGGTGCTCGCCCTCATCGCGCTCGCCGTGGTCCTCACGGCCAACCTCATCTCGGTGAAGTACTTCGGTGAGATGGAGTTCTGGTTCGCGATCATCAAGGTCGCCGCACTGGTGATCTTCATGCTCGTGGGCATCTACCTCGTCGTCACCCAGCACGAGGTCGGCGGCCACACCCCGGGCCTGTCCACGATCACCGACAACGGCGGCATCTTCCCCATGGGTGTCATGCCGATGCTGCTGCTGATCCAGGGTGTTGTTTTCGCCTACGCCTCCGTCGAGCTCTGCGGCGTCGCCGCCGGTGAGACCGAGAACCCCGAGAAGATCATGCCGAAGGCGATCAACTCGATCATGTGGCGCGTCGGCCTCTTCTACGTCGGCTCCGTGGTGCTGCTCGCCCTGCTGCTGCCGTACACCGCCTACTCCGGCGACGAGAGCCCCTTCGTCACGCTCTTCGACAAGCTCGGCATCCCGGGCGCGGCCGGCGTCATGAACCTGGTCGTGCTCACCGCCGCCCTCTCCAGCCTGAACTCCGGCCTGTACTCCACCGGCCGCATCCTGCGCTCCATGTCGATGTCGGGCTCCGCGCCCAAGTTCACCGGCGTGATGAACAAGGGCGGCGTGCCCTACGGCGGCATCCTGCTCACCGCGGGCTTCGGCGTCGTCGGCGTCCTCCTGAACTACGTCATGCCGGGTGACGCCTTCGAGCTGGTGCTGAACTTCGCCTCCGTCGGCATCATCGGCACCTGGGGCATGATCATGGTCTGCTCGCTGCTCTTCTGGCACCGCTCCAAGGACGGCCGGGTCACCCGCCCGGGCTACCAGCTGCCGTGGGCTCCGTACAACCAGATCGTCACGCTGGTCTTCCTGGCCTCCGTCCTGGTCCTGATGTGGATGGACGGCGGCATCGGCCGCACCACCGTGAACTGCCTGCCGCTGATCGCGCTCGCCCTGGTCGGTGGCTGGTACGTGGTCCGCAAGCGGGTCAACACCCTCGCCGCGGAGCGCCAGGACGCCTGACGTCCGCTCCCGCAGTACGACGAGGCCCCCCGCCGGCGAACATCCGGCGGGGGGCCTCGCCCATTCGCCGCGGTCCGGGCATCGTGGTGCCGTACACGTGCCGAGCACCCGCGGTACGTACGCACCTGTCCCGACGAAGGGGAGAACTGCGATGGCGCAGCAGGTCCAGGGGATCATCGCCCCCGGCAGGAACGAGCCCGTCCAGGTCGTGGAGATCACCGTCCCCGATCCCGGACCCGGCGAGGCGGTGGTCAGGATCCAGGCCTGCGGGGTCTGCCACACCGACCTCCACTACAAGCAGGGCGGAATCAGCGACGACTTCCCCTTCCTCCTGGGCCACGAGGCCGCGGGCATCGTGGAGGCGACCGGCCCCGACGTCACCGATGTCGCCCCCGGCGACTTCGTCGTCCTCAACTGGCGCGCCGTCTGCGGCCGCTGCCGGGCCTGTCTGCGCGGCAGGCCCTGGTACTGCTTCGACACCCACAACGCCCGGCAGAAGATGACGTTGAGTGGGGGTACCTCCCTGGCCGGAGGCTCAGGGGGAGGTACGGAGCTGTCGCCCGCGCTCGGCATCGGCGCCTTCGCCGAGAAGACCCTGGTGGCCGCCGGCCAGTGCACCAAGGTCGACCCGGCCGTCTCCCCGGCCGTGGCCGGCCTGCTGGGCTGCGGGGTCATGGCGGGTCTCGGCGCCGCGATGAACACCGGGAACGTCGGCCGCGGCGACTCCGTCGCGGTCATCGGCTGCGGCGGCGTCGGCGACGCGGCGATCGTCGGCTCCCGGCTCGCCGGAGCAGCCCGGATCATCGCCGTCGACATCGACGACCGCAAGCTGGAGACCGCCCGCGCCATGGGCGCGACGCACACCGTGAACTCCCGCACGACCGACCCCGTCGAGGCCATCCGCGACCTCACCGGCGGCTTCGGCGCGGACGTCGTCATCGAGGCCGTCGGCCGCCCGGAGACGTACAAGCAGGCCTTCTACGCCCGCGACCTGGCCGGCACCGTCGTGCTCGTCGGCGTCCCGACCCCCGAGATGACGCTCGAACTGCCTCTCCTCGACGTCTTCGGGCGCGGCGGAGCGCTCAAGTCGTCCTGGTACGGCGACTGCCTGCCGTCGCGCGACTTCCCCATGCTCATCGACCTCCACCAGCAGGGCCGCATCGACCTCGGCGCCTTCGTCACGGAGACCATCGGCCTCGGCGACATCGAGAAGGCCTTCGCGCGGATGCACGAGGGCGACGTGCTGCGTTCGGTGGTGGTGTTCTGATCACCAGGCCGAGAGCCGCAGCCGGCTCTCGAAGCGGCACTCCCGGCCGGTGAGCGGATCGGTGAACTCCAGCGCCCGCGCGAGCAGCTGCAGCGGCCGTGCGTGGTCCTCGGGACCGTCCTCGCGGACCACGGGGTACACCGGGTCGTGGAGGATCGGCAGCCCGAGGCTGTTCATGTGCACCCGAAGCTGATGGGTACGGCCGGTGGCCGGCAGCAGCCGGTACCGGCCCAGGGCCCGTCCCACGCGGTGGTCCAGCAGCTCTATCCGGCTCTCGCTGTTCGGCTCACCCGGTACGTCCCGGGCCGCGAGCACCCCGCGCTCCTTCTCGATCCGGCTCCGCACGGTGACGGGGAGCGCGACCTCCGGGTCGTACGGCGCCACCGCCTCGTACTCCTTGCGGACCCGCCG
Source organism: Streptomyces sp. NPDC059909 (assembly GCF_042730885.1). Classification (NCBI taxonomy): domain Bacteria; kingdom Bacillati; phylum Actinomycetota; class Actinomycetes; order Kitasatosporales; family Streptomycetaceae; genus Streptomyces; species Streptomyces sp. NPDC059909. The sequence continues at coordinate 88,780 of NZ_JBHWKX010000006.1, forward strand.
GTCCCGGAACAGGGTCTGATACGCGCCACGGTCCTCGGGCCGGACCACGAACAGGACGAGCCCGGCGGTCAGCCGGTCGAGCCGGTGTGCGGGCTGCAGCTCAGGGAGCGCCAGCTCGCGGCGCAGCCGGGCCAGTGCGGTTTCGGTGATGTGCCTGCCGCGGGGCGTCGTGGCGAGGAAGTGCGGCTTGTCGGCGACCACCAGGCGCTCGTCCCGGTACACGATCCCCACGTCGAACGGCACGCGCTCCTCGGCCGCGAAGTCGCGGTGGAACCAGAGATGCCGCCCCGGTGCGTACGGCTCGTCCGCGGCGACGGGCCCGTCCGTCCCGACGAAGCGGCCGTCCCGCAGCATCGCCTCCAACCGCTCCGCCCCGACCGCCTCGCCGAACCGCTCGAGGAGGTGGTCCCGTACGGTCCGCCAGGACCCGTCCGGATCGGCGGGCAGTCGTACGCGTACGGGATCGATGCCGTCACGCTGCGGCAGCGGCGCCACGGGCGCCGCCCGTCCCCTGCGTCGTCCCACGGCTCCCGCACCTCGTTCCCGCACACTCCGGCAAAGCAAAAAACCCCAGCTCAGCTGGGGTTCTCTGGTGGTGTCCGAGGGGGGACTTGAACCCCCACGCCCGATAAAGGGCACTAGCACCTCAAGCTAGCGCGTCTGCCATTCCGCCACCCGGACAAGGTGTCTGTCTTCCGGCCCTGGGCCGTTCCGACGTGGAAAACCATAGCAAACATTCGGCGGTGCTCGATCACGCCCCCGTCCCCGGCCCGTTCCCGGTCCGACGGGTGACGGTGACGGGTGGAAGGTGACGCGCGGGCGCCCTTGGGGTGCGGGCAGCGGGCGCGGGAGGATGTCAGGGACCACCAGAGCGCCAGTGGGAGGAAACAGCGTGAGCCAGTCGGACACCGGCCGGACGATCTCCGGCGAGGACGAGGTCGTCGATCTCTGCCGCGATCTGATCAGGATCGACACCAGCAACTACGGCGACCACTCGGGGCCGGGGGAGCGGGCGGCCGCCGAGTACGTGGCGGAGAAGCTCGCCGAGGTCGGCCTGGAGCCGAGGATCATCGAGTCCCACAAGGGCAGGGCCTCCACCGTGGCGCGGATCGAGGGCGAGGACCCGTCCCGGCCGGCGCTGCTCATCCATGGCCACACCGACGTCGTCCCGGCCAATGCCGACGACTGGACGCACCACCCGTTCTCCGGGGAGGTCGCCGACGGCTGCGTCTGGGGCCGCGGGGCCGTGGACATGAAGGACATGGACGCCATGACCCTCGCGGTCGTACGGGACCGGCTGCGCAGCGGCCGCAAGCCCCCGCGCGACGTCGTCCTGGCCTTCCTCGCGGACGAGGAGGCGGGCGGCACGTACGGTGCCCGGTATCTCGTCGACAAGCACCCGGACCTCTTCGAGGGCGTCACGGAGGCGATCGGCGAGGTCGGCGGCTTCTCCTTCACCGTGAACGAGAATCTGCGGCTCTACCTGGTCGAGACGGCCCAGAAGGGCATGCACTGGATGCGGCTCACGGTCGAGGGCACCGCCGGGCACGGCTCCATGACCAACAACGACAACGCGATCACCGAGCTCTGCGAGGCCGTCGGCCGGCTCGGGCGGCACACCTGGCCGGTGCGGGTGACCAAGACCGTACGGTCCTTCCTGGACGAGCTGTCCGACGCGCTCGGCACCCCGCTCGACCCGGAGGACATGGAGGCGACGCTCGCCAAGCTCGGCGGCATCGCCAAGATGGTCGGGGCGACGCTGCGGAACTCGGCGGCGCCCACGATGCTCGGCGCGGGCTACAAGGTGAACGTGATCCCGGGACAGGCCACCGCCCACGTCGACGGCCGCTTCCTGCCGGGGTACGAGGAGGAGTTCCTGGCCGATCTCGACCGGATCCTCGGCCCGCGGGTGAAGCGCGAGGACGTGCACGGCGACAAGGCGCTGGAAACCAGCTTCGACGGCGATCTCGTGGACGCGATGCAGTCGGCGCTGAGGGCCGAGGACCCGATCGCGCGGGCCGTCCCGTACATGCTCTCCGGCGGCACAGACGCCAAGTCCTTCGACGACCTCGGCATCCGCTGCTTCGGCTTCGCGCCGCTGCAGCTGCCGCCGGAGCTGGACTTCGCCGGAATGTTCCACGGGGTCGACGAGCGGGTTCCGGTGGACGGTCTGAAGTTCGGTGTGCGGGTGCTGGACCGTTTCCTTGACGCGAGCTGAACCTGCTGTCCGCCGAATCGCCCGACCTGCTGAAACGAAACTCCAGTAATCGCCCGCGCGTGCGTATTTGACTGAAAAGAGTGAATGGGACCATAAGCTAGTAGCTCCATTACTCCCTCCTCGTTACAGGGTGTGCGGTCCGCGGCTGGGATCGCATTGCCTACTAGGAGGAATAATGATCAAGAAGGTCGTCGCTGCTGCGGCTGCCACCGGTGGTCTGGTTCTCGCGGGTGCGGGGATGGCCGTCGCCGACTCGGGTGCGCAGGGTGCCGCCGTGCACTCCCCTGGTGTGCTCTCGGGCAACGTCGTCCAGGCGCCCATCCACGTTCCGGTGAACGTCTGCGGCAACACGGTCTCCGTGATCGGCCTGCTGAACCCCGCCTTCGGCAACTACTGCCAGAACGCGTGACGTTGTGCCTCAACCCATGAGGGGCTGAGCCGGCGGCCCCGGAGTGCGCGCCATGCACTCCGGGGCCGCCGACATTCCGCTCCCGGGCGACGGCGCCCGGGGGCATTTCCGGAAGTCAGAAGGCAGGGAACCAGCTATGCGACAGGTCACGCGAAAAGGCCTGATCACCGTGGCGGCCGCGGGCGGCATGCTCGCCCTCGGCGGCGGCTACGCCCATGCGCACGGGGGCGCGGACGCCCACGGTGGCGCCTCGAATTCCCCGGGTGTGCTCTCCGGGAACACGGTCCAGGTTCCGGTTCATGTCCCGGTCAATGTCTGCGGCAACACCGTGAACGTCGTCGGGGTGCTGAACCCCGTGTTCGGAAACAGTTGCGCGAACACGTCTCCGTCGAACCACGGCGGCGGCGCCCACGCCGACGGCGGTACGACGAAGTCCCCCGGGATCGGCTCCGGCAACACGGTCCAGGTGCCCGTCGACGTACCCGTGAACGCGTGCGGGAACAGTGTGACGATCGGCGGCCTGGGCAACGGCGCGTTCGACAACGACTGCGCCAACGGGCCGGGCGGGGACAACCCCGGGGAGCCGGGGGAACCTGGTGAGCCGGGTGAGCCGGGAGAGCCGGGAGAGCCCGGGGAGCCCGGGGAGCCGGGGGAACCTGGTGAGCCGGGAGAGCCCGGGGAGCCCGGGGAGCCGGGGGAACCTGGTGAGCCGGGAGAGCCCGGGGAGCCCGGGGAGCCGGGAGAACCTGGTGAGCCTGGGGAACCTGGTGAGCCCGGTACTCCTGGTGAGCCGGGGACGCCGATCGAGCCGTCGGTCCCGAACACCCCGGACACCAACACCGTCACCCCGCCCAAGGGCACGGACGAGCTCGCGCAGACCGGTGCCGGTCCGCTCGGACTCCTGATCCCCGCGGGTGCCGGCCTGCTGCTCGGCGGTGCGGTCCTCTACCGAAGGGCCCGCGCCTCTGCGTGATTGCACCGTGACGCAACGGAACGGGCCCGCAACGGCGGGCCCGTTCCGTCCTTCGCGCAGCAGGAACTCACCACGTGGCGCGAACCTGACGGATGATGCGCCGGCGCAGCCGCACCTTGCGACTGCCGTCCCGGCGGAGACTCAGTCGGTCCAACTCCCAGTGTCCGTACTCGGCATGGTCGGTCAGCAGACGCGTCGCCTCCTTGCGGGACACCCCGCGTGGCACGTACACGTCGACAAATTCGTATTCCGGCATCGCATCTATTGTGCGGGCAGAGGCCCAGTACGGATAGCGTCTGCACTATGTCTGATGCATCCGCTCCTGCGCAGCCCACGGCTGCCGAGGTTCGCGCCGCCGCCGAGGCGGTCAAAGCCGCGCTGGACCGTCACCTCGAAGCGGTCGAGCGCCGCACGGGAGAGGACGACCCGGCGGTCTACGACGCGTTCAACGCCCTCGCCGCCGCGGCCGAGGCCTACGACGAGCGCCTCTACGACCGGTACGACGAGGTCACGCCCTTCGAGATCCCCGGAGCGGACGATTCCCTCCCGCCCTATGCCGGTCCCGACGAGCCGAACGCCCTGAGCGTTCTGATCCGCCGCGACTACGCCGTGGTCGAGCCGCAGCGGCTCCTCGCACAGGCCCAGCGCATCGCCGATGCGGACCGGGACGAGACCGGTGACCAGGAGACGGCGGCGGTGGTCGGCGCTAGCGTGCACGCCGCGCTGGGCGTGCTGTTCGGCGAGTACGAACCGGACGAAATCGCTTCCCGGCACAAGGAGTTCGGCCTCGAGGAGGGCGACTCCACGCTGTGGGTGTCCGCGGCGGACGAGCTGCCGGAACCGGGGGAGTGGCTGAGCACCCCGTTCGACCAGGCCGACCCGGAGCGGGTCGTGTGCCGCTTCGACGTCAGCTCGGTCTTCGACGAGGACGAAGTGGAAGAGGACCTGGACGACCTCGACACGGCCGACAGATAGTCCTCGCGGGCGCCCGCCCCCCGAATCCCCTGTCGAGCCCGTCCAGCGCGCGCGAGGACGCCCGCCCCGGTCACCCCGCGGTGGGTGTCGCCCGTATGCCGGCTCGTCCGGCGCTCCAGGGGCGGGCGCCCCGGGTCACGCCATGGCGGGCGTCGCGCTGTCGGAGTGCCGCCACGGTTCAGGCGCCCCGGACGTCCGTACTCGAACGCCGGACGGGCGGCTTCGGCAGCCCCCGCCCGGCGACGGGTCACTCGGCCCGGGGCGCGAGAAGACCTTCGAGCAGGGCCTGCAGCCGGGTCGTACGCGCCGCGGCCGGGACCTCCGCGACCGCGCGCGGGAGAGCCTGCTCCACGCCGTGGACGACGGACAGATGGCGCTCGCCACGGCTGAAGGCCGTGTAGATCCAAGGGCGGCTCAGGCCCTGCGCCGCGTCGCCCGGCACGACGACGACCACCGCGGGCCAGCGCATCCCGACCGCCTGGTGCGCGGTGAGCGCCCAGCCGTGCCGCACCGCGGCGTCGACCCGCTCCTTCGGCACGACGACCGGCGTGCCCTCGCAGTCGAGCCGCAGGCCCTCCGCGTCGGCCCCGGCCACCGTGCCGGAGACGGTCCGCCCGGCCGCCGGGACGTACACGATCCGGTCGCCAGGATCGAAGCCGCCGAAGCGGCCGGGGCCGGGGTTGAGCCGCTGCTTGAGCGCCGCGTTGAGCGCGCGGGTGCCCGCGGAGCCGCCGTGGCCGACCGTGATCACCTGGGTCTGGTCCGAGGGCACGCCGATCGCCCGCGGCACCGAGTCCGCGACCAGCTGGACCGTGCGGTGCACGGCCTCGCCCGCGTCACGGACGGGGACGATCACGACCTCCTTGCCGGGGGCCTCCACCTCGTTCAGCTCGCCGATGCCGATGCCGGAGACCAGCTCCCCGATCGGGCCCGGGTCGGGCGTGCGGGACGCGATCCGGGGGCACGCGCGGGCTGCCAGCACATCGGCGAACACTCGCCCCGCACCCGCCGACCCCAGCACTCCGGGGTCGCCGCTGAGCAGCAGCCGGCTGCCGTCGGGCATCGACTCCACGAGCATCGCGGCGGTCTCGACGTCCAGCTGCGGTGCGTCGAGGACGGCCAGCACATCGAGCGCCAGCGCACCGTCCTCGTCGCGGCCGGGGCCCTGCGTGCCCGAGAGCAGCCCGTGCACGGTGACCGCGTCGGCGCCGAGCCGGCGACGGCCGTTCTCACTGTGGGTCGCGATCACCGTGCGCAGGCCGAGCGCGCGGGCGGCCTCGACCACGGCCACCGGCTCGGCGCGCGCGGCCTCACCGCCGGTGTGCAGCACGAGCCCGTGCCCGCCGACGGCACGGACCAGCTCGGGCCCGTCCCACGTGTCGCCGGGGCCGGTCTTCACCAGCCGGGCCAGACCGTCCGCGAGGCTCTCCTCCGCGAGCGCGTACCGGTCGAGCCCCAGCAGGACGGGCACGGCCGCCTGCTCCTGCTCCTGCTCGTTCTCCTGCTCCTCGGTGCTCCCGCTCGCCTCCAGCCCGTCCTGGAACACCAGGACGGCGCCCTCGGAGATCGCGTGCTCGAGCGCCTCGTCCGGCTCGGGCACCGAACGCCCGTCGAGAGCCTTGCGCACGACGGACGACTCCAGTGCCGTGTGCCCCTGCAGCGCGGCCTGCTCCAGCACCCATGTCACCAGCGCCGCGGCCCGTCGCTCGTCGCCGGGCCCGCACTCCTCGCCGAGCAGCGCCCGGGCGAACCCGTCGGCCTGCTCGGGCCGCACGCCCGGCACGCCCAGCAGCCGCCACGGGTCCTCGCGCAGCGCCTCCGCGGCCTGCTCCCCGAGCACTCCGGCGACGCGCGCCGCGAGGCCCTCGGGCGCCCCGCCCGCCACCAGCACCTCCAGCACGGCGGCCACGGCGCCAGGGTCGGCGTGCCGCGGGGCGGGCTCCGGCGCCGGCACCTTCGGCCGCGCCGGCGGCGGCACGGACGACGCCGCGGGCCGCCGGGGCGCGGTGGGCGCCTCGAAGAACGAGGTCCCCGGCTTCTCCCCGCTCTCCACGGCCCGCACGGCCGCCAGCAGATCGGCGGCCGTCCCGCTCAGCTTCGCCCCGGCCTCGATGGGCCCGCCCTTCTCCGCCTTGCGTTTCTCGATCCGCGCCCTCAGCTCGCGCTGCGCCGCCAGCTCGGCATCCGTCTCGGAAACCTCGCTGCCCTCACCGACCTCGCCGCCCCCGCTGGCCTGGCCGTCCTCGCCGCTGCCTTCGGACGCCCGGGAGCCGCCCTCGTCAGGGTCCGAACCCGCGGCCGTCTCGGGCTCACCCGCGGGCACGGGCGCGGAGGCGGTGTCCTCCACGTCCTCGCCGGGAACGTCGGCCGGGGATCCGGGGGTCGCCCCGGGAAGCGCAGTCACAGCGTGCTCCAGTCCTGGTCGGGATAGCGGTGCACGGGCGCCGACACATCGTCGAGCGCCTGGCAGATCTCGTCAGGAAGACTAAGGGTCTCCACCGACAACGCCGCCGTGAGCTGCTGTGCCGTGCGCGCGCCGACGATGGGGGCCACCACACCCGGGCGGTCTCGGACCCACGCCAGCGCCACCTCCAGCGGCGTCGTCGCCAGGCCGTCCGCCGCCGTCGCCACCGCGTCCACGATCCGGCTCGCGGCCTCGTCCAGATACGGCTCGACGAACGCGGCCATCAGGTCCGACGCCCCGCGCGAGTCTCCCGGCGTCGCCGTCCGGTACTTCCCGGTGAGCACGCCACGGCCCAGGGGCGAGGAGGGCAACAGCCCCACGCCGAGGTCCAGCGCCGCGGGGAGCACCTCCCGCTCGACGCCGCGCTGCAGCAGCGAATACTCCATCTGCGTGCTCGCCAGGCGCGTCCGTATGCCCGGGGCGGCCAGCTGCCAGGTCGCCGCCTTGGCCAGCTGCCAGCCGCAGAAGTTCGACACGCCCACGTATCGCGCGCGCCCGCTGTTCACCGCCATGTCCAGGGCCTGGAGCGTCTCCTCCAGCGGGGTCAGCGGGTCGAAGGCATGGATCTGCCAGAGGTCGACGTAGTCGGTCCCGAGCCGGTCGAGGGAGGCGTCCAGCGCCGCGAGCAGATGGCCGCGCGAGCCGTCGGAGCGGCGGCCCGCCTCGAGCACGCTTCCCGCCTTCGTCGCGATGACCAGATCGCGACGCGGAACGAGGCGCTCCACGAGCCGCCCCAGCAGATACTCGGCCTCCCCGCCGCCGTACACATCGGCGGTGTCGACGAGCGTGCCGCCTGCCTCCCAGAAGACCTTCAACTGGTCGGCGGCGTCGTGCTCGTCCGTGTCCCGCCCCCATGTGAGGGTGCCGAGCCCGATCCGGGACACGCGCAGGCCGGTGCGGCCGAGATGCCTCTGCTCCATGGCCGCGAGATTACTGGCCACGGCCCGACACGGAGCGACCCTGTGGACAACTCGCTCCTGACGGATCCCCCGCACCCGCGCTAGAGTCCCGCGACAAGGACGTTACTCATCGGTAAGGGGAGCGGTATGCGGCTCGGCATCAATCTCGGCTACTGGGGCGCGGGCATGGACAGCGACAATCTCGCCGTCGCCCAGGAGGCCGACCGCCTCGGCTACGACGTCTGCTGGGCCGCGGAGGCGTACGGCTCCGACGCCCCGACCGTCCTGGCCTGGGTCGCCGCCCAGACCGAGAGCATCGACGTCGGCTCCGCGATCCTCCAGATCCCCGCCCGGCAGCCCGCGATGACCGCGATGACCGCGGCCACCCTCGACTCACTGTCCGGCGGCCGCTTCCGTCTGGGCCTCGGCGTGTCGGGTCCGCAGGTCTCCGAGGGCTGGTACGGCGTCACGTTCGACAAGCCCCTCTCCCGCACCCGCGAGTACGTCGAGATCATCCGCAAGGCGATGACCCGCGAGCGCCTCTCGTACGAGGGCGAGCACTGGACCCTGCCGCTGCCCGGCGGCCCCGGAAAGCCGCTCAAGCTCACCGTCCACCCCCAGCGCGAGCACATCCCGCTGTACATCGCCGCCATCGGCCCCAAGAACCTGGAGCAGACCGGCGAGATCGCCGACGGCGCCCTGCTGATCTTCCCCTCCGCGGAACACCTGGAGGACACCGCGATCCGCCACCTCCGCGCGGGCCGCGAGAAGGCCGGGAAGACCATGGAGGGCTTCGACGTCTGCCCCACCGTCCCGCTGGCCGTCGGCGACGACGTCAACGCCCTGGCCGACATGTTCCGTCCGTACACCGCGCTGTACGTCGGCGGCATGGGCAGCCGCAAGCAGAACTTCTACAACCAGCTCGCCCAGCGCATGGGTTACGAGAAGGAAGCCGCGGAGATCCAGGACAAGTACCTCTCCGGGGACAAGGACGGCGCCGCGGCGGCCGTGCCGCACTCGCTGATCGACTCGACGACGCTGCTCGGTTCCGTCGACCGGATCGCCGAGCGGATGCAGGCGTACGCGGCGGCGGGGGTCACGACCCTCACGCTCGCCCCGGCCGGCTTCACGCTCGACGAGCGCCTCGCCGCCCTGCGGGCCGGCACGGACGCCCTGGAGCGCTCCGGGCTGGCGTGATCGGGGCTCGGCCCCGGACAGGCCTGCGGCCGTGGTGGGGGCTCGGGGTCATCCCCGCCACGGCCGTCACGACACCTAACGCGCCACACGGCCGTGGGTCACGCCCCTCGTCGCGTGCAGCGGGGCTCCTTCGGAGCCCGTCCGGCGTTCGAGGACGGACACACGGGCCGCCCGGACGTCCTCCGTTCGGCCGAGTCCGCCCGCGCACCTGTTGCCGGTCCGGTCCGTCCGCATTTGACTCGTTCTTTGCGGACACCTGACCGGAGGTGGCAGTCATGTTCTCGGCCCGAAGCCTGTTCCAGGAAATCCTCGACAACGACGACTCGTATCGGCTGTTCTGCTCGATCGCGGCCAGCGGCGAGACCCAGGGCGGCTGGGAGAACGCCAGGATCGCGGCCCTCGTGCCCGAGACGATGCGCGACCTCGCCCCGAAGATCACCCGGCACGGCTCCGACGAGGACAAGCACGGCCGGATCTTCCAGGCCCTGCTCAAGAAGCGCGGCCTGGAGCCGGTCGACGTACCGCCCGAGACCGACTACACGATGCTGCTGGAGAAGCACGGCATCGGCCTCGCGCACGACAAGCTGCGCCGCGACGAGCGGCTCACCGAGAACGACATCGTCGTCTACCTCTCCCACAGCCGCGTCACCGAGCAGCGCGCCGCCGACCAGATGGACATGCTGGTCAGGTACTTCGGCGAGCACCCCGAGGTCGGCAAGGCCATCAAGCAGATCTGTCACGACGAGGACAACCACCTGGCGTACTGCCACGAGGAGTTGCTCCGCCTCGCGTACGCCGGCCGAGGCCGCGCCATCCAGCGCACCCTCCGCGAGTGCGCCCTCACCGAGATCGCCGTCTACCGCGATGTCAGCCTCGCCGTCATGTCCCACATGGGCAGGCTGCTGAAGTGGCCGAAGCCCAAGTCCGCGGCGCTGGCGGTGGGCATCCGGGCGATGTACGCGTACGAGCGTGCCGGGGGCTGGCGGCGCATGGTCAGCCTCACGATGCCCGAGCGGCGCGACGCCCTCGGCGGTCCGGCGACCACGGCCGTCGTCGTCTGACCCGAGGCGACACGACGCACCGCGCCGCATCGCTGCCCGGATCACAGCCAGCCGCGCCGCTTGAACATCCGGTGCAGCCCGACCACCGCCCCGGCCATGAGCAGGATCACCGCCGGATACGCCCACCACCACCGCAGCTCGGGCATGTGCTCGAAGTTCATGCCGTAGATCCCCGCCACCATCGTGGGTACCGCGACCATCGCCGCCCACGCCGAGATCTTCCGTACGTCGTCGTTCTGCCGTACGCCCGTCTGCGCGAGATGCGCGTAGAGGATGTCCGAGAGCAGCCTGTCCAGCCCTTCCACCTGCTCGTTGACCCGCGTCAGATGGTCGCTGACGTCGCGGAAGAACGGCTGCGAGTGCTCGTGCACGAAGGGCACGGACGCACTCGCCAGCCGAGCCAGCGGAACTCCCAGCGGCACGGTGTCCCGGCGGAACTCCAGCAGCTGGCGCTTGAAGTTGTAGATCTTGGCCGCGGTGTGGCGGACGTCGCCCCCGGCCGGCTCGAAGACGGCCGCCTCCATCTCCTCCAGGTCCGTCTGGAGCTCGCCCGCGACATCGATGTAGTGGTCGACGATGGCGTCACTGACGGCGTACAGCACCGCCGTCGGACCGTGCTTCAGGACGTGCGGATCGGCCTCCAGCCGCAGCCGTACGGCATGCAGCGGCGCGCTCTCCCCGTGCCGGACCGTCACCACGAACGAGTCACCGATGAAGACCATCACCTCGTCGGAGGAGACGGTGTCGCTCTCCGCGTCGTACTTCACCGGCTTGAGGACCACGAAGAGCGAGTCCTCGTACACCTCGAGCTTGGGCCGCTGGTGGGCGGTCAGCGCGTCCTCGACGGCCAGCGGATGCAGCCCGAACTCGGTGCTGACGCGGTCGAACTCGTCCTCGGTCGGTTCGTACAGTCCGATCCACAGGAAGGCGTCACCGGTCGCGCGGGCCTCGTCGAGCGCGTCGGAGAAGTCGTCGGGGCCCTCGGTGCGGCGGCCGTCACGGTAGATGGCGTAGTCGACGATCACGGGCGCATTCTTCCGCGCGGGGGGTCCCCCCGCATGTCCACGGCGGCGTGTGCGCCCGCCGGGACACCGCCTAGGCTGGCCGGCATGGCCACGTTGATCCTCGTACGTCACGGACGCTCCACCGCCAACACCGCCGGGGTGCTCGCCGGCTGGACGCCCGGTGTCGCCCTCGACGAGCGCGGCGCCGTGCAGGCCGCGGCGCTGCCCGGGCGGCTCGCAGGAGTGGAGCTCGCCGCGGTCGTCACCAGCCCGCTCCAGCGCTGTCTGGAGACCCTGCAGCCGCTGCTCGACGAACGTCCGGGACTGCCGCTGCACACCGACGAACGGATCGGTGAGTGCCACTACGGCGAGTGGTCGGGCCGCAAGCTCGCCGAACTCGGCGACGAACCGCTGATGGAGGTCGTGCAACGGCACCCCTCCGCCGCGGCGTTCCCCGGCGGCGAGTCGATGCGGGCCATGCAGGCGAGGGCGGTCGACGCCGTACGGGAATGGAACGCGCGGATCGAGGAGGAGCACGGCGAGGACGCGGTCTACCTGATGTGCTCGCACGGCGACATCATCAAGTCGCTGGTGGCCGACGCGCTCGGGATGCATCTCGATCTCTTCCAGCGGATCCACGTCGAACCCTGCTCGGTGACGGCGGTCCGCTACACCCGGGTGCGGCCCTTTCTGCTGCGGCTGGGGGACACGGGGGACTTCGGCGTGCTCAAGCCGCGCAAGCCGCAGGAGGAGGGCCCGGACGGTGCCGCGGTCGTCGGGGGCGGTGCGGGCGCACCGTGATCGGATCGCGCAGTAGGGTGGACGGGCCGAAAGCCCGCTGACTCTCAAGGGAGACAGGACGTGTCCCGTCAGGTGTTCCTCTACGACCCCCCGGAGCGGTTCGTGGCCGGTACGGTCGGGCTGCCTGGACGTCGTACGTTCTTCCTCCAGGCCTCCGCAGGCGGGCGGGTGACCAGCGTCGCACTGGAGAAGACCCAGGTCGCCGCGCTCGCGGAGCGGATGGACGAGCTCCTCGACGAGGTGGTGCGGCGCACCGGGGGCAACGCCCCGGTGCCGGCCATGGCGCCCGCGGACGTCACCGACACGGCGCCGCTGGACGTGCCGGTGGAGGAGGAGTTCAGGGTCGGCACGATGGCGCTGGCCTGGGACGGCGAGGAACAGCGCATGATCGTCGAGGCGCAGGCGCTCGTCGAGCTGGACGTGGAATCCGAGGAGGACCTCGCGGAGGCCGAGGAACGGCTGCTGCAGGACGAGGAGAACGGTCCGCCGATGCTGCGCGTCCGGCTGACCGGGGCGCAGGCGAGGGCCTTCGCCAAGCGCGCCCTGGACGTCGTGAACGCGGGGCGGCCGCCGTGCCCGCTGTGCAGCCTGCCGCTCGACCCGGAGGGACATGTATGTCCGCGCCAGAACGGATACCGTCGCGGAGCGTGACCACGAACGCGGGCGCGAACGCGCACAGGAACGCTCACGCGACGGCTCTCGAGCTGCTCACCAAGGGTGAGCTGACGGTGAAGGGGCGGATCCGCGAGGCGTCCAACGCGGTGCTGTACTGCTCCGTCTCGTACGACGGCGGGGAAGCGCACTGCGTGTACAAGCCGGTCGCGGGCGAGCGTCCGCTCTGGGACTTCCCGGACGGCAACCTGGCCCGGCGCGAGGTGGCGGCGTACGAGGTCTCCGAGGCGACGGGCTGGGGGCTCGTGCCGCCGACCGTGCTCCGCGACGGGCCCTACGGCGAGGGCATGCTCCAGCTCTGGATCGAGGGCGACCCGTCCGCCGGGCTGCTCGCCCTCGTCGAGGACGACGAGCCGGGAGACGGCTGGAAGGCGGTCGGCTTCGCGGACGTGGGGGAGGGGCGGACGGCGCTCCTCGTGCACGCCGACGATCCGCGGCTGCGGCGGCTGGCCGTCCTGGACGCGGTGATCAACAACGGGGACCGCAAGGGCGGACATCTGCTGCCGACGGCGGACGGGCGGCTGTACGCGATCGACCACGGCGTCACCTTCAACATCGACGACAAGCTCCGCACCCTGCTCTGGGGCTGGGCGGGCGAGCCCCTGACACCGGAGGCGGTCGAGGTGCTCGGCACCCTGATGGCCTCCCTCTCCGACGGTTCCGCCCTGGCGGCGCGCCTCGGGGAACTCCTCACCCCGGCGGAGGTGGCGGCCGTACGCGCCCGTGTGGCCGCCCTCCTGGCCTCCTCCCGCCACCCGGAACCCTCGGGGGAGTGGCCCGCGATCCCGTGGCCGCCGGTGTAGCACCGGCTCCACGGCTCTGCCCGAGCCCCGCGGCGGGTTCCGTACCTCCAGGTCACCGAGCCGCGCAAGAGTGCCGAACCGGCCAAGAGGAGGCATCCGGTTCGTATCCGGAAGCTGCGTCCGGTTACGCTCATGGCATGCATGCCTGGCCCGCTTCTGAGGTCCCCGCCCTGCCCGGCACGGGCCGCGACCTCCGGATCCACGACACCGCGACCGGGGGTTTCGTCACCGTCGCCCCCGGTCCCGTCGCCCGTATCTACGTCTGCGGAATCACCCCGTACGACGCGACCCACCTGGGTCACGCGGCGACCTACAACGCGTTCGACCTCGTTCAGCGCGTGTGGCTCGACACCAAGCGGCAGGTTCACTACGTCCAGAACGTCACGGACGTCGACGATCCCCTCCTCGAGCGCGCCCAGCGCGACGACGAGGACTGGGTCGCGCTGGCCGAGCGCGAGACCGCGCTGTTCCGCGAGGACATGACCGCCCTGCGGATGCTGCCCCCGAAGCACTACATCGGTGCCGTCGAGGCGATACCCGGGATCGTTCCGCTCGTCGAGCAGCTGCGCGACGCCGGTGCCGCTTACGAACTCGACGGCGACGTCTACTTCTCGGTGGAAGCCGATCCGCACTTCGGTGAGGTGTCGAACTGCGGCGCCGACGTGATGCGGGCCCTGTCCGCCGAGCGCGGCGGCGACCCCGAGCGGCCCGGCAAGAAGAACCCGCTCGACCCGATGCTGTGGATGGCCGCCCGCGACGGCGAGCCCAGCTGGGACGGCGGCAGTCTCGGCCGCGGCCGGCCCGGCTGGCACATCGAGTGCGTCGCCATCGCCCTCGACCACCTCGGCATGGGCTTCGACGTGCAGGGCGGCGGGTCCGATCTCGCCTTCCCGCACCACGAGATGGGCGCCTCGCACGCCCAGGTCCTCACCGGCGAGCACCCGTTCGCCAAGTCGTACGTGCACGCGGGCATGGTCGCCCTGCACGGCGAGAAGATGTCGAAGTCCAAGGGCAACCTGGTCTTCGTCTCCACGCTGCGCCGTGACGGCGTCGACCCCGCCGCGATCCGGCTCGCCCTGCTCTCCCACCACTACCGCGCCGACTGGGAGTGGACCGACCAGGTGCTGCAGGACGCCGAGGCCCGCCTCGGCCGCTGGCGCGCCGCCGTGTCGCGCCCCGACGGGCCGCCCGCCGAGGCGCTTGTGGAGGAGATCCGCGAGGCTCTCGCGAACGACCTGGACGCTCCCGCCGCACTCGCCGCCGTCGACCGCTGGGCCGAGCTCCAGCGCACCGAAGGCGGTACGGACGAGGGCGCGCCCGGTCTCGTATCGCGCGGTGTGGACGCGCTGTTGGGCGTCGCTCTGTAAAACCGCACCTCACCGGCCGCGCCGCACCCGCGCGGCATCCGGCACCTTCCGCAGGCCGCCCCTGGACTTCTTTCCGGAGTCCGGGGGCGGTTCCGTTTTGTCCTTGGTCTCGTGCTCGTTTCTGCGCTAAGCACGCTCTATGCAATCAATAAAACGCATAAGATTCGTCAGGATGGCGGTGGCCGGGGCCTTGCTCGGTGTCCTCTCGGTGCTCGCCGGGCCGGGAAGCGCCCAGGCCGAGCCGTCCCCCACCACCGTCGGGGACGTCACCGGCTTCACCGCCGAAGGAGCCGTGTACCGCCTCACCGCCGGGAAGGCCGAGGCCCGCGTCAGCTTCGTCTCCCAGGAGACGTTCCGCATCGAACTCGCCCCCGACGGCGCCTTCACCGACCCGACGGGCACCGACATCGTCCTCCCGCAGGGCACTCCGCCCGCCACCCGCTGGAATGACCGGGGCGACCGCTACGAGCTCAGCACGTCGAAGGTGACACTCCACGCCTACAAGTCACCGCTGCGCTTCGCCCTGTACCGGGCCGACGGCACCCGACTCTGGTCCGAGACCCAGGGCCTGACCTGGAGTCAGGACGGGATGACCCAGACGCTCGCGCGCGGCGGCGACGAGCAGTTCTACGGCGCCGGAATGCAGAACGGCCGCGGCAACACCTCCCACCGCGGCAAGACCGTCGAGGCCGGCGTCGACTACAACTGGAACGACGGCGGCCACCCCAACTCCGTCCCGTTCTACCTCTCCTCGGCCGGCTACGGCGTCTACCGCAACACGTACGCCCCCAACACGTACGTCTTCGGCGACCCCGTCACCACCTCCGCCGAGGAACAGCGCTTCGACGCCTACTACTTCGCCGGGCCGAGCGCCAAGGACGTCATCGGGCAGTACACGCGGCTGACCGGCAAGCCCTTCATGCCGCCCGTCTACGGGCTGGAGATCGGCGACGCCGACTGCTACCTGCACAACGCCAACCGGGGCGAGCGGCACACCCTCGACGCGCTCAAGGTCGCCGACGGCTACGTCGAGAACGACATGCCCAACGGCTGGATGCTCGTCAACGACGGCTACGGCTGCGGCTACGAGAACCTCGCCGAGACCGCCCAGGGCCTCCAGCAGCGCAAGATGCAGCTCGGCCTGTGGACCGAGGACGGCCTCGACAAGCTCGCCGACCAGGTCAAGGCCGGCCAGCGGGTCGCCAAGCTCGACGTCGCCTGGGTCGGCGCGGGGTACAAGTTCGCCCTGGACGGCTGCAAGGACGCGTACGCCGGAATCGAGGCGAACAGCACCGCCCGCGGCTTCACCTGGGCCCCCGAGAGCTGGTCCGGCGCCCAGCGCTGCGGCGTCCAGTGGTCCGGCGACCAGTCCGGCACCTGGGAGTACGTCCGCTGGCAGATCCCGACCTACGCGGGCGCCTCCATGTCCGGACTCGCCTACACGACCGGCGACGTGGACGGCATCTTCGGCGGCAGCCCCAAGACCTACACGCGCGACCTGCAGTGGAAGATGTTCCTCCCGGTCACCATGACCATGGACGGCTGGGCCGCCAGCGACAAGCAGCCCTTCCGATACGGCGAACCGTACACGTCCGTCAACCGGGACTACCTCAAGCTCCACGAGGCCCTGCTGCCGTACATCTACACGCACGCACACCAGGCGACGAAGACCGGCGTCGGCCTCGCCCGCCCGCTCGTGCTGGAGTACCCCGACGACCCCAAGGCGGCCACGGACGCGGCCAAGTACGAGTTCCTGAGCGGCGAGGACTTCCTCGTCGCCCCCGTCTACCAGGACGCCGTGCAGCGCGACGGGATCTACCTGCCGAAGGGCACCTGGATCGACTACTGGAGCGGACGGACCTACGAGGGCCCGGTCACCGTCGACGACTACAGCGCCCCGCTCGACACGCTCCCGCTGTTCGTCCGGGCCGGGGCCACCGTGCCCATGTGGCCGGGCGGCATCCGCTCCTACGCCGACCGCACCGCGGACTCCCCGCTCGCCTGGGACATCTACCCGCAGGGCGACTCGTCCTTCACGCTGTACGAGGACGACGGTGTGACGCGCGAGCACCGCGGCGGCAAGTACGCCACCCAGCGCGCCGACGTCGAGGCCCCGCGCCGCGGCGCGGGCGACGTGACCGTACGGATCGGCGCGAGCAAGGGCTCCTTCACCGGCAAGCAGACCGCGCGGCCGTACCGGTTCACCCTGCACACCGGGGACGCACCGAGCGCGGTGCAGCTCGACGACCGCAAGCTGCCCCGGCTCACCTCGAAGGCGGCGTACGAGACGGCGACACAGGGCTGGTTCTACGACCGCGACGACCGCGGCGGCGTGGTTCAGGTCAAGACCCCCGCCCTGCGCACCGACCGCGGGTTCGCCCTGGAGTTGGAGGACACCGCGGCGGTCGGCGGCGCCGCGCCGGGCGCCACCGCGGTCGTCACCGCGCCCGCGGGACAGGAACTCGGCGCCGGTGCGCCCGGAAAGATCGCGGTCGACGTCACGGCGGGCACGCACGACGCCACCGGGGTCACCGTCTCGCCGGCCGCCCCCGCGGGCTGGGAGGTCACGCCCGCGGCGACCGTGGACCGTATCCCGGCGGGCACGACGCGGCGCGTGGAGGTCGAGGTGACCCCCGCCGACGACGCCCGGCCGGGCGAGGCGACGCTCACGGCGACCGTACGGCACCGGTCGGCGGGCCAGGACCGTACCGCCGTGCAGCGGTTCGCCGTCGGCGTGATGCCGGAGCCGCCGGCCGCCGACACCTGGGCGAGCGATCTGGTGTGGCTCAAGTCCACGAACGGCTGGGGACCGCCCGAACGCGACCGCAGCAACGGTGAGTCGGGCGCGAGCGACGGCCATACGCTCACCCTCGCCGGAAAGACCTACGAGAAGGGCATCGGGGCGCACGCCGACTCCGACATCGAGGTCTATCTCGGGGGCCGCTGCACCACGTTCACCGCCGACGTCGGCATCGACGACGAGATCAACGGCTACGGCGAAGTGGCCTTCTCGGTCGAGGCGGACGGCAAGGTGCTGTGGACCTCGCCGAAGCTCACCGGCGCCTCGGCCACCGTGCCGGCCGAGGTGGACGTGACCGGCGCACGCCACGTCCATCTGCGGATCACCGACACCAACGGCTCGAAGAGCGGCGACCACGGCGACTGGGCGGCGGCCCGCTTCCGCTGCGGCGACGGCTCCTAGGACCCCCACGGAGAGCGGGGTGGTGCCGGTCCGGCACCACCCCGCTGTCGCTGCTCGCTCCTCAGTCCTCGGACGGGCCCGAGGCGTCCGGACCCGAGTCCGGACCCGAGCCGGAACCCCTGTCGCTCCCGCTCTCGTCCTCGGACTCCGGCTTCGGCGGCTTGGGCGGCTTCGTCCGGCCGCTGGACGTGTCGCGCAGATACGAGCCCGCGTCGCCGCTCTCCGTCGCGTGCCCGCCCGGCGTCTGCCCCGGACCGGGACCGCCGTCCCGGCGCCGCAGATACCGCTCGAACTCGCGCGCGATGGCCTCACCGGACGCCTCCGGAAGCTCGGCGGTGTCCCGTGCCTCCTCCAGCGTCTGCACGTACTCCGCCACTTCGCTGTCCTCGGACGCCAGTTGGTCCACGCCGAGCTGCCAGGCCCGTGCGTCCTCCGGCAGTTCGCCGAGCGGGATACGGAGGTCGATGAGATCCTCCAGCCGGTTCAGCAGGGCCAGCGTCGCCTTCGGGTTGGGCGGCTGCGACACGTAGTGCGGCACCGCCGCCCACAGGGACACGGCCGGCACCCCGGCGTGCGTGCACGCCTCCTGGAGGATGCCCACGATGCCCGTCGGGCCCTCGTACCGCGTCTCCTCGAGGTCCAGCGTCCTCGCCAGGTCCGGGTCCGACGTGACCCCGCTGACCGGCACCGGACGGGTGTGCGGGGTGTCTCCGAGGAGCGCGCCCAGGATCACCACCATCTCGACGCCCAGCTCATGGGCGAAGCCGAGCAGCTCGTTGCAGAACGAGCGCCAGCGCATGGACGGCTCGATCCCGCGGACCAGCACCAGGTCGCGGGGCTTCTCGCCGCCGACCCGGACCACGGAGAGCCTGGTGGTGGGCCAGGTGATCTTCCGTACCCCGCCGTCCAGCCACACCGTGGGCCGGTTGACCTGGAAGTCGTAGTAGTCCTCGGCGTCGAGCGCCGCGAACACCTCGCCCTTCCATTCCCGGTCCAGGTGTGCGACCGCGGTGGAGGCGGCGTCGCCGGCGTCGTTCCAGCCCTCGAACGCGGCCACCATGACCGGGTCGATCAGCTCGGGAACCCCCTCGAGCTCGATCACCCAGTGCCTCCTTTCGGCGTTCCTTGCGTACGGACCAACCTTACGGCTTCACGGATGCCCGCCCGAGCCTCTGCGCACGCCTGGGTGAAGTTCGATACGGCACGGGCATAGGTCAGGGGAATACCGAATTCCGGGCGGCGATTCATCCGAGCTGTCATGGGATTTCTTTCTCCCGGCCCTGGACGCTGCGCACACGGCAGCGCTATACATCGGATGACCAGAAGAGGTCCGATGTTCCAGCCAGGGGCGTGCATGAGTCAGACCGTCACAGGGTTCGAGGTCCACGACGTCCGCTTCCCCACCTCGGAACAGCTCGACGGCTCCGACGCCATGAATCCCGACCCCGACTACTCGGCCGCCTACGTGGTCGTCCGTACCGACGCGGGCGACGAAGGACACGGCTTCTGCTTCACGATCGGCCGCGGCAACGATGTCATCGCCGCCGCCATCGAGGCGCTGCGGCCCTACGTCGTCGGCCGCCCGGCCCCCCTCACGGCAGCCGCCCTCGCGGCACTTCACGTCGACCTCACCCATGACTCGCAGCTGCGCTGGCTCGGCCCCGAGAAGGGCGTGATGCACATGGCCGCCGGGGCGGTGATCAACGCCGCCTGGGATCTCGCGGCGACCCTGGCCGGGCAGCCCGTGTGGGAGTTCCTCGCCGCGATGACCCCGGAGGAGCTCGTCTCCCTCGTCGACTTCCGCTATCTCACCGACGCGCTCACCCCGGACGAGGCCCTGGCGATCCTGCGCGCCGCCGAGCCCGGGAGGGAGCAGCGGGCCGAACGGCTGCTCGCCGAGGGCTATCCCGCGTACACCACGTCGCCCGGCTGGCTCGGCTACTCCGACACGAAGCTGGTCACGCTCGCCGAACAGGCCGTCGCCGACGGTTTCGGCCAGATCAAGCTGAAGGTCGGCGCCGACCTCGACGACGACGTACGGCGCCTGAAGCTGGCACGTGCCGCGGTGGGCCCCGACGTACGCATTGCGGTCGACGCCAACCAGCGCTGGGACGTCCCCGACGCGCTGCGCTGGATGGCGGCCCTGGCGCCGTACGAGCCGCACTGGATCGAGGAACCCACCAGCCCCGACGACGTCCTCGGCCACGCGGCCGTACGCGCCGGACAGCCCGTCAAGGTCGCCACCGGCGAGCACGCCGCCAACCGGATCGTCTTCAAGCAACTGCTCCAGGCCGCCGCCGTCGACTTCGTCCAGATCGACGCGGCCCGCGTCGCCGGCGTCAACGAGAACCTCGCGATCCTGCTGCTCGCCGCCAAGTACGGCGTGCCCGTCTGCCCCCATGCGGGCGGGGTGGGACTGTGCGAACTGGTGCAGCACCTCGCGATGTTCGACTACGTCGCCGTCTCCGGCAGCAAGGAGGACCGCGTCATCGAGTACGTCGACCACCTCCACGAACACTTCACCGACCCGGCCGTTGTGCGGAACGGGCACTACGCCGCACCGAGCGCCCCCGGCTTCTCCGCCCGGATGCGCCCCGAGTCGCTCGCCGCACACCGCTACCCGGAAGGGCCCGTCTGGCAGGCCCGCCGCACCGCCGTCATCGAGGAGGCCGACCGGTGACTGCCGTACGGGACTTCGGAGCCCGGGACTTCGAGGGGATGTCCGCACTGGTGACCGGCGGGGCTTCGGGGATCGGCGCCGCCGTCGCCGCGCTGCTCCTCCGGCGCGGCGCCCGCGTCGCCGTGCTCGACCGTGACCCGGCGGGGGCCCCCGACGGCGCGCTCGCCCTGAAGGCGGATGTCACCGACGACCGTGCGGTCCGCACCGCCATCGACGACATTGCACACGAGTTCGGCGGCCTCCACACCGTCGTCTCCAACGCGGGCATCGGCGCCATCGGCACCGTCGCCGACAACCCCGACGACGAATGGCGCCGCGTCCTCGACATCAACGTCCTCGGGATGGTCCGCACCGCCCGGCACGCCCTGCCGCATCTCCGGGCCGCCGCCGACGAGCGCCCCGGCCATGTCTCCATCACCCAGACCTGCTCGATCGCCGCCACCGCGGGACTGCCCCAGCGCGCCCTCTACAGCGCCTCCAAGGGGGCCGTCCTCTCCCTCACCCTCGCCATGGCCGCCGACCACGTCCGCGAGGGCATCCGCGTCAACTGCGTCAACCCCGGCACGGCCGACACCCCCTGGATCGGCCGGCTCCTCGACCGGGCCGCGGACCCCGCGGCCGAACGGGCCGCACTCGAGGCCCGTCAGCCCACCGGACGTCTGGTCGCCGCCGACGAGGTCGCGGCCGCCGTCGTCTATCTCGCCAGTCCCGCCGCGGCAGCCGTCACGGGCACGGCACTCGCGGTCGACGGCGGGATGCAGGGACTGCGCCTGCGCCCCGCCACCTGAGCCGACAACCGTAGACCGTAGAAGGACAGGACCCATGAGAGTGCGTACGACAAGTGCCGCGACCTGCGCCGTACTTCTGGCCGTGACGGCCCTCGCGGGCTGCAACCGGGACCAGGGCGGCGGGTCAGGCGCCGCCGGCAAGGTGGGCATCGACCTGCCGCGCAGCGACAGCGACTTCTGGAACTCCTACCAGCAGTACGTAGAGAAGGGCGTCAAGGACGGCGAGGTCGACGCGCTCTCGCTGACCAACTCGCAGAACGACATCGGCAAGCTCGTCTCCAACGTCCAGGTCTTCACCGACCAGGGGGCCAAGGCCGTCGTCATGGCCCCGCAGGACACCGGCGCGATAGCCGAGACCCTCCGGACCCTGGAGGAGAAGAAGATCCCGGTCGTCTCCGTCGACACCCGCCCCGACGAGGGCAGCGTCTACATGGTCGTACGGGCCGACAACCGTGCGTACGGCGAGAAGGCCTGCCAGTACCTCGGCAAGCAGCTGAAGGGCAAGGGCAAGGTCGTCGAGTTCCAGGGCGACCTGTCGTCCATCAACGGCCGGGACCGCTCCGAGGCCTTCAAGTCCTGCATGGACCAGAACTTCCCCGGCATCCAGGTCTTCGAGCTGGCCACCGACTGGAAGGGCGACGTCGCATCGGCCAAGCTCCAGTCCACCCTCGCCGCCCACCCCGACATCAACGGCGGCGGCGTCTTCCTGCAGCCCACCCTCGCCCTCCTCGAGCAGAAGAAGCTGCTCAAGGCGCCCGGGACCCCTGGCCACATCACGATCATCTCCAACGACGGCATCCCGGAGGAACTGGCCGCCATCCGCGAAGGGAAGATCGACGCGACCGTCTCCCAGCCCGCCGACCTCTACGCCCGGTACGCGCTCTTCTACGCCAAGGCCGCCCTGGAGGGGAAGACCTTCAAGGAGGGCCCGACCGACCACGACTCCACCATCATCAAGATTCCGAACGGCTTCGAGGACCAGCTCCCGGCACCCCTCGTGACCAAGGAGAACGTGGACGACCCGAAGCTCTGGGCCAACCAGCTGGAGAAGTAGCCATGGCGACGGCCGCAGTGCACGCGGAAGGCATCGTCAAGCGCTTCGGCCCGACCGTCGCGCTCGACGGGGTACGGCTCACCGTCGCGCCGGGCGAGTCCCACGCACTCGTCGGGCGCAACGGCGCCGGCAAGTCCACGCTCGTCAGCGTGCTCACCGGACTGCACAGACCGGACGCGGGCACCGTCACCTTCGGCGGGGAGCCGGCCCCCGCCTTCGGCGACACGGCGGCCTGGCAGTCCAAGGTCGCCTGCGTCTACCAGAAGTCCATGGTGGTCCCCGACCTCACCGTCGCCGAGAACCTCTTCCTCGGCCGCTTCGAGGCGGGCCGCCGCACGATCAGCTGGCGGAGCCTGCGGCGGCGGGCCGCGGAGCTGCTCGCCGAGTACGGCGTGAGCGTCGATCCCACCGCACGGGTGAAGGACCTCGCCGTCGAGCAGCGGCAGTTCGTCGAGATCGCGCGGGCGCTGTCCTTCGGCGCGCGCCTGATCATCCTCGACGAGCCGACCGCCCAGCTCGACGCCCGGGGCATCCAGCGGCTGTTCGCGAAGCTCCGCGAACTGCAGGACCAGGGAGTGGCGTTCCTCTTCATCTCCCACCATCTGCAGGAGGTGTACGAACTGTGCACCGCCGTCACCGTCTACCGCGACGCCCGTCATGTCCTCACCGCACCCGTTGCCGAGCTCGCCAAGGACGACCTGGTCGCCGCCATGACCGGCGAGGCCACCAGCGGCGCCTCCGCCTGGCACGCCCCGGCGCACACCGTGCGGGACGCCGAACCGGTCCTGCGCACCGAGGGGCTCGCCCTGGACGGCCAGTTCGAGCCGCTGGACCTGGAGGTGCGGGCGGGCGAGGTGCTCGGACTCGCGGGCGCCGCCGCCAGCGGCAACACGGCACTCGGGGAGACCCTGGCCGGGCTGCGGAAGGCGACCGCGGGACGGATCACGGTACGCGGCAGAACCGTCCGGCCGGGCAGCGTGCCGGACGCGCTCGACGCCGGGATCGGCTACATCCCCGAGGACCGGCACATCCAGGGCCTCGTCCCCGACCGCAGCGTCGCCGAGAACGCCACGCTCACGGTCGCCGACCAGCTCGGCCCGTGGGGGACCGTACTGCCCTCTCGTACAAGGGAATTCGCCCAGTCCATGATCACATCACTCGACATCAAGACCCAGGGGCCGCAAGCGAAGGTCTCCGGGCTCTCGGGAGGCAACCAGCAGAAGGTCGTGGTCGCCCGCGCCCTGGCCCGCAGGCCCAGCGCGCTGGTCGCCGTCCGGCCCACCGCGGGGGTGGACGTCAAGTCCAAGGACGCGCTGCTCGGCGTGGTCCGCAGGGTGGCCGCCGAAGGCAGCGCGGCCGTCATCATCTCGGACGAGCTGGACGATCTGCGGGTGTGCGACCGGGTGATCGCCCTCTTCCACGGGCGGGTCGTCGCAGGCTTCGGGACCGGGTGGACCGACCGCGAACTGGTCGCCGCCATGGAAGGTGTGGGAGAGCGGGAATGACCGACACGATACGGCCCGTGACGGCCGAGGACCTCAAGGCCGGGAGCCCGCTGAACCGGCTGCGGCTCATCAGATGGAGCGACTTCTCGCTCGTGCCGGTGATCCTGGTGCTGATGGTGATCGGCTTCATCGTCTCGCCGGTCTTCCTCACCTCCAACAACCTCATCAGCGTGGTCCAGCAGTCGTCCGAGCTGAGCCTGCTGGTGCTCGGCCAGGCGCTCATCCTCATCTGCGGCCGGATGGACCTGTCACTGGAGTCGACGATCGGCATCGCCCCGGTCATCGCCATGTGGCTGATCCTGCCGGCCGAGGGCGGCCGCTTCGCCGGCCTCGAACTCCTCCCGGTGTGGACGGCCATTCCCGTCTGCCTGCTCGCCGGGCTCGCCATCGGCGCGATCAACGGCTTCCTGATGCTCAAGCTGCGGGTCAACGGCTTCATCGCCACGCTCGGCATGCTGACCATGCTGCGGGGACTCCACATCGGCATCACCGAGGGCAAGTCGATCACCGACGTGCCGGAGTCCTTCCGCTACCTCGGCAAGACCGACTGGCTGGGCGCGCCCGCCGCCGTCTGGATCTGCCTGGCGCTCTTCGCGATCGGCGGCGCGGCGCTGGCGTATCTGCGCCACGGGCGCGCACTGTACGCGATCGGCGGGAACGCGGAGGCGGCGCGGGCCGCCGGCATCCGTGTCGACCGCATCACCTGGATCGTCCTCGCGATCGGGGGACTCCTGGCCGCGTTCGCGGGCATCCTCTACACCGGCCACTACGGCTCGGTGGCGGCCACCCAGGGCAACGGCTGGATCTTCCAGGTCTTCGCGGCGGCCGTGATCGGAGGAATCAGCCTCAAGGGCGGCCGCGGGACGCTCTTCGGCGCGCTGACGGGTGTACTGACGCTCCAGCTCGTGGTCAACGTGATGACGCTGGGCGGGGTCCCGGCGCTGTGGAACCAGTTCCTGAACGGCGCGATCATCATCGTCGCGCTGGTGATCTCACGCTTCGCGAGCGGCGAGAAGCAGGACTAGCGGCCGGCGGGACGGGCTCATTCCGAGCCGCGTCCCGGCGGCTGCTAGAGCGTCGACCTCAGCCACTGCTCGACGCTCGCCACGTGCACCGTCGCCCACGACCGCGCCGCCTCCGCGTCACGGTCGCGGAGTGCCGCGAGGATCGCGCGGTGCTCGTGGAGCGTGCGGCTGACCGCGTTCTCCTGGGTCAGCCCGCGCCACACACGGGCCCGCGTCGTCGGCCCGGAGAGGCCGTCGAGCAGGGAGCAGAGCACGGAGTTGCCGGAGGACTGGACGATGCCCCGGTGGAACTCCAGGTCCGCGGCGACCAGTTCCTCCACGGAGGGCTCCGCGCCCAGCGCGTCCAGCTGGGAGCTGAGCACGTCCAGCTCGGCCTCGCTGATCCGGGAGGCGGCCATCGCCGTCGCCGCGGGCTCCAGAATCCGGCGTACGGCCAGGAACTCCAGGACCGTGTCGTCCCGGTGGAAGTCCACGACGAAGCTCAGCGCCTCCAGCAGCAACTGGGGGTCCAGGCTCGTGACGTACGTACCGTCGCCCTGCCGTACGTCGAGAATGCGGATCAGCGACAGCGCGCGCACCGCCTCGCGCAGCGAGTTCCGGGACAGGCCCAGCTCGGCGGCGAGTTCGCTCTCCTTGGGGAGCCGGTCGCCCGGCCGCAGCGCACCTGAGACGATCATCCCCTTGATCTTCTCGATGGCCTCGTCGGTGACAGCCATGACGTTCCCCCTCGCGCTCGTCCCTCGAATCATCCGATGTCTGAGCGTACAACGAGGGCGCGCCCCGCAAGGAGCCGCCCTCGTCCACGGATGTTCGCCCTACCGCCGGGCCGGACCTGCCGCCGGGTCAGGCCTTCTTGCGCAGCAGGTCCTCGACCCCGGTACGGATGTCCTCCGTCGCCAGACCGCGGATCGTCAGCGTCGTACGGCGGCGCAGCACGTCGTCCGCCGTCTCGGCCCACTCGTGGTCGCGCGCGTACACGACCTGCGCCCAGATCTCGGGGGCGTCCGGGTGGATGCGCTCGGCCAGCGCCGGGTCGTCGTTCGCCAGCCGCGCGATGTCGAAGGACAGCGAGCCGTAGTGCGTGGCCAGGTGGCGCGCGGTGTCGGCGGCCATGCGCGGCCCGGGCGCCGGACCGTCCACCAGCAGCCGGTGGGCGACGGCGCGCGGGTTGGCGATGCCCGGCAGCGGGAGCTTCCTCGGCAGGTGCGCTATCGGCTCCATGTCGTCGGCGAGCGGCCGGCCCGGCAGCTCGGCCAGCTTGTTCATCACCGTACGGCCGATGTGGCGGAAGGTCGTCCACTTGCCGCCGGCCACCGACAGCATGCCGCCGCGGCCCTCGGTGACGACCGTCTCGCGCTTGGCCTTCGAGGTGTCGCCGGGCCCGCCCGGGAGCACCCGCAGACCCGCGAAGGAATAGGTGATCAGATCGCGGGACAGCTGCTGGTCGCGGATCGAGAACGCGGCCTCGTCGAGGATCTGGGCTATGTCCTTCTCGTTGACCGCGACATCCGCCGGGTCGCCCTCGTAGGCCTCGTCCGTCGTACCGAGCAGCAGCATGTCCTCCCAGGGGAGGGCGAAGGTGATGCGGTACTTGTCGATCGGGGTCGCGAGGGCCGCCTTCCACGGCGAGGTGCGCTTCAGCACCAGGTGCGCGCCCTTGGAGAGGCGGATGGAGGGCGCCGCGTTCGGGTCCTCCATCTTCCGCAGGTGGTCCACCCACGGGCCGGTCGCGTTCAGCACCAGCCGGGCGGTGACGCCGAACTCGGCACCGTCCGTGCGGTCCTTGAGCTCGGCGCCCGTGACCCGGCCCCGGGTGAAGCGGAGCCCGGTGACCTCGGCGTGGTTGAGGACGGCCGCGCCCGCGTCGACGGCCGCGCGGACCGTCATCAGCGCCATGCGGGCGTCGTTCATCTGGTCGTCGCCGTAGACGGCCACGGCCCTGAGGTTCTCCGTGCGCAGCTCGGGGACGTCGCGCTGCGCCCTGGCCGGGGAGATGACGTGGCCGACGCCGTCACCGAACGCGGAGAGCGCCGAGTAGGCGAAGACGCCCGCGCCGAGCTTGGCGGCGCCGTGCGGGCCGCCCTTGTAGACCGGCAGGTAGAAGGTGAGCGGGTTGGCCAGGTGCGGGGCCACCTCGCGGGAGACCGCACGCCGCTCGAAGTGATTCTCCGCGACCAGCTTCACCGCGCCGGTCTGCAGATAGCGCAGACCGCCGTGGAGCAGCTTGGAGGAGGCGGAGGAGGTGGCGCCGGCGAAGTCGCCGGCGTCCACCAGCGCCACCCGCAGCCCGGCCTGCGCGGCATGCCAGGCAGTGGAGATGCCCAGGATGCCGCCGCCGATCACCAGGAGGTCGTATGTCGCCTTGGCAAGCTGCTCCCGGGTCTCGGCGCGGCTCGGCAGGGAACCGGAGGCCGGGTGCGTCCCCAGGGCGGGGACGCTCTGCAGGGTGGTCATCGTCGATAGCTCCTCGTCAGCTCTCGTGCTCGATCCAGCCCATGGTCCGTTCGACGGCCTTGAGCCAGAGCTTGTACTCGCGGTCGCGCTCGGCCGCTTCCATACGGGGGGTCCATTCGGCGGCCCGGCGCCAGTTGGCGCGGAGCGCGTCGGTGTCCGGCCAGAAGCCGACGGCCAGGCCGGCGGCGTAGGCGGCGCCGAGGCAGGTCGTCTCGGCGACCATCGGACGTACCACGGGGGCGTCCAGGACGTCCGCGAGGGTCTGCATCAGCAGGTTGTTGGAGGTCATTCCGCCGTCGACCTTGAGTGCGGTCAGTTCGACACCCGAGTCCTTGGTCATGGCGTCGGTGATCTCGCGGGTCTGCCAGGCGGTGGCCTCGAGAACGGCGCGGGCGATGTGCGCCTTGGTGACGTACCGGGTGAGTCCGGCGATCACACCGCGGGCGTCGGAGCGCCAGTACGGGGCGAAGAGACCGGAGAAGGCCGGGACGAAGTAGGCGCCGCCGTTGTCCTCGACGCTCGAGGCGAGGGTCTCGATCTCGGCGGCGGAGTTGATCAGGCCCATCTGGTCGCGCATCCACTGGACGAGCGCGCCGGTGACGGCGATGGAGCCCTCCAGGGAGTACACCGGCGCCTGGTCGCCGATCTTGTAGCCGACGGTGGTGATCAGGCCCGAGTAGGAGTTGATGATCTTGTTGCCGGTGTTCATCAGCAGGAAGGTGCCGGTGCCGTACGTGGACTTCGCCTCACCCTCGGCGAAACACGTCTGGCCGAACAGCGCGGCCTGCTGGTCGCCGAGCGCGGAGGCGACCGGGATACCGTCCAGGACGCCGCCCTTGACGTGGCCGTACACCTCGGCGGAGGAGCGGATCTCCGGCAGCACGGCCATGGGGACCTCCATGGACTGGGCGATCTTCTCGTCCCACTCCATGGTGTGGAGGTTCATCAGCATGGTCCGGGAGGCGTTGGTGACGTCGGTGACGTGGTGCCCGCCGTCGACTCCGCCGGTGAGGTTCCAGATGACCCAGGAGTCCATGGTGCCGAAGAGGATCTCGCCGCGCTCGGCGCGCTCGCGCAGGCCCTCGACGTTGTCCAGCAGCCAGCGGACCTTGGGGCCGGAGAAGTAGCTCGCGAGCGGCAGACCGGTCTCGCGGCGGAAGCGGTCCTGGCCGACGTTGCGGCCGAGCTCCCTGCAGAGCTCGTCGGTGCGGGTGTCCTGCCAGACGAGGGCGTTGTGGACGGGCTCACCGGTGTTCTTGTCCCACAGCAGCGTCGTCTCGCGCTGGTTGGTGATGCCGATGGCCTTGACGTCGGCGGCGGTGATGCCGCCCTTCTCCAAGGCGCCGGCGACGACCTCCTGGACGTTGGTCCAGATCTCGGCGGCGTTGTGCTCCACCCAGCCCGGCTTCGGGAAGATCTGCTCGTGCTCCTTCTGGTCGACGGAGACGATGCGGCCGTCCTTGTCGAAGACGATGCAGCGGGAGGAGGTGGTGCCCTGGTCAATGGCCGCGATGAAGGGGCCGGCGGTGTGTGCGTCGGTCACGGTGTGCTCCTGAAAGTCTCGGGGAAGGACGTAAGGCTCAGACGAACGCGAGCTGGTAGATACCCGCGGCGAGGGCGCCACCGATCAGCGGTCCCACCACGGGGACCCAGGCGTACCCCCAGTCGGAGCCGCCCTTGTTCGGCATCGGGAGCAGGGCGTGCACGATGCGCGGCCCCAGGTCGCGGGCCGGGTTGATGGCGTAACCGGTCGGACCGCCGAGCGAGAAGCCGATGCTGACGACGACGAAGGCGACGATGAGTCCGCCGAGCGTGCCGAGTCCCTTGCCGCTGTCGTTCAGGCCCATGGTGAGTACGGCCAGAACGAGCACGAGCGTGCCGATGATCTCGGTGGCGAGGTTCTGCCAGACGATCCGGATCTCGGGGCCGGTGGAGAAGATGCCGAGCACCGGACCGGCCTTCGGGGCGGCCCGCTCGGTGACCATGCCCTCCTCGTGGGGCGCCGCGGCGATGATCTCCGGGTCGGTGAGGTGGGCCTTGAACTGGCCGTAGTAGGCGACCCAGGCCAGGAAGGCACCGAGCATGGCGCCGAGCAGCTGGCCCGCGAAGTAGACGGGGACGTTGCTCCAGTCCCCGCTCGTGATCGCGATACCGAGCGTGACTGCCGGGTTCAGATGCGCACCGGACATGGGGCCCGATATGTAGACCGCCGTCATGACCGCGAAGCCCCACCCGAAGGCGATGGCGACCCAGCCGGCGTTCTGCGCCTTGGAGCGCTTGAGCACGACGGCGGCGACAACGCCGGCGCCGAGCAGGATGAGTACGGCGGTACCAATGATCTCGCCGATGAAGATGTCGGAGCTGGACACCCGCGACTCCTTTGTCCTTCGTCCAGGGGAAGGCGAACCGACGGGTCCCTCCGCGGTTCGCGCCCTCGGGGGATGAGAGCGATACCGGCCCTTGGCGTTGCCACACTCTAGCGCGTATCGCCGGTAGGTGTTCGACAATGCCGACCGATGGACGGCAGTTTTGCCCCCTGGTTAACACGACGTCAAGGGTTGTGTGGCCGATAACCCGATCGTTATCGATGATGCGCCTGAACGCCTCGAATCGCCTGGCGTGAAGGGGGTGGCACCGCGAGGATGCAGGTCAGCCGCCGGCCGTCGGTCGGACGTGCGGCTGCGGTGGAGAGACGTGGGGGCGCCGGGGATCAGAACCGCCCGGCACCCGGGTCGCGGGAGACGGCGCGCGTGGTTTCAGAACCGCCCGGCGCCCAGGTCGCGGGAGACGGCGCGCGCGCAGTCCCGTACCGCCGCCACCAGTTCCGAGCGCAGTTCCTGGCCGTCGCAGACCCGCTCCACCGCGCCCGTGATCGCCACC
Source organism: Streptomyces sp. NPDC059909 (assembly GCF_042730885.1). NCBI lineage: Bacteria > Bacillati > Actinomycetota > Actinomycetes > Kitasatosporales > Streptomycetaceae > Streptomyces > Streptomyces sp. NPDC059909. The sequence continues at coordinate 119,211 of NZ_JBHWKX010000006.1, forward strand.
GCGCCGACCGGCATCCGGCGCCGGTCGTGGATGGGCGCGGCCACCGCGGCGACACCCTCCCAGGTCTCCTCGACGTCGTCCGCCCAGCCCCGCGCCCGGGTCAGCTCGAGCACCCCCTCGAAGCCCTTCAGGTCGGTCACGGTCCGCGGGGTGAACGCGTTGCGGTCGAGCTCCAGGGCCTCGCTGTGCGCCACCGGGTCGTACGCCGACAGCACCTTCCCCAGTGCTGTGGAGTGCAGCGGCTGCATCGCACCGACCTCCAGCACCTGGCGGCTGTCGTCGGGGCGGAACACGTGGTGGACGATGAGCACGCCGCGCTGGTGCAGCACCCCCAGATGCACGCTCTCACCGCTGGAGCGCGCCAGGTCGTCCGTCCAGACCAGGGCGCGGGCCCGCAACTCGTGCACGTCCAGATAACTGTTGCCGAGGCGCAGCAGCTCGGCCCCCAGCTGATAGCGGCCGGACGCCGCCTCCTGCTCGACGAAGCCCTCCGCCTGGAGCGTGCGCAGGATGCCGTGCGCCGTCCCCTTGGCCAGGCCGAGCGACGACGCGATGTCGGACAGCCCGAGCCGGCGCTCGCCGCCCGCGAGCAGCCGCAGCATCGCCGCCGCTCGTTCAAGCGACTGGATGTTCTTCGCCATCGCCCGGCCCCTTCTCACCATGGTTCGACAATGCTGAACATTATCGGCCGATGCCGAATAGCTCCTACCGCCAGGACAGTCTGTCAAGACCGCGCGGATGGAGACATCATCGAGTCATCACCCAGTCGCCGGAGACAGCATGCCGTCCACCGGCTGGGACGGGACGCCGCCGTGCAGGACGCCCGGCTACTCTGGCCGGGTGCGCCTTCCGCAGGGAAGTCGCAAAGCCGACAGCCGTCGCATCCCAGGGAGCACTTCCATGGCCTCGTTGCCGACCCCTTCCGCCGACAGCCGGATTCCCGCCGACAGCAGGACCCGCGCCGCCGCCCTCCGCGAGGCCCTCGCCACCCGTGTGGTGGTGGCCGACGGAGCCATGGGCACCATGCTCCAGGCGCAGGACCCCACCCTCGACGACTTCCAGAACCTCGAGGGCTGCAACGAGATCCTCAACGTGACCCGCCCCGACATCGTCCGGTCGGTCCACTCCGCGTATTTCGAGGTCGGCGTCGACTGCGTCGAGACCAACACCTTCGGTGCCAACTTCGCGGCCCTGGGGGAGTACGACATCGCCGAGCGGGTGTACGAGCTGTCCGAGGCGGGTGCCCGGATCGCCCGCGAGGTCGCCGACGAGCACACCGTCTCCTCGGGGCAGCAGCGGTGGGTGCTGGGCTCGATGGGCCCGGGGACGAAGCTGCCCACGCTGGGCCATGCCCCGTACACCCTGCTGCGTGACGCGTACCAGCAGAACGCGGAGGGGATGATCGCGGGCGGCGCCGACGCGCTCCTCGTCGAGACCACCCAGGACCTCCTCCAGACCAAGGCCGCCGTCCTCGGCGCCCGCCGGGCCCTGGAGGCCACCGGCTCCGACCTGCCGCTGATCGTGTCGGTCACCGTCGAGACCACGGGCACGATGCTGCTGGGCTCGGAGATCGGCGCGGCGCTGACGGCGCTGGAACCGCTGGGCATCGACATGATCGGCCTGAACTGTGCGACCGGCCCGGCCGAGATGAGCGAGCACCTGCGCTACCTCGCCCGCCACTCCCGTATCCCGCTGTCCTGCATGCCCAACGCCGGTCTGCCGGTTCTGGGCAAGGACGGGGCGCACTACCCGCTGACCGCCCCCGAGCTGGCCGACGCGCAGGAGACCTTCGTGCGCGAGTACGGGCTCTCCCTGATCGGCGGCTGCTGCGGTACGACGCCGGAGCATCTGCGGCAGGTCGTCGAGCGGGTCCGCGACCTCGCCCCGACCCCGCGCGATCCGCGCCCCGAGCCCGGCGCCGCGTCCCTCTACCAGACCGTTCCGTTCCGGCAGGACACCTCGTACCTGGCCATCGGCGAGCGGACGAACGCCAACGGGTCGAAGAAGTTCCGCGAGGCGATGCTGGACGGCCGCTGGGACGACTGCGTGGAGATGGCGCGCGACCAGATCCGTGAGGGCGCGCACATGCTGGACCTGTGCGTCGACTACGTCGGACGTGACGGTGTCGCGGACATGGAGGAGCTGGCCGGCCGCTTCGCCACCGCCTCCACGCTGCCGATCGTGCTGGACTCCACCGAGGTGGACGTCCTCCGTGCCGGGCTGGAGAAGCTCGGCGGCCGGGCGCTGATCAACTCGGTGAACTACGAGGACGGCGACGGCCCGGAGTCGCGGTTCGCGAAGGTCACCCGGCTGGCGCAGGAGCACGGTGCGGCCCTGATCGCGCTCACCATCGACGAGGAGGGCCAGGCCCGTACCGCCGAGAAGAAGGTCGAGATCGCCGAGCGGCTCATCGCGGACCTCACCGGCAACTGGGGCATCAACGAGTCGGACATCCTGATCGACACGCTCACCTTCACGATCTGCACCGGGCAGGAGGAGTCCCGCAAGGACGGCATCGCGACGATCGAGGCGATCCGCGAGCTCAAGCGCCGCCACCCGGACGTGCAGACCACCCTCGGTCTGTCGAACATCTCCTTCGGCCTGAACCCGGCCGCCCGCATCCTCCTGAACTCGGTCTTCCTCGACGAGTGCGTGAAGGCGGGCCTGGACTCGGCGATCGTGCACGCCTCGAAGATCCTGCCCATCGCCCGCTTCGACGAGGAGCAGGTCACCACGGCGCTCGACCTGATCCACGACCGGCGCTCGGAGGGCTACGACCCGCTGCAGAAGCTGATGGCGCTGTTCGAGGGCGTCGACACCAAGTCGATGAAGGCCGGCAAGGCCGAGGAACTGCTCGCGCTGCCGCTGGAGGAGCGCCTGAAGCGCCGCATCATCGACGGCGAGAAGAACGGCCTGGAGGCCGACCTCGACGAGGCCCTCAAGGAGCGCCCCGCCCTCGACATCGTCAACGAGACCCTGCTGGACGGCATGAAGGTCGTCGGCGAGCTGTTCGGCTCCGGCCAGATGCAGCTGCCGTTCGTCCTCCAGTCCGCCGAGGTCATGAAGTCCGCGGTGGCCTACCTCGAGCCGCACATGGAGAAGTCCGACGCGGAGGGCAAGGGCACCATCGTGCTCGCGACCGTCCGCGGCGACGTCCACGACATCGGCAAGAACCTCGTCGACATCATCCTGTCCAACAACGGCTACAACGTGGTCAACCTGGGCATCAAGCAGCCCGTCTCCGCGATCCTGGAGGCCGCCGAGGAGCACAGGGCCGATGTGATCGGCATGTCCGGCCTCCTCGTCAAGTCCACTGTGATCATGAAGGAGAACCTGGAGGAGCTGAACCAGCGCAAGCTGGCGGCCGAGTACCCGGTGATCCTCGGCGGGGCCGCGCTGACCCGTGCGTACGTCGAGCAGGACCTGCACGAGATCTACGAGGGCGAGGTCCGCTACGCCCGCGACGCGTTCGAGGGCCTGCGCCTGATGGACGCCCTGATCGCGGTCAAGCGCGGCGTCCCCGGCGCCGCCCTCCCCGAGCTCAAGCAGCGCCGGGTCCGGGCCACCGCGGCCACGGTCGTGGAGGAGCGCCCCGACGAGGATGCGGTCCGCTCCGACGTCGCCACCGACAACCGCGTCCCCGAGCCGCCCTTCTGGGGTACCCGAGTCGTCAAGGGCATCCAGCTCAAGGAGTACGCCTCCTGGCTCGACGAAGGCGCGCTCTTCAAGGGCCAGTGGGGCCTCAAGCAGGCCCGCACCGGCGACGGCCCGACGTACGAGGAGCTCGTCGAGACCGAGGGCCGCCCGCGGCTGCGCGGCTGGCTGGACCAGCTGCACACCGAGAACATGCTGGAGGCCGCCGTCGTCTACGGCTACTTCCCCTGCGTGTCCAAGGGCGACGACCTCATCCTGCTCAACGAGGACGGCTCCGAGCGCACCCGCTTCACCTTCCCGCGCCAGCGCCGCGGCCGGCACCTGTGCCTCGCCGACTTCTTCCGCCCGGAGGAGTCCGGCGAGACGGACGTGGTCGGCCTCCAGGTCGTCACCGTCGGCTCGAAGATCGGCGAGGCCACGGCGAGGCTCTTCGAGTCCGACTCGTACCGCGACTACCTCGAACTGCACGGACTGTCCGTCCAGTTGGCCGAGGCCCTCGCCGAGTACTGGCACGCCCGAGTCCGCGGCGAGCTCGGGTTCGGCGGCGAGGACCCGGCGGACATCGAGGACATGTTCGCGCTCAGGTACCGGGGAGCCCGCTTCTCGCTCGGTTACGGAGCGTGCCCGGATCTGGAGGACCGCGCGAAGATCGCGGAGCTTCTCGAACCCGAGCGGATCGGCGTCAAGCTCTCCGAGGAGTTCCAGCTCCACCCCGAGCAGTCCACGGACGCGATCGTGATCCACCACCCCGAGGCGAAGTACTTCAACGCACGGTAGGCGCGGCGCCGCGGAACGCTGCGCAGGCGAAACGCAGGGCAAACAATTCGCGCACTTCGGGCGCGGGGGTCGTACACTGGTCGATCCAGTGCAGGCCGGTCGTCCTCCCTCACCGGGAGGGTGGCCGGCCTTCTCGTCCCTCCAGGAGGTGTGCCGATGACCAGCACGGTCCCCGCGTCCTTGGCCCGTACGGCCGGCGGCTCTGCCCTGCAGGCCGTGTTCCTCGACATGGACGGCACCCTGGTGGACACCGAGGGCTTCTGGTGGGAGGCCGAGGTGGAGGTCTTCGCGGACCTCGGGCACGACCTGGACGAGGCATGGCGGGACGTGGTGGTCGGCGGTCCGATGACCCGCAGCGCGGGCTATCTCATCAAGGCGACCGGCGCGGACATCAGCCTCGCGGAGCTCACCGTGCTCCTCAACGAACGCTTCGAGGACCGCATCGCCCGCGGCGTGCCGCTGATGCCGGGCGCCGAGCGGCTGCTCGCCGAGCTCGCCGAGCACAACATCCCCACGGCCCTGGTCTCCGCCTCCCACCGGCGCATCATCGACCGCGTGCTGGCGTCCCTGGGCCGTGACCGCTTCGCGCTCACGGTCGCGGGCGACGAGGTGGCGCGTACCAAGCCGCACCCGGACCCGTATCTGTTCGCCGCCCGCGGCCTGGGCGCCGAGCCCCCGCGCTGCGCCGTCATCGAGGACACCGCCACCGGTGTCGCCTCGGCCGAGGCCGCCGGCTGCATGGTCGTCGCCGTTCCCTCCGTCGCGCCGATCGCTCCGGGTGACGGCCGCGTGGTCGTGGGCTCGCTGGAGGAAGTGGATCTCTCCTTCCTCCGTACCCTCATCACCCGAATGAACTAAGGCGCACACCCAGTGTGTACCTCGCATACGTTGGCAACTCTGGGCATCTGACCGTGTATTTTCCGTAACCCTCCTTATGGCGTGACGTTCGTCACTCGAAGTGACGTCCGAATTCGTGGTTCATACGACCCGAGCCCGGTCTGGGCCGTTTCGGGCGTGACCTTGTGTCCGGATTGATGGGGCGGTGTACGAATCATCCGCCCGCATGAATATCGATGCGGCGTCATTCCTGATCACTGAGTGATGACACCCCAACTCGGGCCCGGTCCAGGACTTGTGGCGTCTCCCACTAATCTCGACGCGAGAACTTCGCCGCACCCACCATGTGCCCCGGCCGCCAACCCCGTCGCCGTGGGCACAGACCCGATCGCTCGCAATCCCGGTCCGATCGCACCGCCCCGAACGGGCGGCCGCGGCGGAGTGTCCCGTACACCGCTGTATCCCAGTGTGGGATGAGGGAGAAACGTCCACGATGAATCGCAAGACACTGGTGCTGCCGGCCCTGGCGGGCCTGCTCGCCCCCGCGCTCGCCGCCTGTGGTACCTCGGGCAGCGGGTCCGACGGCGGCGATGCCATTGTCGTGGGCACCACGGACCAGTTCGTCGCCAACAGCGACGCTCCTGCCCCCTTCGATCCGGCCTATGCGTACGACACCGGCGCCTGGAACGTCCTCCGCCAGACCCAGCAGACGTTGATGCACGTCCCGCGCGGCGGCGGCCAGCCGGTGCCCGAGGCCGCGTCCCGCTGCACCTTCACGGACACCGAGAGCGAGAGCTACCGCTGCACGCTCCGCGACGGCCTGGAGTTCTCCGACGGCAAGCCCGTGACCGCCGAGGACGTGAAGTTCTCCATCGAGCGCGTCCTGAACATCAGGTCGGACAACGGTGCGGCCGGACTGCTGGCCAACATCGACACCATCGAGGTCAAGGACGCCAAGGAGCTCGTCTTCCACCTCGCCACGCCCGACGCCACGTTCCCGTACAAGCTCTCGACGCCCGTGGCCGGCATCGTCAGCGGCGACGCGTACGACGGGAAGAAGCTGCGCGAGGGCTTCGAGTCCAGCGGCTCCGGCCCGTACACCCTGAAGGCCGAGACCGAGGGCGACAAGCTCGTCAAGGCCGTGTTCACCCAGAACCCCCACTACAAGGGCGACCTGAAGCTGCGCAACAGCAAGGTCGAGCTGCGCTCCTTCCCGGACGCCGAGGCCATGGGCCGCGCCCTGGAGTCCGGCGAGATCGACATGATGGCCCGCGCCATGTCGCCCGAGCAGATCAAGGAGCTCTCGGAGACCCCGAAGGAGAACATCGAGCTCACCGAGATGCCCGGCCTCGAGATCCGCTACCTGGCCTTCAACACCAAGGACCCGTCCGTGAAGGACAAGGCGGTCCGCCAGGCCATGGCGTCCGTCGTCGACCGCGGCCAGATCGCGAGCAAGGTGTACGGCGCCACCGCCGAGCCGCTCTACTCGCTGATCCCGTCGAGCATCACCGGCCACACCAACTCCTTCTTCGACAAGTACGGCGAGCCGAACCGCGACAAGGCCGCCGACATCCTCGAGCGCGCCGGGATCGACACCCCGGTCGAGCTCACCCTGCACTACACGACCGACCACTACGGCTCAGGTACGGCCAAGGAGTTCGCGGCGCTGCGCGACCAGCTCAACGCCACCGGCCTCTTCGACGTGACGGTCCAGGGCACCGAATGGTCGAAGTACCGTCCCGCCCAGAAGCGCGGCGACTACGCCGTCTACGGCCTCGGCTGGTTCCCCGACTTCCCGGACCCGGACAACTACATCGCCCCGTTCCTGGACAAGGACAACTTCCTCAACACCCCCTACGTGAGCACCGTCGCCCGCAACCAGCTCATCCCCGAGTCCCGCCGCCAGGCGGACCGCAGCGCCGCGTCGGAGCCGTTCAACAAGCTGCAGGACATCGTCGCCGACGATGTGCCCGTGCTGCCGCTGTGGCAGGGCAAGCAGTACGTCGCCGCCCGGTCGGACATCACCGGCGTCGAGTGGACCCTCAACTCCTCCTCCGACCTGCAGTTGTGGGAGCTGGCCCGCGGCACCGCCTGATCCGCGGCACCGCCCGACCTTCAGTACCCGGCCGTGAACGTCGCGGCCTGTCATGAGAGCAAGAGGCAAGGTTCTGTGAAGGCAAGAGTCAAGACATGGACGGTCCCCCTCGCCGCGGGGCTTTCCGCCGCTCTGCTGGCGGGCTGCGGGGCGGACAAGGGTGACGGGGAGTCGGGTGACGCCGCCAAGGTGGTCGTCGGCATGTCCGACGAGGTCCTGGCCACAGACCCGGCGGACGGATACGACCCCGGCTCGTGGCTGCTCTTCAACAACGTCTTCCAGTCCCTGATGAGCTTCCCCAAGGGCGGGTCGACCCCGCAGCCCGAGGCTGCCGAGAAGTGCGGCTTCGACGGCAACGCCAGCACGGTCTACCGCTGCACGCTGCAAGAGGGCCTGAAGTTCAGCAACGGCAACGCGCTGACGTCGGAGGACGTCAAGTTCTCCTTCGAGCGCGCGCTGCAGATCGACAGCGACTCCGGGCCGGTGCCGCTGCTGTCCACCATCGACCGCATCGAGACCCCCGACGAGCGGACCGTCGTCTTCCACCTGAAGGTGCCCGACGCCACGTTCCCCAGCAAGATCGCCTCGGGTGCGGGCTCCATCGTCGACCACCGCGAGTACGAGGCCGGCGCGCTGCGCAACGACGGCAAGGCGGTCGGCTCGGGCCCGTACAAACTCGACTCCTTCAGCGAGACGGAAGCGGTCTTCTCGGTCAACCCCGAGTACAAGGGCACTGCCGAGGTGAAGAACGGCGGCGTGACGCTCACCTTCTTCCACGGCGACCAGAAGCGCCTCGGCTCCGCTCTCAAGCAGGGTGACGTCGACGTCGCCTACCGAGGACTCACCGCCCAGGACATCGCCACACTCCAGGGCTCCCTCTCCGCCGACGACGAGCAGATCCAGGTCGTCGAGGGTTCCAGCGCCGAGGTCCAGCACCTGGTCTTCAACATGGACGACCCGGTCGCGGGCAAGCGCGCGGTGCGCGAGGCCTTCGCGTACCTCGTCGACCGGGACGCCCTCGTACGCGACGTCTACGAGGCCACCGCGACCCCGCTGTACTCGATCGTCCCGGCGGGTATCGGCACCCACAGCACGGCCTTCTTCGACCGCTACGGCGGCACCCCCCAGCCCGGCAAGGCGCGCAAGGCCCTGCGGTCGGCGGGCATCACCGACAAGGTGAAGCTCACCCTCTGGTCCACGCCGAGCCGCTACGGCCCCGCCACCGACCAGGAACTGAAGGCGATCGCCAAGCAGCTCAACGACAGCGGGCTGTTCGAGGCCACCGTCGAGTCCGTCGAGTTCGGGCAGTACGAGAAGGACGTCCAGGCCGGGAAGTACGGCGTCTACGTGAAGGGCTGGGTCCCCGACTACCCGGACCCCGACAACTTCACCGCGCCGTTCTTCGGGCCCGACAACGTCCTGGGCAACAACTACGAGAACAAGCAGATCACCGGCAAGATCATCCCGGACACCTCGGCCATGGCGGACCGCGCGGCGACCGAGGACAAGTTCGCGGAGCTCCAGAACCTCGTCTCCGAGGACATCCCCGTCCTGCCGCTGTGGCAGGGCAAGCAGTACGCCGTCGCCCACGGCAACGTCACGGGCCTCGAGTGGACGCTCGACGCCTCGACGGTCTTCCGCTTCTGGGAGATCAAGAAGGGCTGATTCTTTTCGGCGGCTCGGTTCCCGACAGCCGCGCGCCCCTTCGGCTCACTCCCCCCCAAGAGACACACCCCACAGAAGAAAAAAAAACAAAAAGACCCCCCCCCCCCCACACCAAAACCCACCCCCCCCCCCC
>NZ_JBHWKX010000006.1:128381-145671 GCF_042730885.1 Streptomyces sp. NPDC059909
GTGTTGCCGTCCACCCAAGGGTGGACCGCCAGGGAGGGTGCCCGCGGGTTCGCCCTTGGTTGTTGGGGTTTTCCCTTCGCGTGTACTCCCCCCCCGGGGAGGTCCACCCTAACTTGTCCCCCCCCCCCCCCCCCCCTCTTCTCCCCCCCCGCGGGGCCCCCCCCCGCCACAGGGGCGGACCGAGTGCGTAGGGCTCACTGAGCGCCGGGGCGCACCAGGCCGCTCTCGTACGCGTACACCGCGGCCTGAACCCGGTCGCGCAGGCCCAGCTTCGTCAGCACATGGCCCACATGCGTCTTGACCGTCGTCTCGCTGACGAAGAGATCCGCGGCGATCTCCGCGTTCGACAGGCCACGGGCGACCAGCTTGAGCACCTCTACCTCACGCTCGGTCAGCGTGTGCAGCGTGTCCGGGACGGGCTCCTCGCCCGACGGCAGATGATCCGCGTACTTGTCGAGCAGCCGGCGCGTGATGCTCGGCGCGAGCATGGCCTCGCCGGCCGCGACCACCCGGATCGCCTGGACCAGCTCGTTCGCCGGCGCGTCCTTCAGGAGGAAGCCGCTGGCCCCCGCCTTGAGCGCCTCCACGACGTACTCGTCGAGGTCGAAGGTGGTCAGCACCAGCACCTTCGCCGGGCCGTCCCGGCCCGGGCCGGTGATCTGCCGGGTCGCCTCCACGCCGTCCATCCGCGGCATGCGGATGTCCATCAGCACCACGTCGGGCTGCAGCGCCCGCACCTGGTCCAGCGCCTGCAGGCCGTCGCCGGCCTCACCGACCACCGCGATGTCCTGCTCCGCCTCCAGGATCATCCGGAAGCCGGTGCGCAACAGCGGTTGATCGTCGACCAGTAGGACGCGGATGGCCACGGGATCTCCTTCGCTAGACCGCCCCCCATTCTGCCCTGACGGCCGGCCCGCCACTCCGGCGGGCGTCACGCCGAAGGCGCCACCGGCCCCGTCGGCACCACCGGCAGCGGATACACCGGAGGCGTGCCGCCGAACTCGGGGCACACGGCCTGGTGATCGCACCACCCGCACAGCTTCGTCGGCCGCGGCCGCCAGTCGCCCGTCTCCGTCGCCCGCATGATCGCGTCCCACAGCGCGAGCAGCTTGCGCTCCACGCGCTCGAGGTCCGCCGGGACCGGGTCGTACGTCAGCACCTCACCGCTGCCCAGGTACACCAGCTGCAGCCGGCGCGGCACGACGCCCTTCAGCCGCCATACGACGAGCGCGTAGAACTTCATCTGGAACAGCGCACCCTCGCTGTACTCGGGCCGGGGCGCCTTGCCCGTCTTGTAGTCGACGATCCGCACCTCACCCGTGGGCGCGACATCGACCCGGTCGATCACCCCGCGGAGCCGGAGCCCCGACGCCAGCTCCGTCTCCACGAACAGCTCACGCTCGGCGGGCTCCAGCCGCGTCGGGTCCTCGAGCGAGAACCACCGCTCGACCAGCTGCTCCGCCTCCGACATCCAGCGCGCCAGCCGCTCGCCGTCCGCGTCCTCCGCGAACAGCTCACCGAGCTCGGGCCGCGACTCCAGCAGCCGGTCCCACTGCCCGGGAATCAGGGCCTTCGCCCGTGGGGGCGTGCGCTCCGCCGCGGGAGCGTCGAAGAGCCGCTCCAGCACGGCATGCACGAGCGTGCCCCTGGTCGCCGCCTCGCTGGGCTTCTCCGGGAGCTTGTCGATCACCCGGAACCGGTACAGCAGCGGGCACTGCATGAAGTCGCCTGCCCGCGAAGGGGACAGCGACATCGGCGGGCTGCTCGCCGGAGCGGACGAAGCGCCCTCGCGCTCGGGCGGCGAGGGATGGCCGTCCGCCACCGACGGCTGGTCCTCCAGGACAGGCGCGGGGACCTCACCGGCTGGCGCCGGCACCTGCGCGGCAGGCGGGGGCACCGCGGCGGCGGGCGCCCGGCCCTCCGACGCGGGTGCGCCGCCTTCCGAAGCGGGCGGCTGACTCGTACTCATGACGTAGACCCTACGGCCCGCCACTGACAGCGAGCGGCATACCATCGACGACAGACCCTCTCGCACTGCATGATCGAGCGAGCGACATGATCGAGCGGGCCACGTCTCGCAACGAAGGGAACCCGTGAACAAGGACGAGGAGAGCGGCGAGCAGACGCGGCCGCAGTCCGGCACGGAGGGAGCGGACCCCGACAGCGGAAAGAAGCAGCGCTCCGACGAACCCGGCGGCGGCATCCTGATGGGCCGCCCCTTCGGCGTGCCCGTGTACGTCGCCCCCAGCTGGTTCCTCGTCGCCGCCCTGATCACCTGGGTCTTCGGCGGACAGCTCGACCGGGTCCTGCCCGAACTCGGCGGAGCCCGGTACCTCGTCTCGCTCTTCTTCGCGGTCGCGTTCTACGCCTCCGTGCTCGTCCACGAACTGGCCCACACCATCGCCGCGCTCCGCTTCAAACTGCCGGTGCGCCGCATCCAGCTCCAGTTCTTCGGCGGCGTCTCGGAGATCGAGAAGGAGTCCGAGACCCCCGGCCGTGAATTCGTCCTCGCCTTCGTCGGGCCACTGCTGTCGCTCGTCCTCGCCGGGGTCTTCTACCTCGGGATGCAGGCCGTCGACCCCGGCACCGTCCCGGGCGTGCTGCTCGCCGGCCTGATGATCTCCAACCTGATCGTCGCCGCCTTCAACCTGCTGCCCGGCCTGCCGCTGGACGGCGGCCGCATGCTCCGCGCGGTCGTCTGGAAGGTCACCGGCAAGCCGATGAGCGGCACCGTCGCCGCCGCCTGGGTCGGCCGGGCGCTCGCCGTCGCCGTCCTGATCGGACTCCCGCTGCTGACCCACACCGGCGTCCTCGGCAACGCCACCGAGGACATCGGCGGCATGGACACCGTCACCGACGCGCTGCTCGCCGCCATCCTCGCGGCCATCATCTGGACCGGTGCCGGCAACAGCCTCCGCATGGCCCGGCTGCGCGAGCACCTCCCCGAGCTGTGCGCCCGCACCCTCACCAGGCGTGCCGTCCCCGTCGAGTCCGAAACCCCCCTCTCCGAGGCGCTCCGCCGCGCCAACGAGGCGGGAGCGCGGGCCCTCGTCGTCGTCGACGGCCACGGCGACCCGACCGCGCTGGTCCGCGAGTCCGCCATCGTCGGCGTCCCCGAGCACCGACGCCCCTGGGTCGCCGTGAGCAGCCTCGCCCAGGAGCTCACCGAGGGCATGAAGGTCCCCGCGGAGCTCGCCGGCGAAGCCCTCCTCGACCGGCTCCGGGCCACGCCCGCCTCCGAGTACCTCGTCGTCGAGGAGACCGGCGAGATCTACGGCGTCCTGTCCACGGCGGACGTCGAGCGCGCCTTCGTCAAGGCCATGGCCAGGCCTCATTCCTAGGGGCTCGGTTCTCCCTGCCCCGGCGGGGGACCCCCACCGGGGGCCCCGAGGCGGGCGCGGTCAGGACCGTGAGCGCGGGCCGGTACTCTGGTCACATGTCCGAACCGACCGGTGCCGCCCGCCGTCGCGGGCCCTTCAAGGTCGGGGACCAGGTCCAGCTCACCGACCCCAAGGGACGCCACTACACGTTCACGCTCGAGGCCGGGAAGAACTTCCACACCCACAAGGGTTCCTTCCCCCACGACGAGCTGATCGGCGCTCCCGAGGGCAGTGTTGTCCGTACCACGGGAAACGTCGCCTACCTCGCGCTGCGCCCCCTGCTCCCCGACTACGTCCTGTCCATGCCCCGCGGCGCCGCCGTGGTCTACCCCAAGGACGCGGGGCAGATCCTTGCCTTCGCGGACATCTTCCCCGGCGCGCGCGTCGTCGAGGCGGGGGTCGGCTCCGGCTCGCTGAGCAGCTTCCTGCTCCGGGCCATCGGCGACGAGGGCATGCTGCACTCGTACGAGCGCCGCGAGGACTTCGCGGAGATCGCCAAGGGCAACGTCGAGCGCTACTTCGGCGGACCGCACCCCGCATGGACGCTCACCGTCGGTGACCTCCAGGACAACCTCTCGGACGCCGACGTCGACCGGGTCATCCTGGACATGCTCGCCCCCTGGGAGTGCCTGGAGGCCGTCTCCAAGGCGCTCGTCCCGGGCGGCATCCTCTGCTGCTACGTGGCGACCACCACCCAGCTCGCCCGGACCGTGGAGTCCATCCGCGAGATCGGCTGCTACGCCGAGCCGCAGCCCTGGGAGTCCATGATCCGCAACTGGCACGTCGAGGGCCTGGCCGTCCGCCCGGACCACCGGATGATCGGCCACACCGGCTTCCTCGTCACCGCCCGCCGCCTGGCGGACGGGGTGGAGCCGCCCATGCGCCGCCGCCGCCCCGCCAAGGGCGCGTACGGCGAGGACTACGAGGGGCCGAACAAGGGCTGACCGCCCATCAGGGCTGACGCCCCGCACAACGCGGTGGTGCCGCCGTCGAGTTCCCGGGTCCCTGCCCGGAACTCGACGGCGGCACCTTTACGTTGGCATTGCCGACCCCCCTGTTCCCGCGCCCTGTGACGTGTGGCACTATGCGACCCACCCCCACCGGCACCACCCTCACAGGAGACACCCCGCGTGCAGACCTCCGCGACGCTTCCGGACCTCGCGCACACCCACGCCCGCCCGGTGCACTGGCTGGCCACTGCGGCGGCGATGGCCGCGGTCGTCGCCGGGGCGGGACTTCTCCAGCCCGACGCCGCGAAGGCGAATCAGTCGGGTCCCGGGATCGCCACGGCCGCGGCGCCCGCTCCGGACGCCGCCGCGGTGGAACTGCCCCTCGAGTGCGGCGGGGCCGGTACGACAGTCGTGAAGAAGGCCTCGGGGGACCTGGACGGGGACGGCGCCGCCGAGACGGCCGTGGTGGCCCGCTGCGAGGCCGGCTCGGGCACCCCGCCGAGCGGCGTCTACGTCGTCGCCCGGTCCTCCGCCGGGCAGCCGCGCGTCGTGGCGACCCTGGTCGAGCCGTCCCGGGGGCTGAGCGTCACCGAGTTCGCCGTCCGTGACGGTGCGGTCACGGCGACGCTCCTCGGCTACTCCTCGCCCGACGTCCCGCAGTGCTGCCCGGACGAACAGGAGCGCGTCAAGTGGCAGTGGCGCGGCGGGAAGTTCGTCGAGTCCACCCAGGCCGATTCCGCCACGGACAGTGTGTGACCGGTCACCCTGCGTCTACTCTGCGTCGGGTCCGTACACCTCGATCTTGTCCGAAACGCGACGTACATGGATGCAGTCGCCCGGACACTCCTTGGCCGAGTCGATGACATCGGTCAGCAGCGGCAGCGGTACGGGCGTTGTGGCCCCGGGCTGCTGCAACAGCTCGTCGTCCGCGCTCTTCACATAGGCCAGACCGTCGATGTCCAGCTCGAAGACCTCAGGCGCGTACTGGGCGCAGATACCGTCGCCGGTGCAGAGGTCCTGGTCGATCCAGACTTCGAGAGCCTCGTTCATGTCGCCTGCCGTTCCTGCGCGGTGTGCATCAATAGGTGCCAGCCCTGACGGGTGTTGACCGTTCCGACGATACAACCGCCCGCTTTCCGATGTTGATGGGTGGGTATTCCCCTGGCGTGAGGGAGAGCGCAAGGGTGAAGATCGGACACACCCCTTCCGTCTTTGTGATCTAGGGGTTTCAATCACCACCCACCCAGGTAGGGTCAGGAAGCGTCCAGCTCCCCTTGGAGGAGGTGAGGACCGTGGCAGCCCACGACGACGACAACAACCGCGGCTTCCGGCCGGGACGGGGGTCTGAAGACCCTGCCGGTCAGGTTGCCTATCTTGAGCAGGAGATCGCCGTCCTGCGCCGCAAGCTCGCCGACTCTCCGCGGCATACGAGGATTCTCGAGGAGCGGATCGTCGAGCTGCAGACAAACCTGGCCGGCGTGTCCGCTCAGAACGAACGACTGGCGAACACGCTCCGTGAGGCCCGCGACCAGATCGTGGCCCTCAAGGAGGAGGTCGACCGGCTCGCACAGCCGCCGGCCGGCTTCGGTGTCTTCCTGCAGGTGAACGAGGACGGCACCTGCGACATCTTCACCGGGGGCCGCAAGCTCCGGGTGAATGTCAGCCCCAGCGTCGAGCTCGACGAGCTCAGGCGCGGCCAGGAGGTCATGCTCAACGAGGCGCTCAACGTGGTCGAGGCCATGGAGTTCGAGCGCGCCGGGGACATCGTCACCCTCAAGGAGATCCTCGAGGACGGCGAGCGCGCCCTGGTGATCGGGCACACCGACGAGGAACGGGTGGTCAGGCTCGCCGAGCCCCTGCTGGACATGACCATCCGCCCCGGCGACGCCCTGCTGCTCGAGCCGCGCTCCGGCTACGTGTACGAGGTGATCCCGAAGAGCGAGGTCGAAGAGCTCGTCCTCGAAGAGGTCCCGGACGTCGACTACGACAAGATCGGCGGTCTGGGCAACCAGATCGAGATGATCCGCGACGCGGTCGAGCTCCCGTACCTCTACCCGGACCTCTTCAGGGAGCACGAACTGCGGCCGCCGAAGGGCATCCTGCTCTACGGCCCGCCCGGCTGCGGGAAGACGCTGATCGCCAAGGCCGTCGCCAACTCCCTTGCCAAGAAGGTCGCCGAGGTGACCGGTCAGCCCGCGGGGAAGAGCTACTTCCTCAACATCAAGGGCCCCGAGCTCCTCAACAAGTACGTCGGCGAGACCGAGCGGCACATCCGCCTCGTCTTCCAGCGTGCCCGGGAGAAGGCGAGCGAGGGCACCCCCGTCATCGTCTTCTTCGACGAGATGGAGTCCCTCTTCCGCACCCGCGGCTCCGGTGTCAGCTCGGACGTCGAGAACACGATCGTTCCGCAGCTGCTCGCCGAGATCGACGGTGTGGAGGGCCTGGAGAACGTGATCGTGATCGGCGCCTCCAACCGGGAGGACATGATCGACCCCGCGATCCTGCGGCCCGGCCGGCTCGACGTCAAGATCAAGATCGAGCGTCCGGACGCGGAGGCGGCGAAGGACATCTTCGCGAAGTACCTCACGCCGTCGCTGCCGCTGCACGCGGACGATCTCTCCGAGCACACGGGCTCCAAGGAGGCCGCGGTCCAGGGCATGATCCAGTCGGTCGTCGAGCAGATGTACGCGGAAACCGAGGAGAACCGCTTCCTGGAGGTCACGTACGCCAACGGCGACAAGGAAGTCCTGTACTTCAAGGACTTCAATTCCGGCGCCATGATCCAGAACATCGTGGACCGGGCCAAGAAGATGGCCATCAAGGCCTTCCTCGACCACAACCAGAAGGGTCTGCGGGTCTCCCACCTCCTCCAGGCATGCGTGGACGAGTTCAAGGAGAACGAGGACCTGCCGAACACGACGAACCCGGACGACTGGGCCCGGATCTCCGGTAAGAAGGGCGAGCGGATCGTCTTCATCCGCACCCTTGTCACCGGAAAGCAGGGCGCGGACACCGGACGCTCCATCGACACGGTGGCAAACACCGGTCAGTACCTGTAGATCGCAGTCCGGCTGCGGATGTCCTGGGGGTCCCCCCGCCGGAGGCAGGGGGGAGGACATCCGCAGCCGCCTGCTTTCCACGGGCTCAGGACGGGTAATCGCACCAGACAGAGCAATGACGGAATTGATCTCCCCACCAGCGCAGAGGCGTTCTAGGCTCTTCCGTACCGCCGTGTCGCGCAGTGCGGGGACGGGCACCGCACACGCACCGGAGACCGAGCGGTACTTGAGCGCCGCCCCCAGACGGGAGCGCCGCCGGGCAAGGAGGGCCGCATGACCGTACGGCGAGTAATGGGTATCGAGACGGAGTACGGCATCTCCGTCCCCGGGCACCCGAACGCCAATGCCATGCTCACCTCGTCCCAGATCGTCAACGCCTACGCGGCGGCGATGCACCGGGCGCGACGCGCCCGCTGGGACTTCGAGGAGGAGAACCCGCTGCGGGACGCCCGCGGCTTCGACCTCGCCCGCGAGGCCGCCGACTCCAGCCAGCTCACGGACGAGGACATCGGCCTGGCCAACGTGATCCTCACCAATGGGGCCAGGCTCTACGTCGACCATGCCCACCCCGAGTACAGCGCCCCCGAGGTCACCAATCCGCGCGATGCCGTCCTCTGGGACAAGGCGGGCGAGCGGATCATGGCGGAGGCCGCCGAGCGGGCCGCCCAGCTCCCCGGCGCCCAGCCGATCCACCTGTACAAGAACAACACCGACAACAAGGGCGCGTCCTACGGCACGCACGAGAACTACCTGATGAAGCGGGAGACCCCCTTCTCGGACATTGTGCGCCATCTGACGCCGTTCTTCGTGTCCCGGCAGGTCGTCACCGGTGCCGGCCGCGTGGGCATCGGCCAGGACGGCCACGAGCACGGCTTCCAGATCAGCCAGCGGGCCGACTATTTCGAGGTCGAGGTCGGTCTGGAGACCACGCTCAAGCGCCCCATCATCAACACCAGGGACGAGCCGCACGCCGACGCCGAGAAGTACCGCCGCCTCCATGTGATCATCGGCGACGCGAACCTCTCCGAGATCTCGACGTACCTCAAGCTCGGCACGACCGCGCTGGTCCTGTCCATGATCGAGGACGGCTTCATCAACGTCGACCTGGCGGTCGACCAGCCGGTTCGCACCCTGCACCAGGTATCCCACGACCCCACTCTGCAACGACTGGTCACTCTGCGCAGCGGCAGGACGCTCACCGCCGTCCAGCTGCAGATGGAGTACTTCGAGCTCGCCCGCAAGTACGTCGAGGAGCGCTTCGGCGTGGACGCGGACGAGCAGACCAAGGACGTCCTGATCCGCTGGGAGGACACCCTCAACCGGCTCGAGAACGACCCGATGAGCCTGTCGGGCGAGCTCGACTGGATCGCCAAGCGGGAGATCCTCGAGGGCTACCGGCGCCGGGACTCCCTGGACTGGGACGCGGCGCGGCTGCACCTCGTCGACCTGCAGTACGCGGACGTACGCCCCGAGAAGGGCCTGTACAACCGTCTGGTGGCCCGCGGCAAGATGAAGCGGCTCCTGGACGAGCCGGACGTCGAGCGGGCCGAGAGCAAGCCTCCTGAGGACACCAGGGCGTATTTCCGCGGCCGCTGCCTGGAGCAGTACGCGGACGACGTCGCTGCGGCCTCCTGGGACTCGGTGATCTTCGATCTGCCGGGCCGTGACTCTCTGCAACGAGTGCCCACGCTGGAGCCGCTGCGGGGCACCCGTAACCACGTCAAGGAGCTGCTGGACCGGTGCCGCACCGCGGAGGACCTGGTCCGGGTCCTGTCAGGAGGCTGACCGGCGGCTGAAATGGTCCGCGTCCGGGAATCATGGAGGTGGGCCCCGGACGTTGAGAAAGTGCGGGGCCGATGTCAGACCCTGCTTGTAGGGTCTGAATCTTGAGTGAGCCGAACCAAACGGGCAATCCGAGCGGGGTGAGGGATATGGCGACCAAGGACACCGGCGGCGGACAGCAGCGGGCTCAGCGCTCCACCGAGGAGGTCGACGAGCAGGCGCAGGAAGCGCAGGCTTCTGAGGACCTCAAGGAGCGGCAGGAGAAGCTGAGCGACGACGTGGACTCCGTTCTCGACGAAATCGATGATGTGCTCGAAGAGAACGCCGAGGACTTCGTGCGCTCCTTCGTTCAGAAGGGTGGCCAGTAGGCCAGCTCTCCCTTCGAATCGAAGGTGATCGGGGCGTTGAAGTCGTCAGAGGGTGACGCTGTGAAGCGCTGCCCGCGGTGTAAGCAGCACAAGCCGCGGGCGGCGTTCGCAAGCAACCAGGCAATGCGTGACGGGTTGCAGGCCTATTGCCGGGAGTGCGCAGCCGCTTACCGCCAGGAACGACAGGTGGCCAAGGGGCGCAAGTCGTGCAAGGCAGTGAAGGGGCGCGCAGGTCATCTGAAGCGTCAGTACGGCATCACGGAGTCCGAGCGTGACGAGATGATTTCGTCCCAGATGGGGATCTGCTCGATCTGCCTGGCTGCTCCCGCAGTGCATGTGGATCACTGCCACGAGACGGGTAAGGTCCGTGGCGTACTGTGCTTCAACTGCAATTCGGCCATCGGCAAGTTGGGAGACGATCCCGACACTGTTCGTCGGGTTGCCGCCTATTTGGAAGGAAACTCGTGGAAGCCAACACTCGTAGCTCCGGGCGTCTGCCGGCTGCCTTCCTGACGCCCGGCTCGTCCTCATTCATGGACTTCCTGGGCGAGCACTCCCCGGAGATGCTGCCGGGCAAGCGCGTGCTCCCGCCTGTGCAGGGCGTCATCGAGGCACCCCACGGCACGACGATCGTCGCGACGTCCTTCCCCGGCGGCGTGGTGCTCGCCGGTGACCGGCGGGCGACCATGGGCAACATGATCGCCCAGCGTGACATCGAAAAGGTGTTCCCCGCCGACGAGTACTCGGCGGTGGGCATCGCCGGCACGGCCGGTCTCGCGGTCGAGATGGTCAAGCTCTTCCAGCTGGAGCTCGAGCACTTCGAGAAGGTCGAAGGCGCCCAGCTCTCCCTTGAGGGCAAGGCGAACCGTCTCTCCACGATGATCCGGAGCAACCTCGGCATGGCCATGCAGGGCCTCGCCGTGGTCCCGCTCTTCGCCGGCTGGGACGTCGACCGCGAGAAGGGCCGGATCTTCTCGTACGACGTCACGGGCGGCCGCTCCGAGGAGCACGGCTTCGCGGCCACCGGCTCCGGCTCGATCTTCGCCCGTGGGGCGATGAAGAAGCTCTACCGCGAGGACCTGACGGAGCAGCAGGCCATCACCCTCGTCATCCAGGCGCTGTACGACGCGGCCGACGACGACTCCGCGACGGGCGGCCCGGACGTGGCCCGCAGGATCTACCCGATCGTGACCGTCATCACCGACGAGGGCTTCCGGAAGCTGACCGAGGCCGAGTCCTCCGAGATCGCCCGCTCGATCCTGGAGCGCCGGCTCGAACAGCCCGACGGCCCGCGCGCCGCGCTGCTCTGATGCCCCCTCTTCTGGAACCGATATGCCACTGACAGAAAGGGACGGATAGCCGGTGTCGACGCCGTTCTATGTCTCACCCCAGCAGGCCATGGCCGACCGTGCGGAGTACGCCCGCAAGGGCATCGCCCGCGGCCGCAGCCTGGTCGTGCTGCAGTACGCCGACGGCATTGTCTTCGTCGGTGAGAACCCGTCCCGTGCGCTGCACAAGTTCAGCGAGATCTACGACCGGATCGGCTTCGCTGCCGCCGGCAAGTACAACGAGTACGAGAACCTCCGCATCGGCGGGGTGCGCTACGCGGATCTGCGGGGCTACACGTACGACCGTGACGACGTCACTGCCCGTGGGCTCGCCAACGTGTATGCGCAGACGCTCGGCACCATCTTCTCCAGCGCGGGCGAGAAGCCGTACGAGGTGGAGCTGGTCGTCGCCGAGGTCGGCGCGTCGCCCGAGGGGGACCAGATCTACCGGCTGCCGCACGACGGCTCGATCGTGGACGAGCACGGTTCGGTCGCGGTCGGCGGCAACGCGGAGCAGATCAGCAGCTTTCTCGACCAGCGGCACCGCGACGGGATGTCGCTCGCCGAGGCGCTGAAGCTCGCCGTCCAGGCGCTGTCCCGTGACACCAACGGCACGGAGCGGGAGATCCCCGCGGAGCGGCTGGAGGTGGCGATCCTGGACCGCACACGGCCGCAGCAGCGGAAGTTCAAGCGCATCGTGGGGCGGCAGCTGTCGCGTCTTCTGCAGGCGGACGACGCGGCGTCCGCGCCCACGGAGGCGCCGTCGGACGAGGAGCAGGACGAGGAGGCGTAACCGCCTCCCCGGGGCCCCATGCCCCCGACCCGGTCGCGTATGCGCCCGGGTCGGGGGCATGGGGTTTCGGGCCATCCGCTGCCGGGGCCTTTTGGTCTGAGGGCGGTCGTCCCGCTGGTGGTGTGTGGGCAGTCGTTCCGCAGGGCGGAACGGGTGGGCACAGACCCACCCACCGAGCGCCTGGTCCTCAGGTGCCGGGCACCTCGTGCGTGTCGGGACGGGCCATGGGCCGCAGACCACCCGGGCGTCAGCGCGGCGCCGGGCCCGTGGATGCCCGCGGGATCAGGGTGACCGGGAGGGCACCCGGTGCCGGGGTGTCGCCCCGCAGAACCGCGAGCAGCGCGGACATGCCCGCCTCGCCCACCCGCTCGGCCGGGAGGCGGACCGTCGTGAGCTCCGGCTCCAGCGCCGTTGCAAGGGCCAGGTCGTCGAAGCCCGTCACCGAGACGTCCTCCGGCACGCGCAGGCCCAGTCGCCGGACCGCCTTGCACGCGCCCGCGGCCAGGATGTCGTCGTCGCAGATCAGCGCCGTGGGCCGCGGCCCGGACCCGGCCAGGGCCCGCTCGGTGGCCTCCCGCGCCCCGCTCACGTCCAGCGGAGCCGGGACCGTGAGGAGCGACGCCCCCGGAACCGCCCGCAGCGCCGTGCCCAGCGCCCCGGCGCGTACCTCGAAGGTCCAGGACGGCACAGCCGACGCCAGATGGATGAAGCGCCGGTGGCCGAGGCCGAGCAGATGGTCCGTCACCTGGCGCATACCGTCCGCGATGTCCAGGTTCACCTGGGCCGCCGACGCCGGATCGGACGGATCGCTGTCGAGCATCACCAGCGGCAGATCGGTGCCGCGGATCGCGTCCAGTGCTCCCGCCGCCATCGACGAGGCGATCACCCCGTCCAGAGCGGCCCGCGCCGACGCGAACGGGTCCTTCGCGGGGCCCACGCCCTCCGGGGAGGGGTAGAGCACCACGCCGAAGCCGTGGTCGGAGGCGACGGCCGCCGCGCCCGCGTACACCCGTGCGAAGAACTCGTTGGTCAGGGCGGGCACCACCAGCAGCGCCGTCCGCGTACGGCCCAGCCGCAGATTGCGGGCCGCCAGATTCGGCCGGTAGCCGAGCTCCGCCGCCGTGCGCCTGACCAGCTCAGCGGTGCGCTCGGAGACCCGGCCCGGCCATTTGCCGCCGAGCACGAGGGACACCGTGGCCTGCGAGACTCCCGCCGCCCGCGCCACGTCCTTGCTGGTCGGCCGCGCGCCGCCCGCGGGCTCCCGGGTCTGCACACTCGCCTCCGCGCGTCGCGTCGTCCGCCGCGAGGAGTGGACTCGCGACCTGTGGACATGGTACGTATGACTTCTGACGTTATACGTAAAACTCCGCGGTGAGCGGGGCCGACCGAAGAGGCGGGACATGGCCGCGGGAGCGTCCGGGTACGCAGACATCCTCAAGGCGCCGCACGCGGCGCGCCTGCTCACAGGCACCCTCGTCGGCCGCCTGCCGAACGCCACGGCACATGTCGCGATCGTGCTGTTCATCCGCGCCGAGGGCGGCAGCTACACCCTCGCGGGGGCCCTCGCCGCCGTGTACGGGCTGGCCACCGCCGTCGGACAGCCGCTGCTCGGCCGACTCGTCGACCTGCACGGGCAGCCGCGGGTCCAGTTGCCCGCCGCCGTCGTCTCGGCACTCGGCATGGCCCTCTTCGCCGTCACGGGCGTCGTCCCCCTCCCCGTGGCCTACGCGGCCGTCATCGTCGCCGGCCTCTTCACCCCGCCGCTCGAAGGCGGTCTGCGTGCGCTCTGGCCGAACGTTCTCGGCCATCGCGAGGACCGGGTCCACCGGGCCTACGCCATGGACGCGATCGCGCAGGAAATCATGTTCACCGTCGGTCCGTTGCTGGTGACGTTGCTCGTCTGGCTCTTCTCGCCCGCCGCGGCACTCCTGGTCATCAACGCCGTCGGAGTCGCGGGAGCACTGTCCGTGGTCCTCTCCGAGCCGTCCAGGACCTGGCGTTCCGCACCCCGCGAGGCCCACTGGCTGGGCGCTCTGCGCTCGCCCGGGCTGCTCGCCCTGCTCGGCTCGTTCTTCTTCGTCGGCCTCGCCCTCGGCTCCATCACCGTCGCCGGTGTCGCGTACGCCGACGACCACGGCCGCGCCTCCGTGTACGGCTGGCTGATGGCCGCCCTCGGCCTCGGCGCCCTCGTCGGTGGCGCCGTCTACGGCGCCCGGCAGTGGGCAGGCGCCCCCGAACGACGCCTGCGCGTCATCGTCGGGCTGCTCGCACTCGGCTATCTGCCGCTCATGCTCACCCCCGGCGTCACCGCGATGACCGCCCTCGGCGCCGTCGCCGGCGTGTTCCTGGCGCCCGCCATCGCCTGCGCGTTCATCGTCGTCGACCGGCACGCCCCCAGGGGCACCGTCACCGAGGCGTTCTCCTGGCTCGTGACCACGTTCGGCGTCGGCGCGGCGGTCGGAACGGCGGCCGCGGGCCCCGCGGTGGAACTCGGCGGGACCGTCGCGGGCTTCGCGGTCGCGGGCGCCGGAGGGCTCGCCGCACTGCTCGTTCTGCTGGCCACCGGAAGGGTCCTCGCAGTTCCCGGCCGCAGCGCACACATCGCGTCAGGGGATGAAAATGATCGAAGCGGTGCTGTCGAACCCGGTTTCAGCTCAGGCCATCAGGCGTAATGTTCAGTCATGGACCGCCGCATTTTCGGGCTGGAGAACGAGTACGGCGTCACGTGCACGTTCAGGGGACAGCGCCGACTGTCTCCTGACGAAGTGGCGCGCTACCTCTTCCGCCGTGTTGTGTCATGGGGCCGCAGCAGCAACGTCTTCCTGCGCAATGGGGCCCGCCTCTACCTCGACGTGGGTTCGCATCCGGAATACGCAACTCCCGAATGCGACAACGTGACGGAACTGGTCACCCACGACAAGGCTGGCGAGCGCATCCTCGAAGGCCTGCTCGTCGACGCCGAACGCCGCCTGCACGAGGAGGGAATCGCGGGCGACGTCTATCTCTTCAAGAACAACACCGATTCGGCGGGAAACTCCTACGGCTGCCACGAGAACTACCTCGTCGCCCGCCACGGAGAGTTCTCCCGGCTCGCGGACATCCTGATTCCGTTCCTCGTCACGCGACAGCTCATCTGCGGCGCGGGAAAGGTGCTGCAGACCCCGCGCGGCGCGGTCTACTGCGTCAGCCAGCGCGCCGAGCACATCTGGGAGGGCGTCAGTTCCGCCACCACCCGCTCCCGTCCCATCATCAACACCCGCGACGAGCCGCACGCCGACGCCGAGCGGTACCGCCGGCTGCACGTCATCGTGGGCGATTCGAACATGTCCGAGACGACCATGCTGCTCAAGGTCGGTGCCACCGACCTCGTGCTGCGCATGATCGAGGCGGGCACGGTGATGCGCGACCTGACGCTGGAGAACCCCATCCGGGCGATCCGCGAGGTCAGCCACGACATCACGGGCCAGCGCAAGGTGCGCCTGGCCAGCGGCCGCGAGGCCTCCGCGCTCGAGGTCCAGCGCGAGTACTACGAGAAGGCCGTGGACTTCGTCGACCGCCGCGGCATCCGCACCGGCACCGTCGCACAGGTCCTCGAACTGTGGGGCCGCACACTCGACGCGATCGAGCAGGAGGACCTCGACCGGATCGGCACCGAGATCGACTGGGTGATGAAGTACAAGCTCATCGAGCGGTACCGGGCCAAGCACAACATGACGATGTCGCACCCCCGGGTCGCGCAGATAGACCTCGCCTACCACGACATCCACCGCCGCCGAGGGCTCTACTACCTCCTGGAGAAGAAGGGCCAGGCGGCCCGGATCTGCAACGACCTGAAGATCTTCGAGGGCAAGTCCGTGCCCCCGCAGACCACCAGGGCACGGCTGCGCGGCGACTTCATCCGCCGCGCCCAGGAGCAGCGCCGCGACTTCACCGTCGACTGGGTGCACCTCAAGCTCAACGACCAGGCACAGCGCACCGTGTTGTGCAAGGACCCCTTCCGGTCGGTTGACGACCGCGTGGAGAAGCTGATCGCCGGTATGTAGGCGCTACGCAGCCGGTATACGGCCGCCGGATCGCGGCCGGCCCCGGCCGGGAACGTCACTCGGGCCCCGTACGTTTCTCGTGCGGGGCCCTTGGCACGCCCTAGAGTGTCGAGCGACCGATGTGCCGTCTGAGATCTGAGGAACACGTGCGCCGACTTGCCGGCCTGCTCGTCGTCCCCCTGCTGCTGCTCTCCACAGCGGCATGCGGCGACGACAATGGCTCCGAATCCACCTCGTCCAAGAACGGGTTCCCCGCGATCACGGCGGGTGCCAAGTTCGGCGAGAAGCCGACCCTCGCCAAGGGTGAGGGTGACCCGCCGAAGGAGCTCAAGTCCGAGACTCTCAGTGAGGGTGACGGCGCTGTCCTGAAGAACGGCGATGCCGTCCAGGTCAACTATCTGGGCCAGGCCTGGGACTCGGACAAGCCGTTCGACAACAGTTTCGACCGCGGTCAGCCGTTCGATCTGACGCTGGGCGCCGGGCAGGTCATCAAGGGCTGGGACCAGGGCCTCGAGGGCAAGAAGGTCGGCAGCCGTGTCGAGCTCGTCATCCCGCCGGACCTCGGCTACGGGGCGCAGGGCCAGGGTGAGATCAAGCCCAACGCGACCCTGGTCTTCGTCGTGGACATCCTGAAGAGCACCACGATCCCCAAGTCCGCCACGGGCACCGCGGTCGCCCAGGACAACATCGACCTGCCCAAGGTCGGTACCAACACCGACGGCAAGGCCCCGACCGTCACGGTCCCCAAGACCGACCCGCCGAAGAAGCTCGTCTCGAACTACGTCATCGAGGGAACGGGCGAAGCGGTCAAGGACACGGACACCGTCGCCGTCAACTACGTGGCCCTGACGTGGGCGGGCGGCAAGAAGTTCGACTCGACGTACGACACGGGCAAGACCGCGACCTTCCCGCTGCCGCAGCTCACGCTCAAGGGGCTCAAGGACGGCATCACCGGCAAGAAGATCGGCAGCCGCGTCCTCATCGTCGCCCCGCCGGACCAGGCCTTCGGCGACAAGGAGCAGCAGGGCATCCCCAAGAACTCCACGCTCGTCTTCGCCGTGGACATCCTGGCAAAGATGTAAGACTGTCCCGGTTGCGAAGTTCATCGGTATGAGGAGCACAGCAGTGAGCATCGAGAAGCCCGAGATCGACTTCCCGGGCGGCGAGCCGCCGGCCGACCTGGAGATCAAGGACATCTGGGAAGGCGACGGCCCCGAGGCCAAGGCCGGCGACACCGTCTCCGTGCACTACGTGGGCGTGGCCTTCTCCACCGGCGAGGAGTTCGACGCGTCCTGGAACCGCGGCACTCCGCTGCAGTTCCAGCTCGGCGCCGGCCAGGTCATCAAGGGCTGGGACCAGGGCGTGCAGGGCATGAAGGTCGGCGGGCGCCGCCAGCTGACCATCCCCGCGCACCTCGCGTACGGCGACCGCGGCGCCGGCGGCGGCCGTATCGCCCCGGGCGAGACGCTGATCTTCGTCTGCGACCTGGTCGCGATCTGATCGCAACCGGTTCCCAACCGGTCACAGTGGGGCACCCTTCCGTTCCCACCAGGGCCCCCCACCCTTTTCCCGAACACCCGTGGAGGG
>NZ_JBHWKX010000006.1:145681-164068 GCF_042730885.1 Streptomyces sp. NPDC059909
CGGGGGGAGAGGCTAATTTTGTTTGGCGACTTGGTTGGGATCCGATAGCAACGGGTTCCAAACCGGCAACGTGGGGTCCCCCGCCGGCCAGGGAAGGGGCCCCACGCTTTTGCCACGACGCTCCGTAGCGGTAGGTTCGACGATCAGAGGACTTGCGAGGAAGGGCGGGTAGGGCGTCGATGGCCATTGCCAAGGCCGAGCGGCTGATGAATCTGGCGCTGTGTCTGCTCGGGACGCGGCGGCCGCTCAGCAAGCGCGAGCTGCGCGGCTCCATCGAGGCCTACCTGGAGGCGGGGAACGACGAGTCCTTCAACCGCATGTTCGAGCGCGACAAGGACGATCTGCGCGAACTCGGCCTGGTCATCGCCACCGTGGAGAACCTCGAGGGTGAGACCGGCTACCTCGCCCGCCGCGACTCCAACCGCCTCCCGCCCATCACCCTCGACGCCGAGGAGGCCGCAGCACTCGGCCTCGCCGCCAGGGTCTGGCAGCAGGCCCGCCTCGCCGGAGCGGCAAGTGGAGCGCTGCAGAAGCTGCGTGCCGCCGGAATGCCCGAGGCCGAGGACTCGTACGACGCGGCCCAGCACAGCGCCCTCGAGCCGCGCATCCCGGTCCACGAGGCCGCCTTCGAGCCGCTCATGCTCGCCTGCCGCGACCGCCGGCCCGTCGTCTTCGACTACCGCAAGTCCAATGCCGTACGTCCCGAGACCCGCCATGTCGAGCCCTGGACGCTCGAGTGCTGGCGCGGCCACTGGTACCTCGCGGGCTTCGACCGCGACCGCGGTGCCGAGCGGGTCTTCCGGCTCTCCCGGATCACCGGACGGGTCCGCTCCCGTGCCGGCTCCTTCACCGCGCCCGTGCCCGATGTCGTCACCGTGCGCGAGACCGTCGAGAGCTGGGCGGGGGAGACCGCGACCCGTTCCGCGCTGATCAGGCTGCGGGCCGAGGCCGGGTATCCGCTGCGCGCCCGCGCCACCTCCGTACGGGCACTGGGCGACGGCTGGGACGAGCTGGAGATTCCGTACGGGCACGGACTGGACGCCTGGCTCGTCGAGTTCGGCCCGGACGTCGTCGTACTGGAGCCCGCGGATCTGCGGGCGGATGTCGTGGACCGGCTGCGTGCCGTGGCCAAGGGCTGAGGGGGACTCGGACGACCATGGCCGCGAACGCCATTGACCAGACCCGGCGGATGCTCTCGCTGGTGACGTATCTGCGCGAGCGCCCGGGCGCTCGCGTCGGGGACGTCGCCCGGGCCTTCGGGATCACCGAGGACGAGCTGATCTCCGACCTCGACGTGCTGCCCATGTGCGGGACCAGCTTCCGCGGCGGCGATCTGCTGGACATCGACACGGACGGCGACCGGATCTGGTGGCACAACCCGGACGACGTCGCCGAGCCGTTGCGGCTCGCCGCCGACGAGGCGACCGCGCTGCTGGTCGCCGCGCGGGCCGTCGCCACCCTGCCCGGTCTGCGCGAGGGCGACCGCGAGGCGCTCCTGCGGGCCACCGCCAAGCTGGAGGCGGCGGCCGGAGAGGCCGCGGGCGCCAGCTCCCGGCTCTCGGTGACGTTCGAGTCCGAGGGCGGCGTCTTCGCCGAGGTCGACCGGGCGATCTCCGAGCGTCGCAGACTGTGGCTGCGCTACTACTCCCCGGCCCGCGACGAGCTCACCGAACGCGAGGTGGACCCGATCCGGCTCTTCGCCGTCGGACACACGTACATGGAGGCCTGGTGCTACCTCTCCGAGGCGCGCCGGACCTTCCGCCTCGACCGGGTCGCCGAGATCCGGCTCCTGGACGAGCCGTCCGCGCCGCCCGAGATCGAGCTGCGTGATCTGTCCGAGGGGCTGGTCCAGCCGTCGGCCGACGACCCCGAGGTCGTGGTCGAGGTCGGGCCCGGCGGCCGCTGGGTCGCCGAGTACTACCCGCACGACAGCGCGGAGGAGCTGCCCGAGGGCGGTCTGCGGATCACCCTGCGCACCCCCGATCCGACGTCGCTGCGGCGGCTCGCGCTGCGGCTCGGGCGGGACGGCCGGATCGTCTCCCCGCAGGACCTCGCGGACAGCGCCCGGCGGGCGGCGCGTGAGGCACTGGCCGCGTACGACGCCCAGGACTGACGACCGCGACCGATTTGGAGATAAGAGGGATATGTCCGTGATGCCCGGAATCTCGACGCCCAAGGTCCCGGTCCTCTTCAAGGCCGCCTGCCCCGACTGCCGCGCCCGCTTCGAGCTCTCGGCGGGCGCGCTGCGGCTGGCCATCGGCGCGAGCCGGCGGACCACCTTCTACTCCTTCACCTGCCCCGAGTGCGGAGCGGCGGTGCGCAAGCCGGCGGGGGAGCGGATCGTGGAACTCCTCACCGGCGGCGGAGTGCGGACGCTGCGCCTCCACTCCACCCTCTGAATGCCCCTCCGGGCTCTCTCCGACCTCTAGGCTCTGCACCATGTTCTGGCCCATGCTCGCCATCGCCCTCGGATTCCTCGGGATCGCCGTCCTCGGCGTCCTCGGCATCCGCGTCTTCCTGGAGGCCCAGCGCCTGGGCCGGCAGGTGTCCCGGACCGCAGAGCTGATCAACGACGCGGCGGAGGAGCTGGAGCGGTCGGCGACGAGGCTGGCGCGGACCGGCGAAGCCTTGCGGTAGAGGTGCGGGTCTCCTGCCGATCGGGCCTGGGAGGTACGCTGCCCGTGGTGGACCGCACGCACGTGTGGGTTGCAAGTGGGAGTATGCACAGGCATTGCCCTGCGTTTACTCCGGCGGGTTACGATCGCTGACAACGTGGTGATCGGACGACTGTCCGACGGGCAGCCCCGCCCCTCAGCCGCCTCAGTGAGAAGGAAGTCGCACATGATCGGCAATCTGAAGCCCCTTGAGATCCTTCTGATCGTCGTGGTCATCCTGTTGCTGTTCGGTGCCAAGAAGCTCCCTGACATGGCTCGTTCGCTCGGCAAGTCGGCTCGCATCCTCAAGAGCGAGGCCAAGGCGATGAAGAAGGACGACGAGGCGGCGCCGACGGCCACCACGGACCAGACTGCCCAGCAGCAGGAGTCGCCCCGGACCATCCAGGCCGCTCCGGGCGATGTGCGGAGCAGCCGTCCGGTCTCCGAGCCGAACCACACGACGCAGAGCTGACCTGATTCCCCGACGGTTTTCGCACGAGACGAGGAAGTGGGTTGCTCAAGTCTGCCCGCAAGCAGCAAAAGGACGCCGAAGGGCGGATGCCCCTCGGAGAGCACCTGCGTGAGCTGCGCAACCGGCTGATGAAGTCGGTCCTGGCGATCGTCGTGGTGACGATCGTCGCGGCCTTCTTCCAGAAGGAGATCTTCGAGTTCCTGATGCGGCCGATCCTCGAGTCGGTCGGCTGCGCGGACGGCGCGGAGACGATGCGCAACGGCAAGCCCTGTGCGGAGATGACCACCCAGGGGCTCCTGTCCCCGTTCACCATTGCGCTCAAGGTCGCGCTGATGACGGGTGTGCTGGCAGCCACTCCGATCTGGCTGTACCAGCTCTGGTCCTTCGTCGCTCCCGGACTCCACAACCACGAGAAGCGCTATGCGCTGAGCTTCGTGGCGGCAGGAGTCCCGCTCTTCCTGGGCGGCGCCTATCTCGCGTACTCGATCCTGCCGCAGACCGCGGAGATCATGCTCGGCTTCACGCCGGAGGGCGCGAAGAACCTGCTGCCGCTCGACGACTACCTGGACCTGATCACCCGCATGGTGATCGTCTTCGGTGCCGCATTCGAACTGCCGCTCCTGCTCATCCTGCTCAACCTGACCGGGGTCCTCAGCGGCAGGCGCATGCTCGGCTGGTGGCGCGGAATGATCATCGGGCTCACCGCCTTCGCGGCCATCGCGACCCCGGGCGGCGAACCGATCTCCATGCTGCTGCTGGCCGGACCGCTCGCCGTCCTGTACTTCGTCGCCGTGGGCTTCTCCTTCGTGAACGACGCACGCCGCCGACGCAGGAACCCGGACGCGGAGCTCAGCGACGACGAGGCCTCCGACCTGGACCTCACCCCGGCCCCCGTCGGCGAGATCGAGCCCGTCCCCGCCGCCCGCGCCCTGCCCGAGCAGGCGAGCGGCTCCGACCGGGACCGGATCAACGGGTACGACGACGTCACCTGACCGCTTGACAGTACGGGTACAGGACGTGGCCGGGTGCGCGCAGAGCGTGTACCCGGCCACCTTGTATGTGGGCGCTCACCACGGTTGATTCATCGTCGATTAAAGATCGCGCCCACTGTCAGTGGCGCCAGGTAGTCTCGACAACAAGATGACAGAGGACCTCTCACCAGCTGAGCGATACGCAGCTGCTCGGATCCGCGCCGCCGAGCAGGCCACCGCACTCGCTCCTTTCCGCGAGCTGTACGAGTTCGAACTGGACCCGTTCCAGATCGAGGCCTGCCAGGCCCTTGAGGCCGGCAAGGGTGTGCTCGTCGCGGCGCCCACCGGGTCGGGCAAGACCATCGTGGGCGAGTTCGCCGTGCACCTCGCACTGGCTCAAGGGCGCAAG
The DNA here is from genome assembly GCF_042730885.1 of Streptomyces sp. NPDC059909. Lineage (NCBI taxonomy): Bacteria > Bacillati > Actinomycetota > Actinomycetes > Kitasatosporales > Streptomycetaceae > Streptomyces > Streptomyces sp. NPDC059909. Next base: position 150,188 of record NZ_JBHWKX010000006.1, read on the forward strand.
TGTTTCTACACGACGCCCATCAAGGCGCTGTCCAACCAGAAGTACTCGGACCTGGTGCGGCGGTACGGACCGGAGAAGGTCGGGCTGCTCACCGGGGACAACAGCGTCAACTCCGAGGCGCCGGTGATCGTCATGACCACCGAGGTCCTGCGCAACATGCTGTACGCGGGCTCCCAGTCGCTGCGCGGTCTCGGCTATGTCGTGATGGACGAGGTGCACTACCTCTCGGACCGCTTCCGCGGCGCCGTCTGGGAAGAAGTGATCATTCACCTTCCCGACTCCGTGACCCTCGTGTCGCTCTCGGCCACCGTGTCCAACGCCGAGGAGTTCGGTGACTGGCTGGACACGGTCCGCGGCGACACCGAAGTGATCGTCTCCGAGTCCCGCCCCGTGCCGCTGTGGCAGCACGTGCTCGCCGGGCGGCGGATGTACGACCTCTTCGAGGAGGAGACCGACCACGGCGGCCGCGGCGCCGCGCGGCGTGAGGTCAACCCCGACCTGGTCCGCATGGCCCGCATGGAGAACTCGCGGACGTACAACCCGCGGGAACGCCGGCGCGGCAAGATGGTCCGCGAGGCCGACCGCGAGCGCGAGCGCCGTCAGCGCAGCAGGATCTGGACGCCCTCGCGGCCCGAGGTCATCGAGCGGCTCGACGCCGAGGGCCTGCTGCCCGCGATCACGTTCATCTTCAGCCGCGCAGCCTGCGAGGCCGCCGTCCAGCAGTGCCTGTACGCGGGACTGAGGCTCAATGACGAGGAGGCGCGCCAGAAGGTGCGCGAGATCGTCGAGGAGCGCACGGCCTCCATCCCCGGCGAGGACCTCCATGTGCTCGGCTACTACGAGTGGCTGGAGGGCCTGGAGAGGGGGATAGCCGCGCACCACGCCGGAATGCTCCCCACCTTCAAGGAAGTTGTCGAAGAGCTCTTCGTCCGGGGCCTGGTCAAGGCCGTCTTCGCGACCGAGACGCTTGCCCTCGGCATCAACATGCCCGCCAGGTCGGTGGTGCTGGAGAAGCTCGTCAAGTGGAACGGCGAGCAGCACGCCGACATCACCCCCGGCGAGTACACCCAGTTGACGGGCCGGGCCGGCCGCCGGGGAATCGACGTCGAGGGCCACGCGGTGGTGCTCTGGCAGCGCGCAATGGACCCGGGCGCCCTCGCGGGCCTGGCCGGTACGCGCACGTATCCGCTGCGTTCCAGCTTCAAGCCGTCGTACAACATGGCCGTGAACCTGGTGCAGCAGTTCGGCCGGCACCGCTCGCGCGAGCTGCTGGAGACGTCCTTCGCACAGTTCCAGGCGGACAAGTCGGTCGTCGGCATATCGCGCCAGGTGCAGCGGAACGAGGAGGGCCTCGAGGGCTACCGGGAGGGCATGACCTGCCACCTCGGCGACTTCGAGGAGTACGCGCGGCTCCGGCGCGAGCTCTCGGACCGCGAGACCGAGCTGGCCAAGCAGGGCGCGGCGCAGCGCAGGGCGGCCGCCGCGGGCTCGCTGGAGAAGCTCAAGCCGGGCGATGTCATCCATGTCCCGACGGGCAAGTACGCGGGCCTCGCACTGGTGCTGGATCCGGGGCTGCCGGCCGGTCGTGCCAACGGCCATCGTGGCGGCTTCGAGTACTACGACGGGCCGCGGCCGCTCGTGCTGACCGCCGAGCGGCAGGTCAAGCGGCTCGCGTCGATGGACTTCCCGGTGCCCGTCGAGGCGCTCGAGCGCATGCGGATCCCCAAGTCGTTCAACCCGCGCTCGCCGCAGTCGCGGCGGGACCTGGCGTCCGCGCTGCGCACGAAGGCCGGGCACATCGTGCCCGAGCGCGGCCGCAAGCCGAGGTCCGAGGCGGCGGACGACCGTGAGATCGCCCGCCTGCGCAAGGACATTCGCGCCCATCCCTGCCATGGGTGCGACGAGCGCGAGGACCACGCGCGCTGGGCCGAGCGCTACCACCGCCTGCAGCGGGACACCCGCCAGCTGGAGCGCCGTATCGAGGGCCGTACGAACACGATCGCCCGGACCTTCGACCGTATCGTCGGCCTGCTGACGGAGATGGACTACCTCCGGGGCAACGAGGTCACGACGCACGGCAAGCGGCTGGCACGGCTGTACGGCGAGCTGGACCTGCTGGCGAGCGAGTGCCTGCGCGAGCGGGTCTGGGAGGGCCTGAACCCGGCCGAACTGGCCGCGTGCGTCTCGGCGTTGGTGTACGAGGCCCGCCAGGCCGACGACGCGGTGGCGCCGAAGCTGCCGTCGGGGAAGGCCAAGGCCGCGCTGGGCGAGATGGTGCGGATCTGGGGCCGGCTGGACGCGCTCGAGGAAGAGTTCAAGATCAACCAGGCGGAGGGCGTCGGTCAGCGCGAGCCCGATCTCGGCTTCGCCTGGGCCGCGTACGAGTGGGCTTCCGGCAAGGGCCTGGACGAGGTGCTGCGCGAGGCGGAGATGCCCGCGGGCGACTTCGTGCGCTGGTGCAAGCAGGTCATCGACGTCCTCGGCCAGATCGCGGCGGCCCCGGGCGACGGCGGCGAGGGCACGACGGTGACGCGCACCGCCCGCAAGGCGGTCGACGCCCTGCTGCGTGGTGTCGTGGCGTACAGCTCGGTCGGATAACGGATAACGGATAACGGATAACGGATAACGGAGAGCGGATAACGGAGAGCGGATAACGGAGAGCGGACAACGCACGGCGGACGCGGAAAGCGGTCGCGAAGGGCCCTGCACCAGGTCGGTGCAGGGCCCTTCGTGCTGCTGCTCCGTCGGCCGTACACGCACGTCAGCCGTTCAGATACGCGCGCCAGGCGCCGTGGTCCGTGATGTCCTCGGCACCGTCGACGGCTTCGGGCTCACAGAGGAATCCGGCCACGGCGGTGTCGTCGGCCAGGATGACGCGGCCGATCGTCATCGGGCGGGGAAGCGCGGCGACGAGGCGGCCGAGGCCCTCCGCGGGAAGCTCCCAGACCTCGGCCTCGACCGCCGCCCCGCCCTCGGGGACGTGCACGAGGCCGGGCTTGGGTGGGTCGGTGCGCAGCGCGTACAGGCGATAGCGGGGTGCGGTCGTGTTCGTACGGAGCAAACGGGCGCCGAGCGCGAGCAGTTGGGGGTTGAGGGGCTGGCCCGTCAGGTGCGCGCCCACCACCGCCAGGTGTACGGGCGGGGGGAGCAGCCCGGCGAGCGTGGCCAGGGTGTCGTCCGTGCCGGCCGGACCGACCAGCATCGCGCCGAAGGGACGCCCGTTCACCTCGCCCGCGGGTACGGCGACGGCCGCCAGACCGAAGAGATTGGTGGAGTTGGTGTACCGCCCGAGGCGGGCGTTGCTGCCCAAGGGGTCGGCGGCCACCTCGGCAAGGGTCGGATGACCGGGTGTGGTCGGCAGCAGCAGCGCGTCCGCGTCGCCGAGACCGGCCAGGGCGGCCGAGCGCAGGGCTTCGAGACGGGCCCGGTCGGCGAAGAGCCGGTGGGCGGGGACGTCGCGGGCGCGACGGATGATCCCGGCCACGGTCGGATCGAGATCCGGGGTCCCCTTGTCGACGAAGGAACCCACCGCGGTGTACCGCTCCGCCACGAACGCGCCCTCGTACAGCATCGCCGCCGCCTCCGTGAACGGTGAGAGATCGACCGGTCGCAGCTCCGCCCCCGCCGCCTCGAGCCGGGCCGCGGCCGCCTCGTACGCCTCGGCCCAGCCGTCGTCCAGCTCGCCGAGCTGTGCGGTGGACGGGACCGCGACCCGCCATGGGCCGGGGAGCCGGGCCGGGGCGGCCACCGGGGGTCCGCCGCGCGCCAGCACGCCCAGGGCGAGCCGCGCCTCCGGGAGCGTACGGGCGAAGACACTGACGCAGTCCAGGCTCGCGCAGGCCGGAACCACGCCGTCCGTCGGGACGAGTCCGTGGGTGGGTTTCAGCCCCACGATGCCGTTGAACGCGGCGGGCACCCGGCCGGAGCCCGCGGTGTCCGTGCCCAGGGCGAAGTCGGCGATCCCCAGCGCGACCGCGACAGCCGAGCCGGAACTGGAGCCGCCGGCGACGCGTTCGGGGTCGAGGGCGCTGCGGACGGCGCCGTACGGTGAGCGGGTGCCGACCAGCCCGGTGGCGAACTGGTCCATGTTGGTGGTGCCGAGGACGACGGCGCCTGCCGCCTTCAGCCGGGCGACCGCGGGGGCGTCGTGGCCGGGCTCGTAGGCGTACGAGGGGCAGCCCGCGGTGGTCGGGAGCCCGGCGACGTCGATGTTGCCCTTGACCGCGACGACGGTTCCGGCGAGCGGCAGGCGTTCGCCGGCGGCGCACCGGGCGTCGACGTCCCGGGCATCCGCCTCGGCGTCGGCCTGCGGGCGCAGGGTGATCCAGAGGTCCGGGCGGGCGGCCTTCGTGATGCGGGCGTAGGCGGCGCGGACGCGGGGGAGTGCGGGGTGGGGCATGGTGCGGGTCTCCTCGGGGTGCGGGTGGGGCCGTGGCGGCGCGTTGTCGTCCGCGTGCCGGTGGGTGGTTTGCGCCCAACCGTCCCGCCCTGGGGGACGACTGCCCACAAACCACACAACAGCGGTGTCAGCCGCGCGGGGCAAGGATCAGCAGGGGCGTGCCAGGAGTGACCTGGGTGCCCGGGGTGACCAGGACCTCGGTGACCGTCGCGTCGCGTGGTGCCGGAACGCGGGACTCCATCTTCATCGCCTCCAGCGCCAGCAGCGGCTCTCCGGCACGGACCGCGTCACCCGCGGAGACGTTCACCTGCCAGACCGAGGCCGCGAACTCCGCCTCCACCACCTGGCCGCCCGGCGGAACGGTCAGCTCCGCCGGCGGCGCCACCGGCGCCGAGGCCGCCTCGGCCCGGGCGAACTCGCCCGCCGCCTCCCACGCATCCCGCTCCGCCGCGAACGCCGCCGCCTGCCGCGCGCGGAAGTCCGCGATCGAGTCCTCGTGCTCGGCCAGGAACCGCCGGTGATCGGCCAGAGAGAAGGTGCCCTCCTCGATGCGCGGCGTGAAGCGGCCGGCGGCCATGTCGGCGCGCAGTTCCAGCAGTTCGTCCGCGCCCACCGGGTACCACCTGATGCGGTCGAAGTGCCGCAGCAACCACGGCCGCGGCCCGGACCACGGCGACCACACCTGCGTCGTACGGCCCACGAACTGATAGCCGCCCGGACCCTCCATCCCGTACACGCACAGGTAGGCGCCGCCGATGCCGACGGAGTTCTCCGCCGTCCACGTCCTCGCCGGGTTGTACTTCGTCGTCACCAGGCGGTGGCGCGGATCCAGCGGGGTCGCGACCGGTGCGCCGAGATAGACGTCCCCGAGCCCGAGCACCAGATACTCCGCGTCGAAGACGGTCCCGTACACGTCGTCCACCGACGCCAGGCCGTTGATCCGGCGGATGAACTCGATGTTCCACGGGCACCAGGGAGCGTCGTGCCGCACCCCCGCCATGTAGCGGGCGATGGCCTCCCGGGTCGCCGGATCGTCCCAGGACAGCGGGAGATGGACCGTACGCGAGGGGATCACGAGCGAGTCGGCCGGCGGCAGTCGCTCCTCGATCCGCCGCACGTCCGCAAGCGCCCGGTCCAGGGACAGCACGGCCGGGTCCAGCTTGATCTGGAGCGAGCGGATGCCCGGCGTCAGGTCCGAGACACCTTCCAGGCGCTCGGCCCGCAGCGCCTCGGCTAGCGCGTGCACCCGCAGCCGCAGGGCCAGGTCCAGCTGCATCGGCCCGAACTCGACCAGCAGATTGTCGTCGCCGCTCCGGCGGTACGTGACGTCGTCACGCCGTGCCAGCACCCCGCCGTCCACGATCTCCGCGCGCGGGGCCCCGTCCACGGTCACGGGGACGAACCGCACCCGGTCGTCCGGCCGCAGCTGCCCGAGCTTCCAGCGCTCACGCGTCAGGACCGTCGCCGGGCAGACGAAGCCACCGAGCGAGGGCCCGTCCGGGCCGAGCAGCACGGGCATGTCACCGGTGAAGTCGACGGCACCGACCGAGTACGGCGTGTCGTGGATGTTCGACGGATGGAGGCCGGCCTCGCCGCCGTCGGTACGCGCCCAGCGCGGCTTCGGTCCGACCAGGCGCACCCCCGTGCGCGCGGAGTTGAAGTGGACCTTCCAGTCGGCCGCGTAGAAGTCCCGGATGTCCTCCTCGGTGAAGAACTCCGGTGCGGCATGGGGCCCTTCGACCGCGCCGATCTCCCACTCCGAGGTGCACACCGGCCGTTCGTCCTCCGGGACCGGGTGCGTCGCGTCCGTCCGCGTGCCGCCGTGCAGCACATCGCCCGTGACCAGGGCCCGCCCACCGTGCCCGCCGAAGCGGCCCAGCGTGAAGGTCGCCGCACTGCCCAGGAAGCCCGGGACGTCCAGCCCGCCGCCCGCGACCAGCAGATACGTGCGCAGACCGTGCGCGGCCGGCGCCCCGATGGTGAGCGTGGCTCCGGCCGGGACCGTGAACGGCTCCCACTGCGCCGCCGGTTCGCCGTCGACCGTGACCGGAGCCGGTGCGCCCGTCACACACACCGTGGTGGCGTGGCTGAAGCGCAGGGTCGGCCCCTGCAGGGTGCACTCCAGGCCCGGGGCGCCCTCGGCGTTGCCCAGCGCACGATTGCCGAGGCGGAAGGACACATCGTCCATGGGGCCCGACGGCGGCACCCCGACCTCCCAGTAGCCGGTGCGGCCCGGCCAGTCCTGGACGGTGGTGAGCGTGCCCCCGGCGCGGACCTCGATCCGCGGCGTCGGGTCGGTGACGTTCGCGAGGGTCGCCGTGGAGTGGCCGGCCTCCCGTACGGCCGGGTCGGCGAGTGCCGCCCGCACGAGCCCCAGATTGGTCTCGATGCCGTCGACGCGGGTCGCGGCGAGCGCCCGGCCGAGCCGCGCGAGCGCCTCGGCGCGGTCGCGCCCGTGCGCGACGACCTTCGCCAGCATCGGGTCGTACGCCGTGGTCACCTCCGTACCCGTCGCCACCCAGCCGTCCACGCGTACGTCGTCGGGGAAGGCGACCCGGGTCAGCAGCCCGGCGCTCGGCCGGTGCCCCCGGGACGGGTCCTCGGCGTACACCCGGGCCTCGACGGCGTGGCCGCGCGGCGCGCCCGGCTCCCGTACGACACCCGTGTCGCCCTGCGCGAGCCGCAGCATCCACTCCACCAGGTCGACGCCGTAGATCTCCTCGGTGACCGGATGCTCCACCTGGAGCCGGGTGTTGACCTCCAGGAAGTACGCCTCCTCACGCGCCGCGTCGTACACGTACTCGACGGTCCCGGCGGAGCGGTAGCCGACGCCCGCGCACAACTGCCGGGCAGATGCGGCCAGTCGTGCACGGACGTGGTCCGGCAGGCCGGGTGCCGGGGCCTCCTCGACCACCTTCTGGTTGCGGCGCTGGAGCGAGCAGTCGCGGTCGCCGAACGTCACGACCTTCCCGAGGCCGTCGCCGAAGACCTGCACCTCCACATGGCGCGCGTGCTCGACGAGCCGCTCCAGGAAGACCCCGGCCGAGGAGAAGGACGCCTCGGCGGTCCTCTGTACCCGCTCCCAGGCGTCGGCGAGTCCGGCCGGGTCGCGCACGGCCTGCATGCCTATGCCGCCACCGCCGCCCGTCGCCTTGAGCATGACCGGGTAGCCGATGTGCTCCGCGGCGGCGACGGCCTCGGCGAGGCCGGGCAGCAGACCGGTGCCGGGGGCCAGCGGGACGCCCGCGGCCTCGGCCGCCGCGCGGGCCGTGTGCTTGGCGCCGAAGAGCTCCAGCTGGGCGGGGGTGGGTCCGACGAAGACCAGCCCTGCGTCCTCGCAGCGACGGGCGAAGGCGGCGTCCTCGGACAGGAACCCGTAGCCGGGGTGGATCGCCCCGGCGCCCGTGTCCTTGGCGGCCTTCAGCACCAACTCGGTGTCGAGGTACGACTCCTTCGCGGGCGCGGGCCCGAGGCGGACCGCCTCGTCCGCGAGCCGGACGTGGGGTGCGGAGCGGTCGGGGTCGGAGAAGACGGCGACGGTACGGAGCCCGAGGCGCCGGGCCGTACGGATGATGCGGACGGCGATCTCGCCCCTGTTGGCGACGAGGAGCGTGTCGAAGGTCATGCCGCAGCCCCGATGGTCATCTCCACCGCCGTCGGCTCGAAGCCGTTGCAGGGGTTGTTGATCTGCGGGCAGTTGGAGACGAGGACCAGGACGTCCGTCTCGGCGCGCAGGGTGACGCGCAGCCCGGGGGCGGAGATTCCGTCGACGATGCCGAGCGTCCCGTCCTTCTCGACGGGGACGTTCATGTACCAGTTGATGTTCGACACCAGGTCCCGTGCGGTCAGCCCGTGCCGGGCGCCCTCCGCGAGGAAGTTGTCCATGCAGGCGTGCTGCGACCACGTGTGATGGCCGTAGCGCAGGGTGTTGGACTCCTTGGAGCAGGCGCCGCCGAGGGTGTCGTGGCGGCCGCAGGTGTCCTCGGTGACCGTCATCAGCGGGGTGTGCTCGTTCGACATCAGCACGCTGCCCGTCGTGAGGAAGATGCCGCCCTGCGCCTGCAGGGTGTCCGGAGCGCTGTAGCGGACGGCGGTGTCGTGCGCGTCGTACACGAGGAAGTCGACGGCCTGGTTGCCGTGCAGATCGGTGATGGTGAGCTGCTCGCCCCGGCGGACGACCGCCGACCAGGCGGAACGGGCGGGTACGACGGTCATGACTGCCCCCTGGCGGCGAGGAACTCGGCGGTGTTGAGGAAGGCCCGGCGGCCTTCCGGGGTGGCGTCCCAGAGCGGATCGCCCGGCACGGTCGGCGCGGCGCGCCAGGCCAGGACCTCCAGCGGGGTGCTGGTGTACGTCGGCCGCGGGTCGAGCGGGTGCGGGACATTGGCGATCAGGACGGTCAGGTCCTGCTCGGCGCGGAGGGTCACGGACGCCCCCGGGCCCGCCGAACCGGTGAAGTCGAGCGCACCGTCGTCCCTGACCTCCACCCCCTGGAAGAAGCCGATGGAGGGCGGCAGATCGCGAGGCTCGAGGCCGTTCTTGAGGGCCGCGAGCTTGAGGAGCTCGCGACCGGCGGGGGTCGGCGACTGCGGGGTGCCGTCGCCGTAGCGGGCGGTGTTCCGGGCGAGGGTCGAGGTGCCGCAGAGCGCGTCGTGCCGGCCGCCGCTGTCCTCGACGAGCGAGGCGAGTACGCGGCCCTGGCCGGAGAGGAGCAGCCGGCCCTTCGTGAGGTACGCGTTCCACTGGACCTTGACCGTGTCGGCGGCGTTGAGGCGCTCGTGCGGGCGGCCGTCCGCGTAGAGCACGACGTGCGCGCAGGCGTCGCCCCGGAGATCGGTGAGACGCAGCTCGGTGCCGCGGGCCAGGAGGCGATGGGTGTAGTTGCCGCCCGCCACGGTTTCCGCCCAGACGAGGTGCCCGGCGGCGCAGGGCGGGGCGGGCCAGTCCGTGGCGGGCACCACGGGCATGGCCTCGGCGTGGGTGCCCTCCTGGGCGCGGGCGTGGTCCCGGGACCCGTACGTCGTCGCAGTCGCCATGGTGGCGCACCTCCGGCTCGGACTCTTTTCTGTCGGGTGACAGAAATTAGGGCGCCGTGACTTCCGGGCCGTTGCCCGGCCATTGCGGGAGCGTTACCGAAGCCTCACCAAGATCCGGGGGGCGGGCGGTGTGTGCGACGATCGGCCTCATGGGTACCACGGGACGGAAAGTCGGGCGGCCGCGCGCCGAGCAGCGGCCGGACAGCGGGCTGTCCGCGCGAGAGGAACTGCTCGAGGCCGCGGCGGAGCTGTTCACGACGCGGGGGTACGCGGCGACGACGACCCGGGCCGTGGCCGAGCGTGCCGGGATGCGGCAGGCCACGATGTACCACTACTTCGGCGGCAAGGAGGACCTCCTCGCCGAACTCCTCGAATCGACGGTCACGCCGTCTCTGGCCCTGGCGCGCCGGCTCCTCGCGGACGACGAGCGGGAGGCGGAGGAGCGGCTGTGGGAGCTGTGCCGCTCCGACGTGGAGCTGCTGTGCTCGGGGCCGCACAATCTGGGCGCGCTGTATCTGCTGCCCGAGGTTCGGGCGGAACGTTTCGCCGGGTTCCATCGGGTGCGGGCGGACCTGAAGGACGCGTACGGGCAGCTCCTGGCGGCGACGGGGCCGGGGCGCGCGCTCGACAAGGGTGAGCTCGCGCTGCGGACGGATCTGGTCTTCGGGCTCATCGAGGGCGTGATCCTGGTGCACCGGTCGGACCCGGAACGGGCGGTGACGTCGTTCGCGTCGGCGACGGCGGACGCGGCGCTGCGCATCGCCGGGGTTTAGCGGGGCCGGCGCCCCCGCCGGCCCGGCGCCTCGGGCGGTACCGGTACGGGCACACCGGCCACCGCCACGGCACCGGTACGGGCACACCGGCCACCGCCACGGCACCGGTACGGGCACACAGGCCACCGCCACGGCACCGCGCGCTATTGGGCCAGCGCGGTCGCCAGGGCCGCCAGGTCCTGGGTGCGCAGGACACGGGCACCGTACCCGGGGAGCGGCACGTACAGCGGCTCCGTCCAGCGCAGCGGAATCGCGGACGCGCCGTACACCGCGCCCGCCAGCGCGCCCGTGACCGCCGGGACCGTGTCCGTGTCGCCGCCCAGATCGATCGCGGCGCCCAGCGCATCCTCGAACGCCGTCGTCGTCCGCACGGCCCACAGCGCCGACCCCAGGCACGGCCACACCGCGCCGTTGAACTCGGTCGCCTCGTCCGGGTGCCATCCGGGCGCCGGCACCGTGGCCCAGCGCCCCCGGTGGTCCTCGTGCACCTCGGACAGTGCGTCCGGCACCGCACCGACCGGTTTACCCCCATCGAGCGCGACCCGGATCAGCTCGTGAAGCACCGCCGTGCCCTCCCACGCGGCCCGGTCGCCATGGGTGAGGGCCGCGATCCGGCGGGCGGCGGCCATCGTGCCGGTGCGTCCGTCACGGGCGAAGTACACCGCGGACGTCGCCGCCCGCATCAGTGAACCGTTGCCCGCCGCACGGCCGTTGACCTGGAAGTGCAGGGCCGCGGCGAGATCCCACGGGTCGCCGCTGCCGAGCACCTGCTCCGTCTGGAGGCCGATGTCCTTCGGCTCGCCCGCCGCCCAGCGCCGGAAGCGGTCGAACATGTCCTCGGGGTCGAGTCCGCCCCGTTCCAGCAGGGATTCGCCGACGAGGACGGCCATCTGGGTGTCGTCGGTGGCCTCGCCCGGGTTCCAGCCGCCGCCTCCGCACATCTCCCCGGCGCCGTCGGGGAAGCGGGCCGCGTAGACGCCCGCGAGCCCGAACTCGAACGGTGCGCCGAGCGCGTCGCCGACGGCGGAGCCGACCACCGCGCCGATGACCCGGTCCGTTCGGCCCGTCGTGTGCGTACGCATCCGGTCAGCGTAGGCGTCCCCGCAGCGCCCGGTACGTCGCCCCCGCGACCAGTGAGCCGCCCACGAACAGCAGCGTGAACCACTGGAAGTACCAGTGGCCCCCCGACGGGTCGTAGACCTCGGCGCGGGGCCAGGCGAGGTTCAGGGTCATGGCGATCCCGTACACCAGCGCAAGCGCATTGATCGGCAGGCCCCAGCGGCCGAGGGTGAAGAGCGGGTCGCCCTTCTCGTCGCGGTCGTCCGGGTGCGGGGTGCCCCACTGGCCGCGCAGGCGGCGTACCAGCATCGGGCCGGTGACCATCGCGTAGGCCAGGTACACCATGACGATGCAGGTGGTGCCGATGGCCAGGAGAGCCTCGGGGGAGAGGAAATTGAGGAGCAGGAGCAGCGCCGCGAGGACGCCGACCGTGACGGCCGCCGTGGCGGGCATGCCGGTGCGGGCGGGGACCTTGGACAGGGTGCCGGACAGGGGGAGTTGGCGGTCGCGGGCCATGGAGTAGAGCATGCGCGTCGCCGAGGTCTGGATCGCGAGCGTCGCGGCGCAGATCGCGACGACGACGTCCGCCAGGAGCACCTTTCCGAGGCCGTCGCCGAGGGTGCTGGTGAGGACGTACGAGAGGCCCTCGGTCGCCAGCCGTCCGTCGGTCAGGCTCGGCGCGGCGAGCAGGCCGCCCAGGAGCAGGAGCCCGCCGCAGACACCGGAGGTGGTGAGCGCGGAGAAGGTCGTGCGGGGCGCGGTGCGCCGGGGGTTGACCGTCTCCTCGCTCATCTCGCTCGCGCTCTCGAAGCCGATGAGGACGTACGCCGCCGTGAACGAGCCGATCAGCAGCGCGCCGATCGCCCCGCCCGCGTCGCCCGTGTGCAGGACGATCCCGGGGTCGCGGTCGGCGTGGGTGAGGAGCAGGGTCACGATGAGTGCGACGCCGACGATCTCGGCGGTGACGCCGATGGTGTTGACGGCGGTCAGGACCCGGTTGTCGAGGACGTTCACGACGGTCGTGAGGGTCAGCAGGATCAGGCCGAGCAGGGCCGCGTTGGCGGCGCCGCTCGCCGAGGTCGGTGAGGGATCGCCGCCGATGAGCTGGAAGCCGGGCCAGATCGCGGGCAGCACGGCCTGCAGCGCGAGGGCCGCCGCGCCCACCACGACCACCCGTCCGATCACCATGAGCCAGCCCGCGTACCAGCCGAAGGCGGGTGTGCTCAGGCGCGTCGCCCACTGGTAGACGGCGCCGGCGAGCGGGTAGCGGGCGGCGAGTTCGGCGAAGCAGGCGGCGACCAGGAGCTGGCCGACGAGGACGACCGGCCAGGTCCAGAAGAAGGCCGGTCCGCCGAAGGAGTAGCCCAGCGCGAAGAACTGGAAGACCGTCGTCAGTACGGAGATGAAGGAGAAGCCGGCGGCGAAGGACGCGTACCGGCCCATTCGCCGCCGCAGTTCCTGCTGGTAGCCGAAGCCGGCGAGTTCGGACTCGTCGGGTGTGGGGGCGGAGTTCGGGGTGGAGGTGGGTGCGGTCACGGTCATGGCAGCCCCTGTCGCTCGTTCCTGTCGGGCGACAGAAATTAGGGACGGGCTGTTTCGGCCGCGTGTCACGGCCGTGTCGGGGCGGGGCCGATCTCCTCACGGCCCCGCCCCCCACCGCGCGTACAGCGCGGTGCACTGCGCTGCCGCAGGGATGGAGCGCACTGCACGGCGTCGACTACACCGCGGGGAAGTCGAGCACCGCGAGCGGCTCGGACGTCGGCGCGGGCGAGCCGCCCGCCGGCTCCACCGTGACGCCCAGCCCCGTCGCCCCGCCCACCGGTCCGTCCATGAGCAGCGCTTCCGGCGATCCCGAAGAATCCAGCAGCCCGGCGGGGCGCATGGTCCCGCCGTCGGCGAACCAGAGCTGGTACACCTTGCCGGCGCCCGGCCGTGGCAGCCCGGACGCCAGGAACACGGCCCGGTCACGCTCGCGGGACACGGCCACGGTGCCGGTCGCTCCGCCGTCGCCGAGCACCCCGGTGCTGGTCCGTACGTCGGGCGCCGTCAGCACCTGGGCCAGCGCCTCGGCCTGGCGCTGTGCCTGGCGTGCCTCGGTGCGGGCCTCCTCGGCGGCGCGCTGCTGCCAGACCGCGACACCCCCGGAGGCGGCCACGGCCGCCAGGCACGCCGCGAGCACGAAGCGGGCGAGCCTCCGTCTGCCGCCCGGCCGGACGCTGCGGATCCGCGGCGGGGCGCCGCCGGTCTCGGCGGTCGACGGGCCGACCAGCGGCGGTTCCTGACGCACTGTCGCGATCCGCGCCATCACCTGCGTCTTCATCGCGGGCGGCGGATTCTCGGTGGCGGCGAGTCCCAGCCGTACCGCCGTCGCGCTGAGCTCCCGTACCTCCTGGGCGCACGCCGCGCAGGCGTCGAGGTGCCGCTCGAACCGCACGCGTTCGCGGTCGCCGAGCGCATGCAGGGCGTATGCGCCCGTCAGCGTGTGCAGTTCGGCGTCCCGCCCGGCGCTCCGTCCCACCGTGCTCATTAGAGGACCATCCCTTCTGCAGCCCTCACGAGTAGGGTTGTGACCTCTCGGTCCCGGTGGGTGCACGGCCATCGGTGCGAGCCGCTC
>NZ_JBHWKX010000007.1:0-164008 GCF_042730885.1 Streptomyces sp. NPDC059909
AGCATCAGGTCATCACGGCCGCCGACATCACCGCCAACGCCTCGGACGCGCTGAACTACACCCCGATGCTCGATCAGTCCGCGCAGAACACCGGCATCCACCCCAAGCAGGCCCTCCTCGACGCCGGCTACTGCTCCGAGACCAACCTGCAAGCCGCCCAAGAGCGCCAACTCGCCTGCGGCACCGACACGTTCATGGCCACCGGTCGACTCGGCCACGACGAACAGGTCCCGCCCGCACCCCGCGGACGCATCCCCGCCAGCGCCACGCTCAAGGAGCGCATGGCGCGCACACTGCGGACCAAGCCCGGCAAGGCCTCCTACAGCCGCCGCAAAGCCATCGTCGAACCCGTCTTCGGCCAGATCATGACCTGCCAGAACGGCCGCCAACTCCTCCTGCGCGGCGAGGACGGCGCCCGCGGCGAGTGGCGACTGCTGGCCGCCTGCCACAACCTCCGCAAGATCTTCCGACACGCCGGAACGGCCGGCCTCGCTGCCCTGGCCGGCTGACCCGCCGGCCACACCGGCCTCAGCGGGCCGAAATCCCCCTCCGACCGACCCGCTCATCGGCCCCATAGGCGCTGACCGGGCGACCACGACCGATCCCGCCCATCACGACCTCCCGGCCAGTGGCCCGTTACCGAGACACGCTCCTAGGTGATCGCCACGTTCGTCGCCTCATTCGCCTCAGCTGTCTCGGCGTCGGCGCGTCGCGGCGGGTTCGTGGTGGGGATCTCCTCCACCGCGGGGTTTCCGCCCCACCGGGCGCGCGCGGGGACCTCCTCGCCCTTCATCAGGAAGGAGTCCAGGGCGAGTACCGCGCCGTCGCCCATGGTCACGCCGTAATGGACGTGGGCGCCGACGCCGAGGGTGCACTGGTCGCCGATGGTGCTGTAGTCGGACTTGAAGGTGCCGTCCTCCTGGGAGTGGCACTGGATCTTGCTCCCCGCGTTGAGCGTGCAGTCGTCGCCGAGGGTGGTCAGGGTCCGTTCCGTGAGATAGCAGCCGTCGTCGAACACTCTGCGGCCGATCCGGACCCCGAGGAGCCGCCAGATCACGTTCTTGAACGGGGTGCCGTTGAAGATGTCGAGGTATTCGTCGGGAACCTTCCAGAGGCGCTCGTGCCACCAGAAGTACGGCTCGTAGATGGAGCACAGCTGCGGTCGAAGCGCGCGAAAGGCCGCGATGCCACGCTCCACCAGGACGTAGTAGAGGGCGGAGAACGCGAGCGAGATCACCAGGTACGCGGCGATCACCGCTGCCCCGAGAATGCCGTAGAGGTCGATGGTCACGAGGCCCATCGCGGTGAGCACGAACACGAACAGCCAGCGCAGGAACAGGAAATACACCATCGAGCGGATGTTGTAGCGGTTCTTCGCCGCCAGATTGCGGCGCAGTTCGTCACCGGTCCTGAAGTGGTCGAAGCGGTTGTCGCGCTCGACCGACCTGGGTATCTCGAAGCAGGGCGAGCCGAGCAGTCCCACGCCCTCACGCACCTCGCCGTCCAGCGGAACCATCACCTTCGTGGCGAGGAGGCAGTTCTCGCCGGTCCTGGCCCCGGAGGGATAGGCGATGTTGTTCCCGAGGAAGTTGCGTGCTCCGATCGATGTCCGCGAGACCCGGAAGGACGTGCTCGAGAAGTCCGCGTTCATGATCGAGAGCCCGTCCGCGATCATGGTTCCGCTGCCGATGGAGCTCAGATACGGCGTCTCGTGCTGCACTTCGGTGCCGAAGTTGGATCCGGTCTGCTCGACCCCGGACAGGTCGTATCCGAGGCCTCGCAAGTAGTAGACGATGTAGGAGCTGTCCCCGAACAGCCAGGTGAAGAACTTGACGTTGGTCATGCGGGCGATCGTGCGGTGCACCGAGTAGTGCAGTCCGTAGAGTGGATAGACCCTGTCCGGTTCGACCAGCAGGTTCAGCAGTCGGGGAACGGTGTACAGCACGGCCAGGCCCAGGACGAGGGCTCCGAAGAAGAAAGCGGCGGAAACAAGCAGCGCGTCGACGTAGATCCCGGCAGAGGTGAGGTTCGCCGTGCCCGGAGCCAGCACCCTTCCGACCGCCGGAAGCTCGGTCAGCACCATGTACACGAGGCCGATGGTCAACGGCATGTACAGGAAGAACGTCTGGAGCACGGTGGCGAGGGCGTAGCCGGCCCGGCGCAGTGTGCCGCAGGCGCTCGGGTCGACCCGTACGTAGTCGAGCTCTGTGCGCTGCGCCGGGGATCCGTGCCACCGTTCTCCGGCCGGTACCGACTGACCGCTGTACAGCGCCGAGGTGTGGCCGAGTTGTGAGCCGTCACCCATCGATGTGTCGATGTCGAACACGGTCTTCTCGCCGATGAAGGCGTTCTGGCCGATGGTGATCCAACCGGTCTGGATACGTCCGGCATGCGCCCGATAGCACTGGAGGAACGCTTCCTTGCGGATCACCGTGCCGGCGCCGATCGTGAGCAGATCGGTGCAGACCGGCACGGAGTGGGTCAGGATCGTGACGCCCTTGCCGATGCGTGCGCCGAGGGCCCGCAGATACAGCACATACAGCGGATTGCCGGTGAAGAGGACCATCGGGTTGGCATGGATCAGCACCTTGACGGTCCAGAAGCGCAGATAGGTCAGACCCCACACCGGGAACTCGCACGGTTTCCACCGGCCGATGAGGATCCACTTGGCCGCGATCGGGAACGTGCACGTGGCAAGCATGCCGGCGCCGCCGAAGAGAGCGGACCGCAGATAGAAGTCGACCGGACCCGAACCGTCAGCGACCCATTCAAGGCCCCGCACAGCCACGAATCCGGCGACCGAGGAGTAGCCGAGGAAGACCAGGAGCTGTGCCACGCCGCAGAGGACGTACCGCAAGGTGCTGGCAGGTACCGCCGCCGGCACCTCCGGGACCGACAGCTCGGCCGGGCCCGGCGGCTGGGCGGCAGGGGAAGGGGCCGCGTCCGCGAGAGCCGCCGCCAGGCTCCGCAGCGTCGGGTACCGGTAGATGTCCTTCATCGACACCGACGGCAGGTCTGGCCGCTTCCTGACCCGGGCGCAGAACTGGGCCATCAGCAACGAGTTGGCCCCGAGGTCGTCGAAGAAATGACCGTCGACCGACACCCGCTCGACACCCATGACGTCGGCCAGAACCTCCGCGAGATTCGTCCCGGTGTCCCTCACCGGGCTGACGTCGCTGCGCTTGGAGGGCGCAGGTTCATCGGGCTCGGGCGTCAACACCTCGACAGACTTCTCCACCATGCGAGCTCCTTGCGGATACGTCGGCACCCTGGCCGGGCCGGGTGCCAATGCCGGCTCGACGCCAGCCGGAGCCGGCAACCCGGAAGCCACGAGCTTGTGCGCTCTCTACTCCTGGTCACACGGCCAGGACTGCCAGTGTCCGCCGCTCCCCCGCCGAGGTGCCACTGGAATCGGCCTTGCCGGCACGGCGCGGCCCTGAAAGGGGCCCGTAGCACCGGTGTCGACATGCCTCGGTCCTGCTGTGGAGACACTCCGCCGAACGAGTGACTCGGCAGACTCCCTGCGGAGTCCCGTGAGGAACAGGGGCGGTGTGGCCGGCTGGGTCACAGCACCGCCCATTCACCACCGCCCCACGAAGAAGGAACCTGAGGCTCATCAACTTCATTAAGTATCCCTAGTGTTGTGCATGTATAATTGTGGGCATGGAGTTGCTGCGTATGTCCAAGGCTGCGAAGTGTCTCGGGATACACCCGATGACGCTTCGTCAGTGGGCGTTGGACGGCAAGATTCCGTTCACGTGGGTCGGTCGGGAGCGCCGGTTCTCTTCGGTGGATGTCGAGAACATGAAGCGCGGCAGCGGCTCCTCGACTACTCGTCCGCGCCGGGAGTTGCTGTATGTGCGTGTGTCCGGCTCGTCCGGGCAGGAGTCTTCGCTGGAGGCCCAGGAAGCCGAGCTGCGGGCCACTTCGACCGGTGAGATCGTCAAGGTCGTCAAGGATCGCGGCTCGGGCTTGAAGGAGAACCGGCCTGGTTTGAACCGGGTGTTGGCGATGGTGTCGGACGGCACAGTGACCGTTGTGCGCGTCACGCATGAGGACCGGCTGGCCCGGTTCGGGGTGGGCTGGCTCAAGCGGTTGTTCGCCGTGTACGGGGTCACCGTGGAGGTGCTGCACCCGAAGAAGCTCGGCGGCAGGGATGAACTGCTGGAGGACTTCGTCTCCCTGGTGACCACGTTCGCCGGGCGGCTGTATGGGATGCGCAGCGCGGAGAACCGTCGCCGTCTGCTGGCCGAGTCCGGCCAGTGCAGCGACCAGGGTGAGGCCGCGTGAGCCGGAAACTGCCCCTCGCCGAGGGCGAGACTGCCCGTACCGCGTGCGTCCGCGCCCTGATTCGGTCGGGCGTGGACGAGGAGACCGGCGAGATCATCCCCGCCGCCGCGCTGACGGAGCGGATCGGCTGGTGCCTCGATCTCGTCTGGGGCATGGCCGGGCGTCTGATCGCCGAGCACTGGAACACTCCGGACGTCGACAGCCTGGCCTCCGGTCAGGACGCCGGAGGCCGCAAGCTCCCCTCGAATGCCTGGATGGCGCTGCGCCGCCTGGGGTGGACTGTCACCGCTCCGGTGAAGGTGAACGACCGGATCGTGCGCATGGCGCAGGAGATGGCCGGGCGTGCGCTGCGGTCGGTGAAGTGGCGCGCCGACGTGGCTGCCGGGGTCCTGGCGACCTGGCCCTTTGACCCGCGCGAGCGCACTCCCGTGGAGTGGGACCAGGTGCGCGCCGCGATACCGGGCAGCGAGTACCTGCCGTCCAGCATCATCCGCTCCCGCACCCGCCAGATCACCGCCTTCGAGCGCAAGCACAGCCGTCTTCCAGCCGATGTATTCGAGCTGGAGCCCGCACCGCGTGTCCCGCGCATGCTGCTCCTGGCTGCGTGTGATGGGCAGCAGGCCACCATCGAACGATCCGCCACGGAGCCGACGAAGGCCCTGCTGCGCTTGCAGCTCCCCGCACGGCCCGACCCGCAGAAGTACGCGGACTGGACCTGGGTGGCCTGCGCCATCACTCTGCCCCCGACCGTTCCGGCGAACGCGGTGATCCACCTGCCCACCCTGCGCATCACGGGCGGAAAGATGCGGGCCGACCTCGCCTACACCCACCCCGCCCCCAAGACTCACCGCACCGGCCACACCGTCGGGCTCGGCGTGGACTGGGGACTGAACACTCTCCTCAGCGCAGGTGCGGCCCGCCTCCACGACGACGGCCGGATCACCGCCCTCGGGTCGGGTGCGCAGTTCCGCGCCGCCGGTGTGCTGGCCAAGCAGTACCGGCTCCGCCGCATCAGCGAACGCTTGCACGCCAAGACCGACCACTACGCCCGGCTCGGCGGCCCCACTGTGGACGGCAAGGCCGCCACCTTGGCGCAGGAGATCCGCCGCGTCTGCGAGCGTCGCTCCAACCTCAACGACGCCCTTGCCTGGTCGGCTGCCCGCTGGGCCGTCGACCAAGCCGTTGCTGCCGGGGCCACGGTCATCTACCTGGAAGACCTGCGGTCGATGGAAGCCGGGGGCATGGGCCGCACCCAGAACACCCGCCTGTCGCAGACCGTGCGCGGGCAGATCGCCGACCGCATGCGCCACCTCGCCACCGAAGTCGGCATCGCCGTGGTCACCGTTCCACCGCGCAACACCTCCAAGCACTGCCCCTGCTGCCTCACCCCGCTCCGCCACCGCAAATCCCCCGACCGGCCCACCGTGTCCGGCTGGAAGTGGGCCATCTGCCCCGGCTGCGGCTGGCAGGGCGACCGAGACCAGGGCGCATGGCGCAGGATCGCCGCACGCGGCCTCGCCCACCAGACCAAGACCGTCACAGACCGCACCAGCGGCACCATGGTGATCCGCTCCATGGTGGACACGATGGAAGCCAAGGCCGTCATCACGGCCGCCCCGAAGACCTACCGGGCGGACCGGTCCAAGACCGGCCCCACCCGGCCACGAACCAACCGCCTCACGCCCAGACGACGTGAGGTTCCCTCCCCAGCACGGCCTCCCGGTCGCGCTGGCCAGCGTCCGGAGGGACACGCACCAACGGACCGGAACCCGCTGCCCCGCGCAGCCCACCGGCACCAGGGCGTGACCACGATCAGCACACCCACCAACCGGCACAAGCCGCGAGGGGCAGCACTCGGCGCGGGATTCCATCTCCACGCTCATGCTGCCCCGCCCAAGTGGGCAGAACCCGAGCCGGACCCTACGGTCCGCATGGGATCGCTCAGCTGATTAGAGACGCTTCACACCGTCGCCTGGCCGAGCTGCACGCACAGACGATCGTCAGGACGCCCTCCGACGAGCTTGCGCCCGGCGAGTTCATTCCGAGCGCTGTCGAGGAGTGACTCGGGCCGCCGACACCGAGGAGCCCGACGAACCGTGCCGCAGCACGACAGTTGGCGGGTCAGCAGCACCGTTGTCACCCATACGGTCGGCAGAACCTAGGGTGACTGGGATGAGTGATGATCACGTGATACTGCGTCCAGTCATCGAGGAAGACCTGTCGCTGCTCGAGCAATTTCTGACAGATCCGGAGGCGACCGGGCCGTTCCAATGGATGGGCTGGTCAGACCCGGGGCGCTGGCGGCGCCGCTGGGCCGAGGACGGCCTGCTGAGCGATGATGGCGGGCAGCTGATGGTGGTGGCCGGCGCCGACCGGCTCGGCTTTGTGGCCTGGCGGAAGGTCGTGACCTCGCGGAACTCGTACTGCTGGAACATCGGAGCCCAGCTGCTACCGGACGGCCGGGGTCGCGGTGTCGGCACCCGAGCCCAGCAGTTGCTGGTGCGGTACCTGTTCGCCCACACACCTGTTTTTTTAAGGCTCGAGGCGGATACCGAGACGGAGAACATCGCCGAGCAGCGCGCACTGGAGAAGTCCGGCTTCAGCCGTGAGGGCGTGCTGCGCAGCACTGTGTTCCGGGACGGGCGGTGGCGGGACATCGTGCGCTACAGCGTGCTGCGCGACGAGATCGCCTCGCACAAGAACCCGGAACAGTCCCATGCCGGCGGCGGGAATATGGCCTGAGCCGAGCCAGGTCCAGCACACCAGAGGCGGTGACGCCTACCGCGCCTCGAAACGCACAGAACCGCAGCTGGCGTCGGTCGACTCCCTGGTGACATCGATGGGGCGATCCACTGGTACACGAGGGCCGCGCGGCTCGGCAACATGTTCGGCGCGTGCTGGCTGGGCCGTCTCCATGAGGAACGGCTCGGGGACCCCGCCGAGGCAGTGCAGTGGTACGAGACGGCCGCTCACGTCGGCCACGGCACTGTGCAAGCCAGGCTGATGGGGCTTCAGCAAAGGCTGGCAGAGGGGCTGGGCTCCTTGGCGGGGACACGGGAGTGCGGCAGAGAGCACAAGCGGAACGGACGGATCAATTCATGCCGACTCCCGACAGCAGGTGCGCGGACCCCGCGCCGCCTCCAGTCAGCCGGTGGCCTGCGAGCAGAGGTCACCGGCCGATCGTGTTCCTGCCATCCGGTGCGTATCGGCCGATACGGCGAGAACCCATGGATACCGGAAATAGACCCGGCGATCATGCGGTTGCAGCGAGAAGCGGCACCTGACCGCAGCACAACCGGGAGGACAGCCCCATGAAGATCGGCATCATCGGCGCGGGCAACATCGGCGGAAACCTCACCCGGCGGCTGACCGCACTCGGGCACGACGTGTCGGTGGCCAACTCACGTGGCCCGCACACACTGACCGCACTGGCGGAGGAGACGGGTGCCACCCCGGTCACCGCCGCCGAGGCGGCGCGCGGCGCACAGGTCGTGGTGGTGACCGTACCGCTGAAGAGGGTGCCCGACCTGCCGTCCGGCCTGTTCGACGAGGCCGCCGAGAACGTCGCCGTGATCGACACCGGCAACTACTACCCGAAGGAGCGCGACGGCAAGCTCACCGGGATCGAGGACGAGGGGCTGACCGAGAGCCGCTGGACCGAGCGGCACATCGGCCACTCCGTCATCAAGGCGTTCAACGGTACGTACGCCCAGGACATCCTCGAACGACCGCGGCCCAAGGGAGACCCCGATCGCATGGCGCTTCCGGTGGCCGGTGACGACGAGGCCGCGAAGAAGACCGTCCGCGACCTGATCGACGAACTCGGCTTCGACACCGTGGACTCCGGCGGCATCGACGTGTCCTGGCGCCAGCAGCCCGGCACCCCCGTCTACGGCCTGCGCGCCGGCGTCGAGGAGGTCACCAAGGCCCTGGCCGAGGCGTCTCCGGAACGGTCCGCGGCGTTCCGCGCCTGAGCGAACGCAGCGCGTCGCCGGGGACGCCCGAACGGTTCGGGCTCCGGCCGGTCAGCGGCTGCGGCGCCCCGATCGGACGCGGGCCGGCTCGGACCCGCACGGCGCGGCCCCCGCCCCGTGAGTCCCGGGGCGAGGGCCGTCGTTCCCCCGTCAGCAGCCGCGCTGTCAGGCGAGCGGCCGAATCGCGGTGGGCGCGTGGCCCGGCTCGGTGGCGAGCTCCTCGAACTCGGAGATGTCGCTGATGTCCATCGTGCGGCTCATCGAGATGTTGGTGATCCGCTCCAGGATCGCCTCGACGACCACCGGCACCCGGTACTCGGCGGCGAGCTTCTTCGCCTCCTCGAAGGCGGGCAGCAGCTGGTCCGGCTCGGTGACCCGGATGGCCTTGCAGCCCAGGCCCTCGGCGACCTTGACGTGGTCGACGCCGTAGACGCCGAGCTCCGGGGCGTTGATGTTCTCGAACTCCAGGTTGACCTGGAAGTTGATGTCCAGGCCGATCTGCGCCTGACGGATCAGGCCCAGGTAGGAGTTGTTCACGAGGACGTGGACGTACGGGATGCGGTGCTGAGCGCCGACCGCCAGCTCCTCGATCATGAACTGGAAGTCGTAGTCGCCGGAGAGCGCGACGACCTGGGCCTCCGGGTCGGCGGTGGCGACACCGAGCGCGGCCGGGATGGTCCAGCCGAGCGGGCCCGCCTGGCCGCAGTTGATCCAGTGGCGCGGCCGGTAGACGTGCAGCATCTGCGCGCCGGCGATCTGGGAGAGGCCGATGGTGGTGACGTAGCGCGTCTCCGGGCCGAAGGCCTTGTTCATCTCCTCGTACACGCGCTGCGGCTTCAGCGGCACGTTGTCGAAGTGCGTACGGCGGTGCAGGGTGGCCTTGCGCTCCTGCGTGGAGGCGATCCACTCGCTGCGGTCGGGCAGCTTGCCCGCGGCCTTCAGCTCCTTGGCGACCTCGACGAAGAGCTCCAGCGCGGCCTTCGCGTCCGAGGCGATGCCGTAGTCCGGGGCGAAGATCTTGCCGATCTGGGTGGGCTCGATGTCCACGTGGACGAACTTGCGGCCCTTGGTGTAGACGTCCAGCTTGTAGCCGGTGTGGCGGTTGGCCCAGCGGTTGCCGATGCCGAGGACGAAGTCGGACTCCAGGAAGTTCGCGTTGCCGTAGCGGTGCGAGGTCTGGACGCCGACCATGCCGGCGTTCAGCTCGTGGTCGTCGGGCACGGTGCCCCAGCCCATCAGGGTGGGGATGACCGGGGTGCCGGTGATCTCGGCGAACTCGACCAGCAGGTCGCAGGCGTCGGCGCTGATGATGCCGCCGCCGGCGACGATCAGCGGGCGCTCGGACTCCAGCAGGAAGGAGATCGCCTTCTCGATCTGGGCGCGGGTCGCGAACGGCTTGTAGACCGGCAGCGGCTCGTACGTCTCGGGGTCGAACTCGATCTCGGTCAGCTGGACGTCGATCGGCAGGTCGATGAGGACCGGGCCGGGGCGGCCGGAGCGCATCAGGTGGAAGGCCTGCTGGAAGACGCCGGGGACCTGCGCGGCCTCCAGGACGGTCGTGGCGGCCTTGGTGACCGGCTTCGCGATCGAGGCGATGTCGACGGCCTGGAAGTCCTCTTTGTGGATCACGTGGGTCGGTGCCTGGCCGGTGATGCACAGGATCGGAATCGAGTCACCGATGGCGGAGTAGAGGCCGGTGATCATGTCGGTGCCGGCGGGGCCGGACGTGCCGATGCAGACCCCGATGTTGCCGGGGTTGGTCCGGGTGTATCCCTCGGCCATGTGCGAGGCGCCCTCGACGTGGCGCGCGAGGGTGTGGTCGATGCCGCCACCCTCCTTGAGGGCCTTGTAGAAGGGGTTGATCGCCGCGCCCGGCACACCGAATGCGTGGGTGACGCCTTCGCGCTTGAGGATCTCAACTGCCGCTCGGGCGGCGGTCATACGAGGCATGGGTGCTCCTGCTTCGGCCTGGCGAATCGGGCTCTGTCGCGCCACCTGAGAGCGTCGATTCCGAGTTGATTTCCGACATGCGGAAGTTTAGTTCTGCTATACGGAAGTAATCTAAAGCGCGTGGTCAACGACGTCAAGGGAGAGCGGCCGACACCCGGACGGGGGATGGCCGAAGTCCCTCCCCAAGGGGTGGCGGGTGGTGGACGATGGACCACGAGGCGTGTCCACAGCGCCGAAGGGGGTCAGACATGGGAGATCAGGTGCCGGTCCGCTGCCCGGTCTGCCGCCGTACGCACACGTTCGCCGCGCCCGTCTACCCGTGCGCGTGCGGGGCACCGCTCGCCCCTCCGCTCCTGCGCGGCGCGCCCGCGGAGCCGATCCGTCACCGCACCTGGACCGACGACTGGGTCACCGTCCGCTGCCAGGCCTGCGGGCGGCAGGACCAGTGGCCGCAGCCGGAGCTCGGCTGCCCCTGCGGCACGGTCCTGCGGGTACCGGTCCGGCCGGTGACCGCGGCTCCGACGTCGTCGGCGTCGGCCCCGTCCTCCCGTACCACCGCTTCCGCCGCATCGGGCTCCGCAGGGTCCGCGGGGTCCACCGGGTCCGGACCCGCCCCGTCGTCCGGGACGCAGGGGACACCGGCGGGCGCGTCGCCCGGCTCGTCCCCCGCATCGCCGTCCGCTCCGGGCCGCCCGGCGCACATACCGCTGCCACGCACGGCCCCCGTGCCCCGCCCCGCCTTCCACCCGGTCACGATCCGCACCGCCCGCGACGCCGTGGCGGCCGCCGCGCTCTATCTGCGGTGGCTCGGGTTCCAGGAGGTCGTCCAGCCGGAGGAGCGGTCCGCCTCCGGGATCGACCTGCGCGGACCGGGACTCGTCGCCCAGGTCGACCCCACCACTCGCCCGGCCACCCTGCGCGCCGTGGAATGCCTCTGGCTGAACGGACTGAGTGCGTCGTCGGTGAGCGTCTTCTTCTCCCTCGCGGGTTACGCCGACGACGCCCGGGCCCGCGCCGACGACCTCGGCGTCCCGCTCTTCGTCATGGACCTGACGGGCACCCCGCAGCCGGTGAACGGCCCCGCGGACGAGCTCCTGTCGTCCGGCGCCTGACGCCGGCATTCCGGCACCGGCGCGCTGTCCGGTGCGCCCGGGGCGCGGGGCACGGGGGGCGCGGGAAACGAAAGAGGCGATTTACGCCGTTCCCCGGGCCCACGAAGCTCAAATCAAGCTCTGAACCCGGCCGTTCGGGCTTCGCGCACATTCCCGGCAGGGCACCACCCCTACGGGGAGGTGGGCGCCATGCCGACGGACATGTGGTGGTTCATCGGAGCGTGCGGGGTGCTGCTGGCCGCCGCGGCCGCCCTGCTGTGGATGTGGGGGCCGCCCGACCGGCCCGAGCTGACGCCGCAGGCGGTCGCCATGCTGCGGGGCGGGCGGCGGGCGGCCCTGACCGTCGCGCTCGTCGCACTGCACCAGCGGGGTGCGGTCGCGGCCGGCCGCCGGGGCACGATACGGCAGGACGGCCCCGCGATCGGCGTCCGCGATCCGCTCCAGCTGGCGGCGCACCGCGCGCTCCACTGGCCGGTCGGGGTACGTGTGCTGGCCTCCCGCCTCGCCGTGCGGCACGCGCTCGACGGGCTACGGGACGACGTGTGGGTGGAAGGACTCGTGCGGTCGAACGGGCGGTGGCGCACCGCTCGCGTGCTGCTCGCCGCCGTGCCGGTGACCCTGACCGCCGGCCTGCTGATGACCGGGCTCGGCGCACCCGGCGCACCGCTCGAGCTGGTGCTCGCGGCGGTGGTCGTCCTGCCCGCGGCGGCACTGTGGTGCGTGCCGCACCGTACCCGCGCGGGCCGGCACCTGCTCGCGTCGCTCCGGAAGAGCCGCCCGCTGCCGGCGTCCCGGCACGGCTGCCCGCCGGAGGAGGTCCAGCTGTGCGTCGCCCTGTACGGGGACCCGGCGCTCCTGCTGTTCGTCCCGCACTTCGCCCGGGACGGCGGGCTGCTCGGCACGGGCAGCGCGGGCCACGGCCACTCCAGGGACTACGCGGCCCGCCCACTGGACGGCGACTGGTCGGGCCCCTGAGCGATACTCACCGTATGCAGATCCGACCGGCCGCGCGTGCCGAACTCCCCCTCCTGCAGGACATCGAGAGGGCTGCCGGGGAGCCCTTCCGCTCCCTCGGCATGGCGGCGATCGCGGACGACGAACCACCGCCGCTCGACCTCCTGGAGCGGTACCGGCGGGCCGGCCACGCCTGGGTGACGGCGGACGCGGACGACCGGCCCGTGGCGTACCTGCTGAGCGAACCGGTGGACGGCGCCGCCCACATCGAGCAGCTGTCCGTCCACCCGGCCGTCGCGCGGCGCGGCCTCGGCCGCGGTCTGATCGACCATCTGGCCGCGGTGGCCGCGGCCGACGGCCTGACCGCCCTCACGCTCACCACGTTCGCCGACGTCCCGTGGAACGCGCCGTACTACGCGCGCCTCGGCTTCCGTGCCCTCGGCGATGACGAACTCACCGACGGGCTGCGGGAGATCCGCCGCGCGGAGGCGGAGCACGGCCTGGACCACTGGCCGCGGGTGTGCATGCGCCGGGACATGACTCAGGCGTAGCTGCCGGGACGTCGCTCAGCCGTAGCTGCCGGAACGCGGCTCAGCCGTCGCCGCCGGGACGTCGCTCAGCCGTAGCGCTCCCGCAGCTCCACCTTCCGTACCTTGCCGCTCACGGTCATCGGAAAGGCGTCGAGGACCTCAAGCCTCCGCGGGACCTTGTAGTGCGCGAGCTGTTCGCGGCAGAACGCGGTGAGGTCCTCCAGCGTCGGCGGATCGGCCGGGTCGCGCGGGATGACGCAGGCGAGGATCTCCTCGCCGTACTTCTCGTCCGGTACGCCGACGACCTGGACGTCCGCGATCTTCGGGTGGCCGTACAGGAACTCCTCGATCTCGCGCGGGTACACGTTCTCTCCGCCGCGGATGATCATGTCCTTGATGCGGCCGACGATCTGGACGTAGCCGTCCTCCCGTATGACGGCGAGGTCGCCCGTGTGCATCCAGCGGCCCGGGTCGATGGCTTCGGCGGTCTTCTCCGGCTCGTCCCAGTAGCCGAGCATCACGCTGTAGCCGCGCGTGCACAGCTCGCCCGCCTCGCCGCGCGGCAGGGTCACGCCGGTGACCGGGTCGGTGACCTTGACCTCCACGTGCGGGAGCACCCGGCCGACGGTGCCGGTGCGGCGCTCCAGGTCGTCGTCGCGCCGGGTCTGGGCGGAGACCGGGGAGGTCTCCGTCATCCCGTAGCAGATCGACACCTCCGCCATGTTCATCTCGGCGACGACCCGCTTCATCACCTCCACCGGGCAGGGCGAGCCGGCCATGATCCCGGTGCGGAGCGAACTCAGGTCGTACGTCGCGAAGTCGGGGAGGTTCAGCTCCGCGATGAACATCGTCGGAACCCCGTAGAGCGAGGTGCAGCGCTCCTGCTGCACGGCCCGCAGTGTGGCGGCCGGGTCGAAGGACGGGGCCGGGATGACGATGCAGGCGCCGTGCGAGGTAACACCCAAGTTGCCCATTACCATGCCGAAACAGTGATAAAAGGGCACAGGCAGACAGACCCGGTCCTGCTCGGTGTAGGCGATCATCTCCCCCACGAAATAGCCGTTGTTGAGGATGTTGTGGTGGGAGAGGGTGGCGCCCTTGGGGAATCCGGTGGTGCCGGAGGTGTACTGGATGTTGACCGGGTCGTCGCAGGACAGCTGCGCCTCGCGGAGGGCCACGTCGTCCGGCCCCACGGACGCTGCCGCCGCCAGGAGTTCGGTCCAGCTGTCGTCCCCGATGTAGTGCACCGACCGCAGGGCGGGACAGCTGCCGCGGACCTGCTCGACGAGCGCCCTGTAGTCGCTCGTCCTGTGGGCGAGGGAGGCGACCAGCAGCGTGATCCCGGCCTGGTTCAGGACGTACTCCAGCTCGTGCGCCCGGTACGCCGGATTGATGTTCACCATGATCGCGCCGATGCGGGCGGTGGCGTACTGCACGAGCACCCACTCCGGGCAGTTCACGGCCCAGATCCCGACCCGGTCGCCCTTGGCGATCCCGTGCGCGAGGAGCGCCCGCGCCAGCTCGTCGACGTCCGCGCCGAATTCCGCGTACGTCCAGCGGCGCCCGGACGGGACGTCGACGAGTGCCTCCCGGCCTGGGTGGGCCTCGATCGCCCGGTCCAGGTTGCGGCCGATCGTGTCGCCGAGCAGCGGGACCGTGCCCGTGCCGTGCGTGTACGAGAGCGTCGAGGTCGTCATCGCAGGTCCCCTTCGTCGTACTCGGCCGTGGAGCCGGCGGCCGTGGCCTCGCGCAGCTCGATGCGGCGGATCTTCCCGGAGACGGTCTTGGGCAGCTCGCCGAACTCGAGCTTGCGGATGCGCTTGTACGGCGCGAGGACAGCGCGCGAGTGCGCGAAGATCTGCCGCGCGGTGTCGGCGTTCGGCTCCCAGCCCTCCGCGAGCACCACGTACGCCTTGGGAACGGCGAGGCGCACCGGATCGGGCGACGGCACGACCGCGGCCTCCGCGACCGCCTCGTGCTCCAGCAGCGCGCTCTCCAGCTCGAACGGTGAGATCTTGTAGTCGGACGCCTTGAAGACGTCGTCTGCGCGGCCGACGTAGGTGATGTAGCCGTCGGCGTCGCGCGAGCCGATGTCGCCCGTGCGGTAGTAGCCGCCCGCCATGGCCTCGGCCGTACGCTCCGGATCGCCGTGGTAGCCGGTCATCAGCCCCACCGGCCCGTCCGACAGATCGAGCGAGATCTCGCCCTCGTCGGCGCCCGGCTTGCCGCTGACGGGGTCGAGGAGCTCGACGCGGAAGCCCGGGCTCGGCCGGCCCATCGAGCCCGCCTTCAGCAGCTGGCCCGGGCTGTTGGAGACCTGGACCGCGGTCTCGGTCTGGCCGAATCCGTCCCTGATGGTCACGCCCCAGGCGCGCCGGACGGTCTCGATGACCTCGGGGTTGAGCGGCTCACCGGCCGCGACCACCTCGCGCGGGGGCGTCCGCAGCTGGCTCAGGTCGGCCTGGATCAGCATCCGCCACACGGTGGGCGGGGCGCAGAAGCTGGTGACGCCGGCGTGGTCCATCTCGGCCATCAGGCGGGCGGCGTCGAAGCGCGTGTAGTTGTGGATGAAGACGGTCGCCTCGGCGTTCCAGGGCGCGAAGAGATTGGACCAGGCGTGCTTGGCCCAGCCGGGCGAGGAGATGTTCAGGTGCACGTCCCCGGGCTTGAGCCCGATCCAGTACATGGTCGCCAAGTGGCCGACCGGGTACGAGACATGGGTGTGCTCGACGAGCTTGGGCCGGGCCGTGGTGCCGGAGGTGAAGTAGAGCATGAGGGGGTCGTCGGCGCGGGTGGGCCCGTCGGGCTCGAAGCTCTCCGGCGCCGCGGAGGCGTGCTCGTACGGGAGCCAGCCGGTGACGCCGCCGCCGACCGCGATCCGGGTGTAGTCACCCGGCACCTCGTCGAACTTGGCGGTGTCGTCGGTCCGGACGATCACCTGCCGGACGCGCCCCCGGTCGATCCGGTCGCGCAGGTCGACCGGGCCGAGGAGCGGGGTGGCGGGGATGACGACGGCGCGCAGCTTCATCGCGGCGAGGGCGGTCTCCCAGAGCTCGGCCTGGTTGCCGAGCATCACGAGGATGCGGTCGCCGGCGCGGACGCCGTGCTCGCGGAGCCAGTTCGCGGCGCGGTTGGAGCGGGTGCGCAGCTCGGCGAAGGAGAGGCGGGTCGTGGCCCCGTCCTCCTCGACAATGTGCAGCGCCGTCCGTTCGTTGCCGTCCGCGATGACGTCGAACCAGTCCAGCGCCCAGTTGAACCGCTCGAAGCGCGGCCAGGCGAACCCCTCGTACGCCGTGGCGTAGTCCTCCCTGTGCTGGATCAGGAAGTCCCGGGCCGCCCGGAACCCCTCCGTCTCGGCTCCTGCCGTCATGCGTCCTCCTCGTTGCGGGACCGGTGATAGGCATCGTGTAATCAGTGACGCAGGTCTCACTACCCCCGTACGGGGGGTGCTGTGCGCCGGGAGTGCCGGAATCGGGTGACCTCGGCGACGTCACCGGCACGGATGCCGGAGGCGACGGTGGACATGACGGGGACGTGGCGGCGGACGTGGCGGTGAACATGACGACGGACATGACAGCGGGCATGACGGCGGACGTGCCGGTGAACATGACGGCGGACGCGGCGGCGGAGATACGGGCGGCGCTGCCGCGGCTCCGCCGCGCCACCGGGCTGCAGATCGCCTTCGGCGGTCTGCTCCACGAGCCCCGCCGGATGCGGATCGCCGAGCTGAACGGCGCGGTGACCGGCGCGCTGCGCGGGCTGGCGATCCGGTCGGGCAACGGTCTCGGCGGCAAGGCGATCGCGCTGTCCCGGCCGTGCGTGGTGACCGACTACCGCACGGCCCGGCACATCAGCCACGAGTACGACGCGGCGGTCGCGGCGGAAGGGCTCCGCTCGGTGGTCGCGGTGCCCGTCGTCGTCCGCCGCACGGTGCGCGGCGTGCTGTACGGGGCGCTGCGCCGGCCCCTCCCCCTCGGCGACCGGACCCTCGACGCGGCGGTCGCGGTCGCGCGGGACGTGGAGCAGAGCCTGGTCGTGCGGGACGAGGTCCAGCGGCTGCTGGCCGCGGCCCGCGCACCGGAGGCGACCGGCCGGGCCGGTGCCTGGGAGGCCGTCCGCGACACCCACACCGAGCTCCGCGCCCTCGCCCCGCGCATCCCCGACACCTCGCTCCGCGCGGAGCTGCTGGCCCTGTGCGAACGCCTCGCCACCGCAAACGCCCCGGGCCACGCGGCGCCGGCCGCCTCGTCGCCCGCCCTGTCGCCGCGCGAGCTGGACGTCCTCGCCTGTGTGGCCACCGGCTCCACCAACGCCACGACGGCCGAACGCCTGGGCCTGCGCCCGGAAACGGTCAAGGGCTATCTGCGCGCCGCGATGCGCAAGCTGGGGGCGCACACGCGCCTGGAGGCGGTGGTGGCGGCGAGGCGGGCGGGGCTGCTGCCCTGATGCCCCCAGGGCCGGGCCCAGGGCGGAGGCCCTGAGGCGGGGCGCTGCCTGGCACGGTGAGCGACCCCTCACACGAAGGCGGCTCCCTCGTACGCGGGCGGCTCCCTCACACGGAAGAGGTTCAGCGGATGGTGTCGACGGACCGGATGCTCGCCTTCGCGGCGATGTCCCTGCTGGTGATCGTGATCCCGGGGCCGAGCGTGCTCTTCGTGATCGGCCGGGCGCTGGCACACGGACGGCGCACCGCGATGGCGACCGTGCTCGGCAACGTCGTCGGTTCGTACGTCCTCGTCGTGGCCGTCGCGCTCGGCATCGGGGCGCTCGTCGAGAGGTCCGTGACCGTGTTCGTCGCGGTGAAGCTCGCGGGAGCCGCGTATCTCGTGTACCTGGGCGTACAGGCGTTCCGGCACCGCAAGGCGCTGAGGCTCTCGGCGATGCCCACGGCCCCCGCGGCGCCGGGCACCCCGGCCGTTGCCGGACGCGGCGATCTGCGCACGGTCGTCGACGGCGTGGTCGTCGGGGTCACCAACCCCAAGGGCATCGTCTTCTTCGCCGCCGTACTCCCCCAGTTCGTGGACCACTCGCTGGGCCTGGTGCCCGCGCAGATGCTCCTGCTCGGGCTGGTGCCGATCGGGATCGGGCTGGTCACCGACACCCTGTGGGGCCTGGGCGCGGCGGCCGCCCGGAACTGGTTCGCCCGCTCGGAACGGCGGCTCTCGCTGATCGGCGGCGCGGGCGGCTTCGCAATGATCGGGCTCGGCGTGACGGTGGCGGCGACGGGGCGGGCGGACTGACGCCACGAACCGGCCGACGGACCGGCGCGGGACCGGTCGGCACGACGTGCGTGCCTCAGTGCGCCAGGAAGCCGTCAATGAACGGCCCGTACCGGTCAGCGGCGCGTCATGATTCCGAGGCTCCGCGCCCTGCCTCGGGGTCCGGGGGCGACGCTTCGAGGTGCCGGTACGCACGTACCGGCGCACACGGAACTTCGCCCCGGAGGGCACCATGGACAACCTCATCCGCGAGGACGCGGACCCCGACGAACCCGCCCCGGCAGGGCCGCTCTTCGTACCGGTTCGGCTCGGCTCTGCCGGGGGACACCAACTGCGCTTCATGCGCACCCCGCTCGGCGTACGCACTGCCATCGGCTTCACCAGCGCGGGCCGGCTGGCCGCCGTGCTGGGCGAGGGCCAGGCGTGGATCAGGCTCGCCGAGCCCGCGCTACGGGCGCTCTCCGAACCGCTGGGGGTGACCACGGTGACCGTGGACCCGCAGCTCACCGCCCCGGCGCCGACTGCGCACGCGACGACGTGGATGCCCGCCGCCCGGGCGGACGCGCTCGCGTTCATCCGTTGATGCCCGCCCCCAGGTTGCCCGAAGGAGCGAACATGACCGCAGTGTCCGTGGGCCGCGCAGCACCGGAGCTGCCCACCCCGCCCGGCCGGGCGGCCGCATGGCCGTCCGCATCGCCGTCAGTCTGGCCCGCGTCCGCCGTGTCGGCCCCCGGCGGGGACGTCACCGTCGGCGGCGTGTCGCTGACCGGGCTCGCGGAGCGGTACGGGACGCCCACGTACGTGCTCGACGAGGGCGAGGTGCGCGCACGGGCACGGGCCTGGCAGCGGGCGCTGCCCGACGCGGAGATCGTCTACGCCGGCAAGGCGTTCCTGTGCCGGGCCGTCGTCGACTGGGTCGAGGAGGAGGGGCTCGGCCTCGACGTCTGCTCGGCGGGCGAGCTGGAGCTGGCCGCGACCCGGGGGATTCCCCCGGACCGGATCGTCATGCACGGCAACGCCAAGTCGCCGGAGGATCTGCGCACCGCTCTGCGGCTCGGCGTCGGCCGGATCGTCATCGACTCGGACTGCGAGATCGCCCGCCTCGCGGCGCAGGTCCCGGGCCCGGACGCGCAGCAGGTGATGGTGCGGGTGCTGCCCGGCATCGAGGCCGGGGGCCACGAGAAGATCCGGACCGGCGCGGAGGGCCAGAAGTTCGGGCTGTCGATCGCCGAGGGCGACGCGGAGCACGCGATCGCCCGGATCCTGGGGCAGCCGCGGCTCGAACTGGTCGGCCTGCACTGCCACTTGGGCTCGCAGATCGCCACGCCCGAGCCGTACGCGCAGGCGGTGCGGCGCCTCGTGTCCTTCCTGGCCCGCATCCGCGACCGGTACGGGATCACGCTGGGCGAGCTGGACCTGGGCGGCGGCTTCGCGGTCGCGTACCTGCCTGGCGACCCGGCGCCCACGCCCGCCGCGTACGGACGCCGCATCGACGACGAACTGCGGTACGCGTGCCATGGGTCCGGCTTCCCGGTGCCCCGGCTGACGGTCGAGCCGGGCCGCTCGATCATGGCACCGGCGGGCGTCGCGCTGTACCGGGTGCTGTCGGTGAAGCGGTCGGCCGGCCGGGTCTTCGTCGCCGTCGACGGCGGCATGAGCGACAACCCGCGGCCCGCGCTGTACGGGGCGCGGTACACCGTCCGTATGGTCGGGCGGGCCTCGGCGGCCCCGATGCGCGCGACGACGGTGGTCGGCAGGCACTGCGAGGCCGGTGACGTGCTCGCGAAGTCGGTCGAGCTGCCGGAGGACGTACGGCCGGGGGACGTGCTGGCGGTACCGGCGTCGGGGGCGTACCAGGTGTCGATGGCGTCGGGTTACAACACGACCGGCAGGCCACCGGTGGTGGCGGTGACGGAAGGGCGGTCGCGACTGCTGGTGCGGCGCGAGCGCCTGGAGGACCTGCTGCGCAGGGACGTGGGCGTGTAACGCGCCCCCCGAGAACTGCTACTCCGCGACGTCCCCGAAGCGCACGTCCCACGCCGTGACCGGGGTCATGGCGGTGAGCAGGTGCTCGCCCTCCTCGGTCACGGCGGTGCGCTGCGCCCGCGTCAGCTTCACGAACGGCCGGACGGTCAGGGTCGCGGACTCCTTCGTCTCCTCCAGCCGCCACAGCCCGGCGAGGAACCCGTCGACGAGGAACACGCAGAGGGCCCGGTTGCCCTTCCAGGTGCGTGCCTTGAGTTCCTCGGCGACGACCCGGCTGCGGTCGGCATGCGACAGCAGGAGGTTGTCGTACTCGGGGAGGAAGCGCGGCGGCGCCGGGGTGTCCGGGTCGGGGCGCGGGGCGTCCGGGAGGTCGAAGAGCTCCACGCCGTTCTCGTCGCGGAAGGTGAGCAGCTCGGGGCGCAGCCGTTCGAAGGCGTCCCGGAGCCGGCTCAGCCCGGACCAGGTCTGCATGTCCTTCACCGATGCGGGCCCGAAGGCGGCGAGGTAGCGCCGTACGATCGCGTCCGGCGCCGGAGCGGGCTCCACCGGCCGCCCGAACCACTCCTCGGCGGTGGTCAGCATGACCTGGCCGCTCCGGCCCCACAGCCCGCGCGGCGTGGTCTGCACCAGGGGCAGGAGGCAGCGCGCGGCCGTGGTGAGGGCGAGCGGATCGGCATCGGGCCACTGCGCGAGCAGGGCCTCTCGGAGCTCCTTGACCGGGCGGGGGCGCTCCTGGAGCAGTTCGCGGCTGAGCGCCGTGAGGCGGGCCAGGTCGACGCCGTCGAGCCTCCTGAGGAACATTCTCAGCTCGCGGTCCGGCCCTCCGGCCTGCGCGAACGGACGGAGGGCGAGACAGTCCGCGGCAGTGTGGGTGTGGATGGTGGAACGGAGCGTGACCATGCGCCCCACCTCGCGCGACTCCATCGGCGCGGAGAGCTCCTGGGGGCGGAAGCCGTGCAGACGGGCGGCGAGGGCGTAGTACGGCGGCTTGACGTTCTGCGCCTGGAGGCCGACGAGGTGCTCGACCGCCGCCTTCGCGGACATCCGGTTGTCCGGGTCGCGGCGCAGCAGGAGCTGGCGGGCCAGGGTGGCGCGGTTGAGGGCACGGGGGCCGAGGACGGGCGGCGTGCCGGGCCGTCCCTGCGACCGGTTCGTCGGCTGCGTCCGGCGGGTGTTCGAGGCCATGAACGGCACGCTACCCACCCTTGCGGACACTTTCTGTCCGCAAGGGCGGGTCGGTCCCGCGGATCCCGGTCACACGATGCCGTGGGAATTCAGCCCGTATATCCTGCCCGTGGCCGTTGATCAGGGCCGCAGGTACGTCCCACACGGCGTCCCCCGGGAGGTGACCAGGATGTCCGACCGACGGGCGCGCCCCGCGCAGGTCCCGAAGAAGCACGCCTGGCGCCGTCGCCCGGGCATGCCGGCCCCGCCGCCCCCTCCCCCTGGCCCGGCAGCCGCGCCTGAGATCACCGCCCCCGTTCAGAAGGACCAGGGCAGCATCGTCGAGGCGGCGCTGTACCGCGACGGCCGCCGCGTCTCGACGCCCGCCTCGCTCGCCGAGACGTTCCGACAGCTGCGCGAGGAGCCGGCCGGGATGGCCTGGATCGGTCTGCACCGGCCGACCGAGTCCGAACTGCATTCGCTGGCCGATGAGTTCGACCTCCACCCACTCGCCGTCGAGGACGCACTGGAGGCCCACCAGCGCCCCAAGCTGGAACGATACGGCGAGACCCTCTTCGTCGTCCTGCGCGCGGCCCGGTATCTCGACGCCCCGGAGGAGGTCGACTTCGGCGAGCTCCACGTATTCGTCGGCAGCGACTTCCTGATCACGGTCCGACACGGCGCGGCCCCCGACCTGTCGGCGGTCCGCCGCCGCATGGAGTCGACCCCCGACCTCCTCGCCCTCGGCCCCGAGGCGGTGCTGTACGCCATCCTCGACGCCGTCGTCGACGGGTACGCCCCGGTCGTCGCGGGCGTGCAGAACGACATCGACGAGATCGAGACCGAGGTCTTCAGCGGAGACCCGGCCGTGTCCCGCCGCATCTACGAACTCTCCCGCGAAATGGTCGAGTTCCAGCGCGCGACCCGCCCCCTCGTCGGCATGCTCCACGGCCTGATGGCCGGCTTCGCCAAGTACGGCACGGACGAGGAACTCCAGCGCTACCTCCGCGACGTCGCCGACCACGTCACCCACACCAGCGAGCGCGTCGACGGCTTCCGCCAGGCCCTGGCGGACATCCTCACGGTCAACGCGACCCTGGTGACGGAACAGCAGAACGCGGAGATGCGGGCGCTGGCGGAGGCGGGCTTCGAGCAGAACGAGGAGATCAAGAAGATCTCGGCCTGGGCGGCCATTCTCTTTGCACCCACACTCGTGGGAACCATCTACGGCATGAACTTTGAGCAGATGCCTGAGTTGAGCTGGAACCTCGGATACCCCTTCGCGATCGGCTTGATGGGGGTCGTTTGCGTCAGTTTGTACTTGATTTTCAAGCGTCGGGACTGGCTATAGGGGTCGCCCGACGCCACTCGCGCAGCGCGCGCGGTTTGCTTCTGCACCCACACAAGCGCCCAATTTGGGCTCTGGGGAGTCCCTGGGGAGAAGCGATGCGGGTGATCTCGTCTACCTGCCTTCAGCAACGCCCTGACCAGGACTTTTACCCTCCTGCAGGCACTGGGGAGAATCCGGGGAGAATGGCTGACGACACAGCTCCTGCGTCTGCGGCTTCGTCCCTATCCTGCTTCCTGCTCAACATCTCGCCGGTCGCCCTTGCCGCCCCCTAACAGATCACAGACAGTGACACTGGGTTCTGAGCGGAGCCACACGTCCGCCCCCTCTGTGCGGCCCCCTGATTGTGGTGACGAGTCGTGTTCTGGTCAGCCCGGCCTCTTCGTGTACCAGGTCTCATGCGCAAGCGGGCGACAGCCCGTGTCGCCTGCTCAGGGCAAGAACGGGCTGCGGCAGGCGGCCGGCTCACTGGCGGGAGCCGCCCTGCTCACTCCGGGCGCGGGCTCGCACATCATGGCCCGCACCGCTTCTGCGGCCGCCATAATGGAGGCATGTCCTCCAGCCCGCAGCACCCCGCACCCGCGCCGAGAGACCTCTCTGGTGCGGACGCCGCGGACCTCGCGCTGTACCGGGAGAAGTTCCGGCGCCGTCTGCCGGAGTCGCTGGACGAGCTGCGCGGGCCGACGCACGGCATCGTAGAGCTGCCGCTGCACCTGGCCTGGTCCGGGATGACCTCGTACGACCTGGGCAAACCTCGCCAGCGCATGGGCCTGTACCGCACCGTCCTGCACGAGGGCCTGCACGACGACCTGCCCCGCTACCTCAATCAGGATCTACTCCTCCAGCAGTGGCCCGTGCTGCGCACCCTCGTCGGTCGCACGGTGCGCACCGTGTGGGAGGACGCCTTCCCCCAGCTCGCCTCCGGCACCCGGGCAGCCGCGTGACGGACATGCCGGAGCTGCACACCCGGCTACTGGCGGATGTGATTGCCCCTCGGCTCGCCGTATCCCTTGGTCCTCACCGGCGGGTATGCCGTGAGGGCGCACCGCCTCGTGAACCGTCCCAGCCA
This sequence comes from Streptomyces sp. NPDC059909, assembly GCF_042730885.1. Classification (NCBI taxonomy): domain Bacteria; kingdom Bacillati; phylum Actinomycetota; class Actinomycetes; order Kitasatosporales; family Streptomycetaceae; genus Streptomyces; species Streptomyces sp. NPDC059909. The sequence continues at coordinate 23,597 of NZ_JBHWKX010000007.1, forward strand.
GGACCTCGATGTCGCAACCGAGAACCCGGCACCCATGGCCGACATCGCGGCCGCGCTCTGTAGCGGCCTCAAGGCCAGGGGCTGGAAAGTGCAGGCGCTGGAGACTGCCCCTCTGTCCGCTCGCTTCACCGTGACCGACCCAGTCACCGGGCAGGACTGTGAAGTCGACATCCTCAAGGAGATCTTCTGGCGGCCCGTCGCCCAGAGCCCTTACGGACCTGTCCTCGCGGAGGAGGACGTGATCGGGACCAAGGTCCGAGCCCTTGCCGACCGAGGAGCGCCCCGCGACCTGATCGACGTGTTCGCTGCCTCCCGCCGCTGGACGAACTCCGAGCTCGAGGAGTTCGGTCGCCGCCACGCCCGCGGCCGCTTCGAGCGCGAGGACCTCCAAGCGAACCTCACCGGCGCCGAGTGGACCGATGACAAAGCCTTCGCCGCCTACGGCCTCGACGATGCCACCATCACCGCTCTCCGCACCTGGGCCGTGGAGTGGGCCGACGGCCTCGCGACCCGCCTCCTCGAAGAGTCCGATGCCCCGGACATCGACTGATCGCACCGCAGATTCCGTTCCGCCAAGTCCGTCCCTGGAAGACCCCCCTTGGGGAGGGTCGTGTCGTCACTGAAGGGCGATGGTCTGCAGGGCAGGGGGGAGCACAGCTCGGTACGGAATCAGGCCAAGACGGCGCTGTTTGACGGTCGCGGCCACTGTGATGTGGGCCTGCGTCGGCACACCGACTGGGGTCCGGATGATCAGCGAGAGTGATTCGTCACCGACCAGGGGTGTGTCCGGGGTGGCGGTAAACCTCCACTCGGGATCGCTGTCGCGTTCACCCATGCCGACCACGAACAATTCCTCGCGTCCACCCTGGTGCGGCGTGAACTCCACACCTGCGTCGACGAGCATGAGATTGGCGGTCAGCGTCAGCGAGCCGGAGGGCACGACGGGGACGGCCCGCTTTTTCGGAGAGGTGGACCACGCGATGGGCTGCTGGTCGTCCGACTGGCCCGGGGCCTCCAGTCGGACGCCGATGCCCGCGTTCGTAAACGGAGCTCCGTCCGGTGAAGGGCGGAAGGAGCAGACGAGACTAAGGAGCAGGTAATCGTACCGGGTGGACTGCGACTCCAGGAAATCCCCCCAATCGCCATCCCCTTCGGCAGCCTGCATGCCGGTCAGCAGGCGCACGACCGGTGCACCCAGCGAGATCCGCCCTGTCAGCGGGGGCTGAGGGGTCGGTGTCTGCAGGAGGAGGGTTGGAACGAGCGTGAGGTCGTAGGAGGTTGCTGCCTTAACCGTCAGCCGGTCGAGAGAGTTCATTCGGTAGCTTCCTGTGAGTGATCGGTGGCGGTGCGCCAGTCCCCGACGAAGCAGAACGCGCCCCAGTCCCGGTAGGCCGGGTAGCGGGCACGGGTCGTGGACTGGGCGATACGGAACGCGGTACGGCGGCCCCGTGAGAAAGCGAGCTGTTCGTACAGGGTGCCGAAGAACGTGGTGGCCACGTCGGGGGCCACGGGCCACAGGCAGCCGATGATGGCGGCGGCTCCGGCCTGGAGGAACGCGGCGGGCAGGCCGTGCAGGTTGTCGTTGATGTCGAACCTGCCGAGGGCCGACTCGCACGCGCTCATCGTGACGAGTTCGACGCCGCGCAGATCGACTCCGAGGATGTCGTGGGCGAACACCCGGCCGTCGGCGCCCCGTTCCGCATCGGGTGACAGGGATCACTGCACCTCACGTCGGGCCGATACGACCGGCCTTCCCTGGAGAGCCCGCTGCGGGCTCGTCATCGCCTTGCGGGGTCTCCCAGGTGGCGCAGGGCTCGTGCGGCGGCGTGAGCGCCGCACATTCCGTGCGCGCCGGGACCGGGCGGGGTCGCCGCGGAGCACAGGTAGTGGCCCGGCAGGCCGGTGTCGTACGGATGGAGGGTGGGCCGGGGGCCGAACAGCAACTGGGGGATGTCCTTGGCTCCGGTCATGATGTTGCCGCCCACGTAGTTGGGGTTGTATGCGGCGAATCCGGGTGTGGTGCGCACGGCGGTGCCGACGATGCGGTCCCGGAATCCCGGGGCGAACCGCTCGATCTGGGCGATGATCGCCTCCGTGGCGTCGCCGGAGTAGCCGGCCGGTACGTGGGCGTAGGTCCACACCGGATGCACGTCTCCGACCGAGCGCTGCGGATCGGCCAGATACTGCTGGCCGACCAGGACGAACGGCCGGGCCGGCATCCGTCCGGCGTGGATGTCCCGCTCGGTGGCGGCGATCTCGGCGTACGTGCCGCCGACGTGCACCGTGCCGGCCCGCCGCGCTGCTTCGGCGGTCCAGGGGACTCCGCCTTCGACCGCGAAGTCGGCCTTGAACGCTCCGGGTCCGTACCGGAACCTCCGGTAGGCGCGGGCGACGCGGAGCGGCAGCCTGTCGCCCATGATGTCCGCCAGGGCGGTGGGGGCCACGTCCCAGACGGTCGCGTCCGCGGGGGGCAGGTCGGAAGCCGACCGGACATGTACGCCGGTCTCGATCTTTCCTCCCAGGTCGGTCAGCAGGGCGGCCATGGCGGCGGTGATACGGCCCGTTCCGCCGGCGGCCACGGCCCAGCCGTGCCGGTGTCCCGCGGTGAGGATGCCGAGTCCGATGCTGGCGCTCAGCGGCCGGTGCAGGGGGTGGAAGGCATGTGCGGCCACACCGCCCCACAGCGCCCGCGCTTCCTCGGTGACGAACGTCTTCGCCAGCAGCGACGCGGGGGCCAGTGCGGGGACGCCGAAGCGTGCCAGGCGGAGAGGGTGGCGCGGGATGCGCAGCAGCGGGCCGAGGATATCGCCGCTCAAGGTGTCGTAGCCTTGTGACGGCCGCTCGAACAGCAGGCGCCAGCGTCGGCCGTCGGCGCCGAGACCGGTGGCGGTCTCGGTGACCGAACGGTGCAGGACGCCCGCCGAGCCGCCGTCGAGCGGATGCACGCAGTCGATCTCCGGCCACGCCCATGTCAGCCCGTAGCGCTCCAGACCGAGGCCGCGCAGGAACGACGACCCGACCGCCATCGGGTGGACGGCCGAGCAGTGGTCGTGCAGCAATCCGGGAAGGATCGCCTCACCGGAGCGGGCGCCGCCGCCGATCTTGTCGGCCCCCTCCAGCACCGTGACCCGCAAACCCGCCCGGGCCAGGGCGATGGCGGCGGCGAGTCCGTTGGGACCGGCGCCGATCACGGTTGCCGTACTCATGTCGTCATGCTTTCCACCGTGCCTTGCGCCGCAACCTGCGAGGACGACTGGGCGCGGGTCCAGATCACGTCGAGCGGGATCGGGCCGTTCGGCAGCCACGGCTGCTCCCGGACCGCGTCGGCGACCTTCCAGGTGCCCCGCTCGATCACGCCGAGCGCGGCGTCGATCACCTGGTAGCGCTGGACGGAGCTGTGGATGGCCTGCGACTCCACCCAGACGACGATCCACTCCCCCGGGGCGAACCCGACGCGGGACTGCACGGCGTTGATCAGGTCGAGGTTGTGCAGATGGCCGTCGCCGAAGTTGAACCCGATCAGTGAGTTGCACCCGAACTCGGCCTCGCGCACGGTGCGTTGCTCAAGATCGGGCAGGTTCTTCAGGAGTACGGAGAGCAGGCCGCGGCCCTGGCTGTGCATCGACCGCCAAGCGATCGTCTGCTGCATGGTGATCTCGGCGACCACCGGCGGGTAGCCCAACGCCTTGAGCTGGTCGACCTGGTTGCGCGTTGGACGGTGCCGCAGCGAGTTCAGCTTCTCCTCCGCACCCGGTGCGAAGGCCCACAGTGCGGAGGCCCAATTGCCCGCGTACTGCCGCATCGAGGGCAGGAACGACACCAGGTCCGGGCGCAGATTGCCCAGGACGGGGAAGAACGCCAGGGCGGCGGCGATCCCGGCAGCCAGCCAGGGCGAGGACATGTCACCGACGCCGTAGCCGTCCCAGGCCGGGAAGCCGAGGAACAGGAAGACCGTCAGGTACGCGAACAGGATGTTCCACTCCAGCGGCACCGCCAGCGGGAACGTCGACGTGATGAAGAGGTGGAAGACGACCATCAGCACCACGCCGGCGAGGGTGAGCCAGCGGTTCGTGGAGAACAGCAGCACCAGCGGGGTGACGATCTCGACGGTGGTGCCGCCGACGTGTGCCATGAAGCCCGCGACCTTCGACGGGCGAATGTCGTGGGGGAAGTCGCGGTAGTGCAGCCGCCTGAGCCACTTCGCCGGCACGCAGGGGCTGTTGGAGACCATCGGCGGCACCACGTTGGTGAAGTGCAGCCCGAACTTCGACACCCCGGCGCCGATCCACACGACACAGATCAGCAGCTTGGCCGCGACGATCATGTCGATGAAGGGCAGCACGGCGAAGAACACCAGCGCGGGCAGGTACTGCTCGCCCCGTGCGGCCAGGAAGAGCGTCTTGTCCCGCAGGCCGCACACGACGTACAGCACGATCGGTGCGATCATCAGCGCCGGGCGCACCAGCCCCGAGGTGTTGTCCGGCAGGACCTCGACGAGTGACGCGCTCTTCTCGCCGGGCAGCAAGATCGCCGTGAGCAGCGACGCCAGGAAGGCCAGGTAGAGCGCCACGTCGGCCGCCGTGCGGCGATCGCCGCCGGTGAAGGGCACGCGCTTCCAGGGGCGCAGCCGGATGGTGCCCGGCCGGGCCCAGAACAGGATCCCGCCGGTCATCGGCCTGAACTTGCCGGCGATCGGGCCCCAGGACCCCGCCACCCCGACCGCCTCCAGAAAGACCGTCCAGAACACCAGTTTCTGATAGGCGACCGGCTGGTCCCACCAGCGCTGGACCTCCCAGAACGGGCCGATGCCCGAGGTCCAGGTCACCAGGGCCGTCCCGGCGACGACGTAGAGGAGGAGCAGCTTGACCACGTACGTCGTCGGAATCATCTTCGGCGAACCGAAACCGTGCTCCACCCAGTGGAGGGCCAGTTCTTTCACGCGTTCCATGAGCGGTTTCTCAAGGAACGTCTCCTGGTCGACCGGCGGGAAGTCACCCGTCTTGAATCCCATTGTTCTCGCCCCTCCGTACAACGGTTTCTGAGCGTGCGGCTCCGCGCCCGGAAATCTCCGGTGCGAGTGTTCGGGTGAATGCCGTGTACTGAGCGCGGATTCTCTACGCGCTCACGGCAGTGCTACGAAGGCGCGGTTTGTCGATCTTTCCCACCGGATTCTTCGGCAACGCCTCGGTGACGACGACCGACACCGGTACCTTGATGCGGGCCAGTGAGCCGCGGCAGTGCTCGACGAGTTCCTCGGGGGCGGCCTTCGCGTCCGGAAGCAGTGCGACGTATGCGACCGGAACCTCACCGAGCACGGGGTCGGGCCTGCCGACCACCGCCGCTTCGAGCACCGCCGCGTGGGTGTGCAGGACGTTCTCGATCTCCTTGGGGTAGATGTTCTCCCCGCCGCGGATGATCATGTCCTTGATCCGGTCGACCAGGATGAGATAGCCGTCCACGTCGAAGCGCCCGACGTCGCCGGTGTGCAGCCAGCCGTCGACGACGGTCCTGGCCGTCTCGTCGGGCAGCCCGAGGTAGCCGCGCATGACGTTCGGGCCCCGGACCACCACCTCGCCGACCGATCCGTCGTCGAGGAGATTGCCCTCGGCGTCCATCACGGCGACGGTCTGTCCGGGCAGCGGGAGCCCGACCGTCCCGGGCTTGCGCAAGCCGGCGGGCGGATTCAGCGTCGAGGCGCAGGTGCCCTCGGACAGCCCGTAGCCCTCGACGACCGGCACGTGGAACCGGTTCTCGAACCGGGCGATCAGTTCGGCGGGCATCGGCGCGGCCCCGCAGATCGCCCGGCGCAGCGACGACGTGTCCGGACGCACCTCGTCGGGCAGCGACACCAGCATCGCGTAGATCGCCGGTACGGCCGAGAAGTACGTCGGCCCGACGGCGTCGACCGTGTCGAAGAACGTCGACGCGCCGAACCGGCCGGCGATCGTCGCCCGCGCGCCCGCCAGCAGCGGAGACAGCACGCTCACCACGATCCCGTTGACATGGAACAGCGGCAGGACCAGCAGGCTGTGGTCGGTCTCGTCCAGGCCGATGGCGTCGATGACCATCCGGCACATCGCGGCGATGTTCGCGTGGTCGAGCATCACGCCCTTCGGGCGGCCCGTGGTCCCGCTGGTGTAGATGATCAGGGCCAGCGATTCGGGGGCAAGTGCGACGGCGTCCGGCGCCAAGGCCTCGGCCCCCCTCGCCGAAGCGCCCGCCACGGCGGCCACGTCGAGTGTCCCGAAGCTCCCTGCCCCCGCCTCGGTGATCACCGCCTTCGCTCCGGAGTCCTGGATCTGATGGCGGGCCTCGGCTTCGGTGAGCGCGGGATTCAGCGGCGTGACCGCGGCGCCCAGTCGCCAGGCCGCGAACATGATGACGACCAGTTCCAATCGATTCGGCAACGACACCGCGACCACATCTCCGGCGCGAATTCCGTGCGCGCCGAGCACGGCCGCCGCGGATCGGACCCGTCTCAGGAAAGCGTCGTTGTCCAGCTGCTCGCAATCATCCGCGATACAGGGTCCAGTGGGATTCCGGCCGGACCGGACATCCGGCAGTTCAGCTATGTGCTGCACGATTTCCTCACCATTGAGTAGCAGCGTGACGGCGGTCATAGCTGCAAGGTAGGCACGGGGCACGTGTCCGGATACGGGCTTGCACTCCAGTACGGACCCCGACCTTTGTGCCGGGGGCACAAAGCAGGACGCGGACATCGAGATGCAGGCGTCGGCGGTACTGTCGGAACGTGACGTGTCGGGTACCTTCCCGCCATGAGCGTCAGTGTCGACGGGATCGTCCAGGAAGCCGCCAAGCGCATCCAGGGCGATCTGGAGCATCTCACCACCGAGATGACCTCGATGTTCGTCGACGTCATCCCCGAGTTCCACCACGACGACGCCGTACGGCGGCTGATGGTCGCCAGCACGTCGTCGAACCTGGCCGCGATCGTCGACATGCTGGCGCTGAACATCTCCCTCGACGACATCAACGTCCCGCCGGCCGCGGCCGAGTACGCCCGCCGCTTCGCCCAGCACGGCCTGTCACTGGAGGCGCTGCTGCGTGCCTACCGCCTCGGCGAGCACATGTTCGTGCAGCGGGCGATGACCGTCCTGCACCAGCTCGAACTGTCCACCGACGAAGCCCTGGCCGCGACAAGCCGAATCGTGCACCTGGCGAACACATACATCGACCAGGTTGTCGAGGGTCTCGTCGACATCTACGAGGACGAGCGCAGACGGTGGGACGCGCGGTCCGACGCCGCCCGCGCCGCCCAGGTCCGCGCCGTGCTCGACACCGACGGGCTCGACCTCGCCGCTGCCGAGGAGATGCTGTCGACGTCCCTGCGTGGATGGCATCTCGCCGCGATCATCTGGACGCAGCCCGGCTCGGCCGATCCGGACGCGGCTCAGCTGCGCGCCGGCGCGGCGATGCTCGCCGCAGCCACCGGCAGAGCCCCCCTGACGATCTCCGCCGACGAACGGACGTACTGGGCCTGGATGTCCTCCACCGGCAGGCCGGCTCTCGACCTCGATCTGCTGGAGAACGAGCTCCACAAGCACCCGGCACTGCGCATCGCCCTCGGTGACATCTCCCCCGGCCTCGAAGGATTCCGCCAGACGTTCCGGGACGCGCAGCGTGCCCGCACCGTCGCCGTCGCGGGAGCCGCCCCCGGCTGCGCACTCGTCGTCCACTCCCGGGTCGCCCTCGCCGCACTCCTCGTCGATCACCTCACCGACGTCGAAGCCTGGGCCGGACGCGTCCTCGGCGACCTCATGCACGACGACGACGCGACGGCCCGACTGCGCGAGACCGTACAGGTGTTCCTGGACGCACGGGGCAGCTTCACCGACGCCGCCGCACGCATGCACGTCCACAAGAACACGGTCCACTACCGCGTGCGCAAGGCGGAGGAGATCCTCGGACACCCGCTCACCGAGAACCGACTGGACATCGAGGTTGCCCTACTGGCCTGCGCGCAACTCGGACTCGTCGACGCCGCTCGTCGTCGTAGCGCGTCCTGACACGTTTGCGACGGCCGTTCCGGGCCGACGCAGGTCGTCGTGCGGCGCGAACGCCCGCACCCCGGCGTGTCAGGAGGCGTGTGCTGGCCGTCGAGCAGCTCGGAATCGGCCAACTCGACTCGATGGCCCTCTCCTTCGCGTCTACGACGGGCTCGTGCACAACAGCTCCGTCCAGCGGAGCGGACCTCTCACCGTCGGTGCAGCGCGCTCGGCGTCGGCGGCTCAGGCCAGCCGGATCACGTTCCAGGACATCGGCTCCAGGACGGCTTCGAGGACGCCGGACCGCATCGAGGTTCCCTCGGCCGGGTGCGGCGTGACGCGGTCCGGTTCGTCCAGGGTGTTGCGAGCCTCCGGATCGGCATCGGACAGTGCGCTGTGCTCGACGAGCTCCGTCACGTCCAGGCCGTGCAGGGAGACTTCGAGCGGCAGGGCCTCTGTCTGGCTGCGGTTGACGGCGAAGACGGTGACCGCGCCCGACCGCGGGTCGCGGACCGCCGTGGCGTGCAGCAGGGCGACCGCGCCGTACTTCGCCGTGTCGTACGTGGGCGATTCGACACGTACGTCGAGGACCTGGCCGCGACCGTACCGGGACGCCTGCGCGAACGGGAAGAACGTGGTCTGCCGCCAGGCCGCGCCGCCCGGCTCGGTCATGATCGGGGCGATGACGTTGACCAGCTGGGCGAGGCAGGCGACGGTCACCCGGTCGGCGTGCCGCAGCAGCGCGATGAGCAGCGAGCCGAACACGACGGCATCGGTGACGGAGTAGTTGTCCTCCAACAGACGCGGGGCCTCGGGCCACTGAAGGGGGCTTGCCTCCGACTCCTCGTGGAAACGGCTCATGTACCAGACGTTCCACTCGTCGAAGGAGAGGTTGATCCTCTTCGGCGACTTGAGTCGCGCGCCCACGTGGTCACAGGTGGCGACGACGTTCTCGATGAAGGCCTCCATGTCCACGGCCGAGGCCAGGAAGGAGTCACGGTCGCCTTCGGTCTCCTCGTAATAGGCATGCAGGGAGATGTAGTCGACGGCGTCGTAGGCCTCCTGAAGGACCGTCGCCTCCCAGGCGGCGAAGGTGGGCATCGACCGGTTGGAGCTGCCACAGGCGACGAGTTCGACCGACGGGTCGATCTGCCGCATCGCACGGGCGGTCTCGGCGGCCAGCCGTCCGTACTCGTGGGCGGTCTTGTGGCCGGTCTGCCACGGCCCGTCCATCTCGTTCCCCAGGCACCACAGCCGGATGCCGAACGGATCCTTGCCCCCATGGGCGACGCGGCGGTCGGCGAGTTCGGTACCGGCCGGGTGGTTGGCGTACTCCTGGAGCTCCAGCGCCTCGGCGACGCCGCGTGTGCCCAGGTTGACGGCCATCATGGGCTCGGCCTGGTGGCCGATCTTCTTCACGAAGCCGATGTACTCGCTGAGCCCGAAACGATTCGTCTCGGTGGAGCGCCAGGCGAGATCGAGTCGGCGCGGTCGCTGCTCGGCCGGACCGACGCCGTCCTCCCACTTGTACCCGGAGACGAAGTTGCCGCCGGGATAGCGGACGGCTGTGACGCCGAGTTCGCGAATCAGCTCCAGGACATCCGTCCGCAGCCCGGACTCGTCCGCGGCCGGATGCCCCGGCTCGAATATGCCGGTGTAGACACAGCGGCCGAGGTGTTCGACGAAAGAGCCGAAGAGGCGGGGGTTGACGTCGCCGACGGTGAATGCCGGGTCAAGGGTGAAGCGCGCGGTGCGGGTCATGTCCCTCCTTGGGAAGATGCGAACAGCCACGGTCGGCCGGGACCAGATGGTCCTGGGTGAAGGGCGCAGGCGGCATGCTGTGGGGCTCTGTCAGATCTCCTCCTGGGCAGCCATCCTCTTCGCGCCGACCCTGGTCGGCACCATCTACGGCATGAACTTCGACCGGATACCGGAGCTGCACTGGGCGTTCGGCTACCCGTTCGCCCTGGCCCTGATGGGCGTCGTCTGTCTGAGCCTGTACTTCATCTTCAATCACCGGGACTGGCTCCAAACCCCGCTGCCACCTCTTCACCCCCTACAGCAGCCCCACCGCCGTGTCGACCGCCGCCACCACATCGCCGTCCGGCGGGTAGAGCAGCGAGCGCCCGACGACCAGGCCGCGCACGGTGGGCAGGGCGAGCGCCGTGCGCCAGCGCTCGTACGTGGCGTCCTGGTCCGTGCCGACCTCGCCGCCCAGCACCACGGCGGGCAGCGTGGAGCTCGCCATCGCCTCGGCCATGTCGTCCGGGTCGGCGGTCACCGGCACCTTCAGCCAGGTGTAGGCGGAGGTGCCGCCGAGGCCGGAGGCGATGGCCATGGACGTGGCGACCGCTTCGACGCTGAGGTCGTTGCGCAGCCGGCCGTCGACCCGGCGCGACAGGAAGGGCTCGACGAAGACGGGCAGCCGGCGCTCGGCCATCGCGTCGACGGCGCGGGCCGCCGCGTGCAGCGTGGTGAGCGATCCGGCGTCGTCGTATCCGATGCGCAGCAGCAGCTTGCCCCCGTCGAGGCGGAGCCGCTCGATGTCCAGCGGGCGGTAGCCGGTGAAGCGGTCGTCGAGCTCGAAGGAGGCGCCCGCCAGCCCGCCGCGGTTCATCGATCCGAGGGCCACCTTGCCGTCGAGTGCGCCCAGCATCAGCAGGTCCTCGAGGATGTCGGCGGTGGCCAGCACGCCGTCCACACCGGGCCGGGACAGTGCGGTGCTCAGCCGCTCCAGCAGATCGGGGCGGTTGGCCATGGCGAGCGTGCGGCCGCCGACGGTGAGGGCGCCCCGGGCGGGATGGTCGGCCGCGACGATCATCAGCCGGCCGCCGGCACCCAGCAGGGGACGGCGGACGCGCCGGGCCGCGGCCTCGGCAATCGCTTCGGGGCGACTCGACCGCACCTGGGTGAGGTCGGAGATGCTGAGGCTCACGTAGGACTCTCTCTCCTTCTGACGTGCCGGCTCTGTGCCTGACCGGCTCTCCGGCGTGCCGGACGGCACGGGGGACGTGCCCGCGGACGCCGGGGCGCGGCGCGCCCCGACGTCCGGGCCGGTCAGCGGCCCAGCTGGAGGGTCGCGATCTCCCACGGCCGCAGCGCCAGCCGCACCGCTCCCTCGGTCACGGCCAGCGCCTCGCCCGGCCGGCCCAGCAGGTCGGCGCGCCGCGCCCGGGTGAACCCGCCCTCGACCAGGGCCTCGGTGGCCTCGCCGCCTTCGGCGACGACCCGCACCTCCGTCCAGCCGTCGCGTTCCCGCACGCTGGTCAGCACCACACCGGAGCCGCCGACCGCCGGTCCCCTCACCTCGTCCGGCAGTGGCGCGGACGGCTCGGCCCGCCCCGGTACGGCGAAGAGGCCGTGCCGGTACTCCTCCGCCGCGCGCAGCACGGCGTCCGCGCCCGTCGGCCAGGAGCCGCCGTAGGGCAGCAGTGCCAGCATCACGCTCCGGCGGCCGCGGCTCTGCGCCTCGGGCGTGGGCAGTTGCGGCCCGGCAGGCTCGTCGCGGTGGACGTGCCGGTTGCGCGACAGCTGCCCGACGGAGCGCAGCAGGGTGAGGGCCAGCTCGCGGCCACCGTCGACGAGTTCGTACTCGCTGTACTCCTCCAGCAGCACCGCGAGCCCGCCCGCCGCCACGAGGCCCGCGGCCGGGAAGGTCGCCAGCGGGTGCTCGCCGCCCCCGCCCTCGGCGGTCAGGCCGCGCTCGACCACCGCGAACTGGCCCTCGGCGAAGGAGGATCCGGTCCGCTGCGGCAGCGGCAGATGCAGGCGCAGCCGGTGGTCGTCGCAGCGGTTGTCGAACTCGACGGCGATCCGCGCGTACGGCTCGGCGGCGCGCAGCTCCACGCGCATCGTGACCGTGACGGGCTCCGTACGCGGCGAGCGGCCGTCCACCGCGAAGTCGCCGGAGGCGGGCCAAGAGTAGCGCCGTTCGATCTCGAGCGCGGCGCGCAGCGCAGAGGCCGCGGTGCGGGTGACCCGCACCGACTCCGGCTCGGTGACCAGCACATCGGCGGCGGGCGGCGCGTAGTTGTACGTGTCGCCCAGGTCACCGCCGTCGACGAGTGCGCCGAGGCCCGCGGCGGTGGTGCCGTCGGCGCCGGTCAGGCTGAACGTGCCGTCTCCCAGGACCTCGACACGGACCAGGCCGTTGTCGAGCACCCGGCCGTCCGCCCGTACGTCATGCGGTGGCAGCGGGGCGGTGCCCGGGGCCGGCGGGCGCACCGCGGCATAGCCCAGCGGCGGGACGTCCGCCCAGACGGGGACCCTCTCGCCGGGGGCGGTGAGGATCCGCACCCGCAGGGTGCGCCGACGCCAGTCGGTGCCGTCCGCGCCCAGCGCCTCCTTCACCTCGGCGACGTCGAAGGCGCCGCTGGGGTGGCGGGCGACCTCGAAGGTCAGCGTCGCGTCGTCGTCGCTCAGTGTCCAGCCGGTGATGTGCCGCCCGTACAGCTCCGTGCCGTGCACCCGGGTCAGCGCGACCTCCGCCGGTACGCCGGCGTCGTCGGCCAGCACCTCGACGCCCGGCCGGTCCGTCTCGGCGAAGACGACGCCGGTGCGCCGCCATGGCGAGGGGTTGAAGACGAGCAGCGCGTCCTGCGGGACGTCCGCGGCGCGCCGGGTGCCGATCAGGTCGCAGACTGCCTGGCCGAGCTGCTCGGCCTCCGCCATCCGGGCACCGACCTGCTGGGCGGTCTCGTCGCAGCCGCAGCCGGTGACCGAGTCGTGGCAGCTGACGGCGATCAGCCGCTGCCAGGCCATGTCGAGGAAGCGCTGCTCGCCGCCGTCGCCGTACAGTGCCGCCATCGGCTCGGCGTACCGTTCGACGGCCCGCTCGGCGCGGCTCATCGCCTGCTTCAGGTGCGGGCGCACCGAGTTGACGCCGGGGAGGATGTTGGCGCGGGCGTGGGAGCGCAGCTCGCCGTGGACGGCGGGCAGCCCGTCGGTGGTGGTGGGCAGCTCCGCGAAGAACGCGGCGAGCGTGGCCAGGCGCGTGCTGGTGCCGGTCGCCTCACCGGCCGCGGCCAGCAGGTCGGGGGCGTCCGCTTCGGGCGCGGTGTGGTCGGAGCCGTACATGCCGAGCAGCGGGCCGCCGTCGGGCAGCGCCCAAATGCCCATCCGCCCGACGAGCTCCCGCATCCGCTCGGCGACCGCGCCGCGGTCGGCGAGCAGCCCGGCGGCGTTGCCGTAGCCGCCGGCCGGCAGGTAGCGGGTGCGTACGGCGGTGCCGTCGGGGGCGGTCCAGGCGAAGGTGTCGGTGGTCACGGCGCTCGGCACACCGCGGAAGACGCACGCGTGGTCCAGGCCGGCGCCCCGCAGGATCTGCGGCATCTGCGCGATGTGGCCGAACATGTCGGGGAGGTAGCCGACGGGCATGGTGCCACCGAGCTCGCCGGAGCGGCGGATGCCGCGTTCGAGGTTGCGGACGATCTGCTCGCCGGAGCACAGGAACTCGTCCATCAGGATGTCCCACGGGCCGATGGCCAGCCGCCCGGCCTTCACCAGGGCCACCACCCGCTCGCGCGCCTCGGGGCGCACCTCCAGGTAGTCGTCCACGGCGGCCAGTTGCCCGTCGAGGGTGAAGCGGTGGCGCGGATCGCGCTCCATCCGGTCCAGCAGTTCGTCCAGGAGCGCCACCAGCTGCAACCGGAAGCGCTGGAAGGGCAGGTACCACTCCCGGTCCCAGTGGGTGTGCGGAACGATCACGAGTTCAGGCATGTGCCGTCTCCCCGGCGGGTTCGAGGCCGTCCTGTGCGGCGAGGCGCCGCACGGCCTGCTGGGCGAAACTGAGATCGGCCGCCGCGGCGCGGATGCCGGAGAGCGGGGGCGTGCCCCGTGTGACGAGGGCGTGGAACGCCGTCAGCTGGGCCTCGAATCCCCCGACGGGCGAGCGGAACTCCGTACGGGCAAGCTCCTCGTGCCGGCCGCTGGTCTCCGTCAGCAGGGTCGGGACGCCCAGCAGGTACGGGGCGGGGAAGACCAGTTCGGCGGAGCCGGTCGCGTGGTGGACGGCGACCGTCTCCCGGTACGCCGGGTAGTCGGGCTGGTAGAGCCAGCGGATGCCGTAGCGGCCGCCGGCCGGCAGTGCGCCGGACAGCTCGACGGACGGCGGGTCGCCCTCGCCCGCGCCTTTCGCGGGCCACAGGGCGACGTGGTCGACCGTGGCCGGGACTCCGGCGAGCAGGCGGATCAGGGACAGCTCGTGGCAGATGCTGTTCATGATGATCCCGTACAACTCCCGCAGCGGCCCGGCCGGCTCCTCGCCGAGGGCGGTGCGCAGCGGTTCCTCGGCAGTGGCGCGCAGCGCGGCCGACTCGGCCGCGGGTACGTCGCCCGCGGGCGGCGGCAGTTGGGCGAAGGCCAGCTGGGCCGCTGAGGACGGATGGAGCACGGTGACGTCGATCGCATGGATCGCGCCGGGCCCGCCGATCCGTTCGACGAGCGCGGCCAGGCGCCGCACCGCGGGGTCGTACTGCTTCATGTAGCCGACCATGAGCCGGTCGGTGACGGCCTCACCGAGCCCCGCCAGCTCGTCGATCTCCCGCAGGGCGTAGCCGAGGGGCTTCTCGGCGAGTACGGCGTGCCCGCGGCGCAGCGCGTCGGCCGCGGCGGGGGCATGGGTGCCCGAGGTGAGCAGGAGCAGCGCGTCGAACCCGCCCCACCCCAGCAGGGCCCCGACGTCGGTGAAGCGGCGTTGCGGCGGGACGCCGTACCGCTGCCCGATCCGGTCGGTGAGAGCGGGCGAGACGTCCGCGACGGCCGCCAGGGTGAAGCGGCCGGCGAGCCGTTCCAGCAGCGGCAGATGGATGGTCTGGGCGATGGTGCCGAGGCCGGCCACCGCGACGGAGACCGGGGTCATCGGATGCCCGCCTTTCGCAGCGCCTCGCGGTTGGCCCGCTGGGCGGCGAGCAGGTCGCCGAGCCGGGTGCCGGTCTCGGGGGCGTCCTGCTCGACGACGAGCCAGCCGGTGTAGCCGGTCTCGCGCAGCACGGCCACCACGTCGGCGGGATCGATCTCGCCCTCGCCCAGCGGGCGGAACGCGCCGTCGCGCACCGCCTGCGTGAAGTCGCCACCCGCCGCGACGGTGGCCTCCAGGCGCTCGCGAGAAGCGTCCTTGATGTGCACCTGCTTGATCCGCGGCGCCCAGTCGCGCAGCGCGGCAAGGGGGTCACCGCCCGCCAGGTGGAGGTGGCCGGTGTCCAGGCACAGCGAGACGTCGGTGGCCTCCAGCAGCCGCTCAACCTCCTCGGCGCTCTCGACGTCGGTGCCCAGATGGTGGTGGAACACCGGCTCCAGGCCGCGGTCGCGGCACCGGTCGGCGGCCCGCTGCACCCGGGCGGCGAAGCCCGCCCAGTCCGCGACGGTGCCGTGGGCGCGCCCGGGACGGGCGCAGCGCTCGGGGTTGTCGGGACAGGCCAGGGTGGGGCGCGGGGCGAAGCGGGGGTCGGCGACGGGCACACTGGTGAAGACGTCCAGGGCGGCATCGAGGCCGGCCAGGTCGGCGGTGAAGCCGCCCTCGTCGCCGTAGCGCAGATCGATCCAGCCGCCGGCCAGTGCGAGGCCGGCGTCGGCGAGGTGCCCGGTCAGCGTGCCGGCCGTGCCGAGATAGCCGATGGGACCGGAGTCGATGCCGTCGTAGCCCGCGTCGGCCAGTTCGGCCAGCAGCTCGGTGGCGGCGAGCGGCGCGCGGTCGGCACGGTAGATGCCGAAGTTGACCGGCGCGTTCGCCACCCTGACGGTCACTGGCTCGATGGTCACTGGCACAGTGCGATCACCTCGTTCTCGTGGCTCTCCAGGCGGTACGGGCCGTCGCCGCCGGGCAGGATGGTGCGGTCGCCGTGCACGACCTCGCGCCACCCGTCGGGGCGCACCAGGACGGTGCCGTCGGCGCCGAGCAGAAGCAGTTCGTCCCCGAGCCGCAGCAGCAGCGTGGCGTCGGGTCCGGCGGACACCGCGGTGCGCCCGGCGGCCAGGGCGGTCAGCAGGGCGGCGGGATTGTCGTCCTCGGCGAGCAGCCATGTGGTGGGCGAGCCGGGCAGTCCGTCGGCGCCCTCGCGGTGGAAGTCGCTGCCGCCGATGGCGATGACGTCGGGCCGCCAGGCCTGTGCCCAGGACAGCGGCGCGCCCCAGCGGCGGTCGTACCAGCCGGAGTGCCAGATCTCGGCGTGCCGGGGGCGGTCGGCGAGGGGCAGCCGCCAGGCGCAGTCGCCGCCCAGCGGGTGGTTGACGGACATCACCCCGCCGTGCGTGCGGGCGTGCTCGCGCCAGGAGCCGGCGGTCCCCCGGAAGTCCACCCATCCGGTGTCGCCCAAGACGTTGGCGTGGCCGTCGTCGCGGGTGACCTCCTGGCCGGGCAGCAGGCTGATGCCGTACCGGGCGCCGGCGGCGGGCAGTTCGGGGTGGTGGCTGACGGTGTTGTGGTCGGTGACGGCGAGGAAGTCCAGACCCTGGCCGCGGGCGAGTGCCGCCAGCTCGGGGACGTTCAGCGCGCCGTCGCTGTGCACGGTGTGGCTGTGGAAGTCGCCGGCGTACCAGCGCATCCCGTCGAGCTCCGGGATGTCCCGGCGCTCGTGGGCGGGAGGCCGCGGCACCGGATCCGGTCCCTTCGGGGCGGGCGGAGCTGCCGGGAGCGCACCGAGCGGCCGCACGCGCACCTCGTAGTCGAGTCCGCCCGGCGGGATGCGGTGCAGCCGCAGCAGTACGTTCCACAGCCCCGGCTCCAGCTCGCCGGGGAGGTAACCCGGCGTCGCCCAGCCCGCGGTGACGGTGTACGTGTCCCGCGCGCCGCCCGACCAGCCGCGGAAACCCGCCGCGCCCAGACAGCCGAGGTCCAGCACCCCCTGGGTGCGGTCGAACTCCAACTCGACGGTGATGCCGGCCGTGCCGGGAGCCACCTCGAACGGCAGCTCCCGGAGCATCGCGTCGAGCCTGTCCT
The DNA here is from genome assembly GCF_042730885.1 of Streptomyces sp. NPDC059909. Lineage (NCBI taxonomy): Bacteria > Bacillati > Actinomycetota > Actinomycetes > Kitasatosporales > Streptomycetaceae > Streptomyces > Streptomyces sp. NPDC059909. The sequence goes on from NZ_JBHWKX010000007.1 coordinate 40,538, forward strand.
GCAGCGACCAGCGGCCCCGGTGGACGGTGGTGGCGCCGGTCACGCGGCCGTCCCGGCGCCCGCGGTGACCAGGTCGCCGTCCCGGTAGAGCAGCACGCGGTCCGCGCGCGGCACGGCCCAGCCCCGGTCGCCGGCGGCCAGCACCGCGTCCTCGTCGACGACCACCTGGACGTCTCCCGCCTCGCCGGACAGGGTGACCAGCTGCGCGCTGCCCAGGTTCTCGACCACGGTGACCTCGCCGGACAGCGCGCCCTCGACGGGCTGCGCGGAGTAGGCCAGATACTCGGGCCGGACGCCGAGGACCAGCTTCTCCCCCGCGGTCGGCACGCCCGCGAACCCGGCGGGGACCGGCAGCACCGCGTCACCGATCTCCAGGCCCCGCTCCGCCACCACGGCGTCCAGCAGGTTCATCGGGGTGGAGCCGATGAACGAGGCCACGAAGGTGTTGGCCGGGCGGTGGAACACCTCCTTGGGGGTGCCCAGCTGGCGGATCCGGCCACCCTCCATCACCGCGATCCGGTCGGCGAGCGCGAGCGCCTCCGCCTGGTCGTGGGTGACGAACACGGTCGTCACGCCGAGCTCGCGCTGCAGACGCTTCAGGAACGTACGGGCCTCCAGCCGCATCCGCGCGTCCAGGTTGGACAGCGGCTCGTCGAACAGGAAGACCCGCGGGTGGCAGGCCATCGCGCGGGCCAGCGCCACGCGCTGCTGCTGGCCGCCGGACAGCTGTCCGGGCCGCCGCCGCAGATAGTCCGTCAGGCCAAGCTCGGCGGCCGTCTCGGCGGCCTTGCCGGTGCGCTCGGCGGTGGGCACCTTCTTGATGCGCAGCGGGTAGGCGATGTTGTCGGTGACCGTCATGTGCGGGAACAGCGCGTAGTCCTGGAAGACCATCGCGACGTCGCGCCGCCCGGGGGCGAGGGCGGTCACGTCCCGGTCGCCGATGTGGATCGTGCCGCCGCTGGACGCCTCCAGACCCGCGATGGTGCGCAGCAGCGTGGTCTTGCCGCAGCCGGACGGGCCGAGCAGCGCGAAGAACTCCCCGTCCTCGACGTTCAGGTCGACCGAGTCCAGGGCGCGGACCCCGCCGGGGTAGACCTTCACGAGCTCGCTCATGGTGATGGATGCCATCAGCGCTTGATACCTCCGTGGAACCGGAATCCGTACCGGGAGCTGACGAACAGGAACATCAGGATCACCGGAAGCGAATAGAGCAGGGAGAAGGTGGAGATGAGGGCGAGGTTCGGCTGTCCGCCTTCGGTGTAGAACGTGTACATCACGACGGCGGCCGGGGACTTCTCCGGCGTACGCAGCAGCAGGAACGGGACGAGGAAGTTGCCCCACACCTGGGCCACGGCCCACACGGCGATGGTCGCCAGGCCCGGGCGCACCATCGGCACCACGATGTGCCGCACGATCTGGAGCGGCGAGGCGCCGAACACCCGGGCGGACTCCTCGTACGACACGGGCGTGCCGTCCATGAAGTCCTTCAGGATGAAGATCGCGCTGGGCAGCAGGCCGCCGGTCATGACGAGGACGACGCCGAGCTGGGAGTCGATCAGGTGCAGCTCGAAGGCCAGGTTGAACAGCGGCACCATGGCCGCCGTCCCGGTCACGATCGAGGACAGCAGGAGCATGACGTACAGCAGCGCGTCGCGTCCCGGCAGCCGCACCCGGCTCAGCGCGTAGGCGGCCAGGGCCGCGAGGACGACGGTCAGGCCACCGGTGCCGGCCGCCAGGATCACCGAGTTGCCGAGCGACGTGAGCGCGTACGGGTTGTCCGCGAGCACCTGGAAGTTGCGCAGGGTGAAGTCCGGCAGCGAGGCGGTGACGCTCGGAGCCTCGTCGAACGGGGCGAACGCCAGCCACAGCAACGGCAGCGCGAAGAAGGCGATCAGCAGGCACACGAAGGTGTAGAAGCCGACGGTGGCCGCCGTGCGCCGGGCCTGGAGCAGGCCGGCCGCGTGCTCCGCGCCCCGCGCCGCGCGCTCCTTGCCGTCCGGCCGGAGGACGGATTCGGTGGAGGTCATGCGGTCTCGTCCTTCCGCTGCCTGAGCATCCGCACGTAGAACAGCGCGATCACCAGGTTGAACAGCAGCATGAGTACCGAGATCGCCGCGCCGAAGCCGAGTTCGCCGCTGTTGAGCGCGAGCTTGTAGATGAACACCGGCATGATCTCGGTCTTGTCCTCGGGACCGCCCGCGGTGAGCAGGAACGCGGTGAAGTCGTTGAAGGTCCAGAGGCTGATGAGCAGCAGGTTGGTCAGGATGTGCCCCTTGATCCGCGGGAGCACCACGTCGCGCAGCTGCTGCCAGGTCGAGGCACCGGCCAGCCGCGCCGACTCCATGTGCGACGGCGGCACGTTCCCGAGGGCGGCCGCGTAGAGCATCATCGAGAACGCGGCGCCCCGCCAGATGTTGAACACGATGATCGACGCCATCGGGTACTCGAGCAGCCAGCCCGTGCCGGGCGTGTGCAGCAGGGCGTTGAGCGATCCGCCGTCCCGGTCGAGCAGCGCGATCCACAGGAACGTGACGACCGAGCTGGGCAGCACCCACGCCAGCAGCGCCAGGGCCTCGACGAGCCGCCGCAGCGCCCCTCGCCGCTCACGCATCGACCAGGCGATCCCGAAGCCGAGCAGGGACTGGCCGATGACGGCCGAGCCGAGGACGAACTCCACGGTCAGCCACAGCGAGTTGCCGAACCGGTCGTCACCGAGCGCCGCGGTCATGTTGTCGAGACCGACGAACTGCGGGTCGGCGGCGGCCAGTCCGGTCAGCCGGTAGTCCGTGAGGCCCAGGTAGATGGTCCACAGCGCGGGGAAGAGCAGGAAGGCCGCGATCAGCAGCAGGGAGGGGACGACGAAGGCGGCGGCGCGGGCCCGGCCCAGGCCGGCGGCGTCGCCGCCGGCCCGGACGGGGGCGGAGGAGGCGCCTGCGGTCGGGCGCTCCTCCGGGTCCTTGCTCGGCGCACCGGCGTCGAGCTCAGGACTTGATGTTGCCGGCACCGCCCACGGCCCCTTCCAGCTTCTTCTGGTAGTCGTTCGCCGCCGCCTGGGGGTCCTTGCCGTCGAGGACCGCCGCGGTGGCCTCCTGCAGCGCCGTGGAGACCTGCGTGTACGCGGCCAGCGGCGGGCGGTAGGAGGTCAGCGGGAGAATCTCCTTCGAGATGAAGCCGAGCATCGGGTCGCCCGCCAGCACCTCGTTGTTGACGTCGGTGCGGGCGGTGATCCGGGCCTCGCCGGCCAGCTGCGCCTTGATGGCCTCGGCGGAGTTCATGAAGGCCATGAGCTCGAAGGCGAGGTCCTTGTTCTTGCCGGCGGGGTTGATCGTCTGCACGCCGCCGCCGGAGTACGAGACGAAGTCCTGCCCGTTCACGCCCCGGCCCGGTGCCGTCGCCGGGATCTTGGCATAGCCCACGGTCTTGTCGCGGTCGGCCATCGGCGCGACGCCGTCCTTGGGGTTGATGACGCTGCGCCAGAAGTAGTCGCCCTCCAGCAGCATGCCGATCTTGCCCTCGGCGAACTCCTGGAAGGACTTGTCCCGGCCCTGGGCCTCCTTCTGCAGCAGCGGGTCGCCCAGCTTCTCGGAGTAGATCCGCTGGTAGAGGCCGAGGACCTCCTTGACGCCCGCGCTCGCGCCCGTCCACTTGCCGTCCGCCCAGACCGGCTCCCCGGTCCCGGCCAGCAGCGGCAGGACTCCCTGCATGGTGGTGGCCTCGCCCATGGCGGTGCCGGCGTTCAGCTGGATCGGGGTGACGCCGTCCTGCGACTTCAGCTTCTCGCCGGCCGCGACGATCTCGTCCCAGCTGGTGGGCTGCCAGTTCTCGGGCAGGCCCGCCTTCTTGAACAGCTCCTTGTTGTAGTAGATCACCCGCCCGTCGGTGCCGCCGGGGATGCCGTAGCGCTTGCCGTCGAAGGAGGCCAGCTGCTGCACCGCCTCGGGGATCTGCTTCCAGCCGTCCCAGTCGCCGGCCGTCTTGACAACGCTGTCAAGCGGCTTGATGTAGCCCGCCTCGGCGAACTCGCCGACCCAGATGCCGTCGATGTCGAACACGTCGGGACCCGATCCCGACTGGAGGTCGAGGGCCAGCTTGGTCTTGTACTGCTCGTCCTCCACGCCGCTCGGCTGGAACGTGACCTTCACGTCGACGCCCTTGGCCTTCTGCGCCTTGACGAACTGCGGAATGACCCACTTCTGGATCCAGTCCGCCTGTGCGGCGTTCTTGCCGCCGGAGATCGCGTTGGCCGAGATCTTCAGCGTGTTGGAGGAACTCGAACTGTCTCCCGGGTCACCGCACCCGGCAAGGAGGAGCGAAAGGGACACGGCGCCAGTGAGCGCCATTGCACATCTGGTCAGCACATTCATGGGTCTCCCTCGGTCAAGTGCCACTGGAGGGTTCCACGACGGCAGGACAACGTGAAGATCTGATGTCTTAACATTTGAGTAACGCGCAATTAGAGTGCCGCACATGACGCACCAGAGAGCCGAACTGGCAGACCTGCTGCTGGGAGTGGACCGCTCCAGCCCCGTTCCGCTCTACTTCCAGCTGTCCCAGCAGCTCGAGGCGGCCGTGGAGCAGGGCCGGCTGCGGCCCGGCTCCCTGCTGGGCAGTGAGATCGAACTCGCCGCCCGGCTGGGCCTGTCCAGGCCCACGGTCCGGACGGCGATCCAGGCCCTCGTGGACAAGGGCCTGCTCGTGCGCCGGCGCGGCGTGGGCACCCAGGTCGTGCACAGCCAGGTCAAACGGCCGCTGGAACTCAGCAGCCTGTACGACGACCTGGAGGCGGCCGGGCAGTGCCCCGCGACGCGGGTGCTCGACGTGCGCACGGTCGAGGCGAGCGCGGACGTCGCGGCGGCGCTCCGGATCGCGGAGGGCGCCGCCGTCACCTTGGTGGAGCGCCTCCGCCTCGCGCACGGCGAGCCGCTGGCCGTGATGCGCAACCACCTGCCCGGGGGGCTACTGGACGTGCGCGGGGAGGAGTTGGAGAAGACCGGCCTGTACCGGCTGATGCGCGGCGCGGGGGTCACTCTGCACAGCGCCCGTCAGACGATCGGCGCCCGCGCGGCCACCGCCGAGGAGGGCGCACTGCTGAGGGAGCCGAAGGGCGCGCCGCTGCTCAGCATGGAGCGCATCGCCTACGACGTGACGGGGCGCGTGGTGGAGCACGCCGGCCATCTCTACCGGGCGTCGCGGTACAGCTTCGAGTTGCATCTGCTCGTTCGTACTTGAGGGGCGCGTCGGCCGAGGGCCCTGTGATCACGCCATCCGCCGCCCTTCCCCAGGGCGTTCACCCGCCCTGGGGCGCCGTGCGGAGCCAGGCGAAGGGCCGGTCACCAGGTCTCCGCCGCCCTTCCGCAGGGCGTTCACCCGCCCTGGGACGCCGTGCGGAGCCAGGCGTAGGGCCGGTCACCAGGTCGTGGCGACCGAGCGGAGTGTGACCAGGTGCCGCTCTCGCGGGCGTACTCCATGGTCAGTCGCAGCCGCCGGTCGGCGTGCGTGCCGTGCACCGTCGCGTCCGTGACGATCCGGCCGATGAGGCGGGCCGTGTCGACCTCGACCTCGATGGTCACGTTCTTCTGCACGACTTCGTGGTAGACGAACCGTCCGGCTCGCATCTGCGAAAGCCACTCGGCCTTCGGCTGCACGTATCCGGTGATGTGGGTGAGGGTGAGGCCGTCGCCGAGCAGTACGTCGAGAGCGTCGGTGTCGCCGTCGGTCATCGCCCGCAGCTGGGCGCGGTAGGCATCGACGACCTCCTCGTGAGCGCGCTCGTCGGGTGATCCGTGCATGCCGAAAGGACCGGCGCACCCGGCCTGGCCAGCGGCTTCGCCGACGCGTCGGGTCCCGACAAGGCCACGGCGACTTTGCCGCCTCTTTGTCCCGCGTTGACGGCCGACCGGCTCATTCGCACAGTCGCGCCGCGGCAGGCCGATGTCGTCTTCGGCTGTGCCGGCAGCGTGTCGCCGACTGGTCGGCCGAACGCGGAGCAGGGTCCAGGGTCCGACGGAGCAGGACCCCACAGAGCGCCCGCTCACGGGGTCCCCGGTTCGGCCCCGTAGAGAAAGCGGATTTCGACGAGCATCGCGGCCTGTCACCTGAGGAGGCAGCGGTTGCGCTGATCTACTCGCCGGCTTCCTCGTCGAGTCGGTCAACGAAGATCATCGCCACGTCGTCCGCCAAGTGACCCTCGGTGTGGCGGATCAATGCCTTGTGGAGTTCTGCCAGGAACTCCGACGGGGTGGTGCCGGCACCTATCCCCTCCATGGTCTCCGGCAGGGCGAAGAAGTCGTTGTCGCGATTGCGGGACTCGATCACGCCGTCGGTGTACAGGAGCAGGCGGTCGCCCGGTACGAACGGATAGCTCTCGGGCTTGGCGGGAGGGCCGTTGAAGAGGTCCTCCAGGCCGAGAGGCGGCAGTGGCGAGGCGGGCGTCAGGGTCTGAACCCTGCCGTGGTGCAGCACCAGCGGAGGCGGATGGCCACGGTTGACCAGTTGCACCACGTGTTCGTCCGGCACCTGGGCCATGAGCGCGGTGGTGAATCCCTCCATCAGAACTTCAGGAAGTTCTGCCTGAGAGTACGTACCCGGTACGGCGGCCTCCCGCCGCAGCGCGGCCGCGCAGCGGTCCATGACCTCCGACAGCTCGTCCTCGTAGTGCACGGCCTCCCGAAACGCGCCCAACGCCACAGCGACCGCGCGCACGGCAGACAGCCCCTTGCCCCGGACGTCCCCCACGACCAGCCGGACGCCGTACCGCGTCTGCACAGCCTCGTACAGATCACCGCCGATCTGTGCCCCCGTCCCAGCCGCGAGGCACAGGCTGGCCGCCCGCACCGGGCCCAGGCGCTCGGGAACGGGCCGCAGGACGACCTCCTGAGCTGCCACGGCGATCCGGCGCATCTGGTCGAGCTCGATCTGCCTGCGCGCACGCACCGCGTTACTCAGGATGACACTGGCCACGGACACCACGAGCAGCCCCAGGAAGTTGCCGACGACCTGATGCGTACCCCACGCCTGGTTGTAGGTCGCAGTGGTCACGTTCACGGCCAGGGCGACGGCTGCCGCGGAGAGGGTCCCCATCGGGCCCATCGTCAGCGCGGCCAGTGCCGGCGTTGTGGTGAGGACAGGGCCGGTGACCAGCTCGTGTGCGGGCGAGAGCTCGATGCCCAGCACGCCCAGCACGAGCACGAAGGGCACACATTTCGCCAGCGTGAAGAGGACCCCACTTTGACCGCCCGCTCCTGGTCGAGGAGGCGAACGGAAGAGCGACCGCATGGGTACAGCGTGCCTCGCTGAAGTTGAACGCTCCACTCAAGGCTCTGAGTGCGCCGACCACGTAGGGGGCGGGGGTGCCGTGAGTGAGTGCTCCGCGCGTGTTCCGCGCCGGATCACGCGTGGAGGTACGCCATGACGGTGGCATGGGCGTGGCTGCTTCTCATGGTCCCGGGCTAGGGTGACGATCACAGGGCAACCGCCGCACGCGGGACGCACTTCGCCCCCATGAAGGAGATCAGAATGGCCACCGGCACTGTCAAGTGGTTCAACGCGGAGAAGGGTTTCGGCTTCATCGCCCAGGATGGCGGTGGCCCGGACGTCTTCGTCCACTACTCGGCCATTGCCAGCACTGGATACCGCGAACTCACTGAAGGCCAGAAAGTCCAGTTCGACGTGGTTCAGGGCCCCAAGGGTCCGCAAGCCGAAAACGTCACTCCCGCCTGACCTGGAGCCGCCGTATGCCCCGCGTGGCACATCGACGCGGGGTTCGCGCGCACAGGAGCAAGCGTCCGGATCGGTCTCGCCGCCGCCGCGGCAGAAACGGGGACCGCCATTGGGAACCACGCTCATGCGCCGGTGACCGGGGCGGGGATTCGCATCCTGCCATCCCCACCCGGACCACGATCCCGGCCTCCATGCCGCGGTGGCCGATTCCGCGATGCACTCGCCTTCGGCTGTGCCGAGTCCAGGAAGACGGCCGCTCTGCCACACCCCGCCCCGGTGGCGCCATGCGATCAGCAGCTCACCGATTGTCATTGCGCTGCCGGAGGGGGTTTCTTACTCGCCGCGCGCCGCCTGGGCGACAAGGCTCCATGCACGGAGAAGGGAGTCACCGCCGCGTAGGCCGGCCGGGTGGTTCGAACCACACTTCCGGGCCGCCCCCACGCCACTCGATCAGCTCCGGGTCGTCAATCGCCGTATCAGTCTCCGGCAGCCCCGCACGGCGCAGGAACTCCACTACGTCGAGCAGGTGCAACGCCACGCCCACGGGCTCACCGCGAATCGTCACCGGCCTGCCGCCCTCCGGCGACAGGGGGTGAACGATCACGGGCGCCTCCTCCACCATGCCCCCAGCGTCCGCCCGGACGGCGTCGGACGCATCCGGACAGCACGAAGCCCCGCCCATCCGGGCGGGGCCTACTCGTGCAGGGGTCGACATGGCCTCCGCGCTGTCCTTCGCCCTCGGGCTCACCGGCTTCGGCATCGGCATCGGCATCGGCCTCACGGCGCCCGGCACGGTGGCCTTCATGCACCGGGCCGTCGGCGAGGCGAGCACGCCCCGGGCGACCAGCGCCCGGTTCATCTTCAACCGGATCGGCTTCAACCAGATCGGCGGCGCCCTCCTGCGGAAGGCGCATCGGCCGCCGCGGCAGGTACCGCCGACGGACAGGACGGCACGGCGCGGTCCCGGATCCGCCCGCGCCTGGCACCCCGTCACACCATCAAGCCCCCGCGCACCGGCTGCGGGCAGGAACAGGGACATGCTGTCCGGGCCATGATGGCGATATGGAACCGCTCCTGTCCCGGCTGCCGGACGCCTTCTGGACCGTCCCCTACGTCGGCTCCCGCTTCCCCGGGTCGGCCTCCGTGGCCGACCGGCCCGGCCTCGCAGCGGGTGCCAACTGCCAGCTGTTCGCCTACGAGGTCCTCAGGCACTTCGACATGGCCCCGCCTGCCCTGCGCTCCAGCGATCTGTGGGAGGACACCGAGGCCACCGTCCGTGTCGCGATCGCCCGGCCGCTGGATCTGCTTCTCTTCAACGCCACCGATGATCCCTACGGCGCGCATATCGGCGTCTCGGTCGGCCAGGACGCGGTCCTCCACCTCAGCAGGGAGGTGGGCCGGCCGGCCGTGTGGCGCCTGACGGACTTCGCGGCACGGCGGCGTTACCGCGTACTGATCGGCGCAAAGCGGGTGAGCCGTGCGACCGTTCCTGGCGCATGCACGAAAACCCGCACGCCATGAACGGGTCGGCCGGACGAGGCTAGGACCAACGGCCATGTTTCCCCTCCGTCAAGCCCCGGTCCCACCTCCATCATGGACGCCGCCGGCGCCCTTCGTGGCTACGGCTTGATGTTCTGGTTCACATGGAACAGGTTGCCCGGGTCGTACGCCCGCTTGACCTCGACGAGGCGGTCGTAGTTGCCCTTGAAGTTCGTCCTGATCCGGTCCTGGTCGTCCCCGGCCATGAAGTTGATGTAGCCGCCCTCCTCCGAGTGCGGGGCGATCGCCGCGTAGTAGTCGCGCACCCAGGCGATGTTGGCCTCGTTGTCCGCGGGGTCCGGCCACATGCCGGCGATGACCATGGCGAACGTGGCGTCCCGGTACGCGAAGGCCGTCGCGTCCGGTGCCACGCGATGGCAGGCGCCGTTGACGGGGTAGATGTGGACGGTCGAGTTGACGACAGGGAGGCGCGGTGCGTGCTCGAGGTGCGCCGCGATCGCGGCGTCGCTCAGCTCGGTCACGAAATTGGCCTTCCAGTAGTGCTGCAGGCCAGGTGGTACGAGTGCGTCGAACGCACTGTTGAGGGCGGGATACGGCATGGGGCCGACGTGTTCGGCGACCACCGGTGCCATGTCACGGAACACCTTGACAGCGCGCTCCCCCTGATCGAGCGGTCCGGCCCAGCATGCCACGATCAGGATGAACGGTTCGCCGTGGCGGTCCTCCGGGATGAACGGCAGGGGTGGGGCGATCTGGAAGGCGGGGAACCCGCCGAGTTCCTCCGGTGCGTCGGCGATGAGTTCGCGGAACGCGCGCAGCACGGCCTCGGCATGCTCCAGCTCGTAGAGGATCGGTCCGCCGTAGATGTCCTTGACCGGACCGAGCCGGAACTCGAAGGAGGTCACCGCACCGAAGTTGCCGCTGCCGCCGCGGAGGGCCCAGAACAGGTCCTCGTGTTCCTGCTCGCTCGCGACGAGGAACCGGCCGTCCGCGGTCACCACATCGGCCGAGATCAGATTGTCGCAGCTCAGGCCTAGCCCCCGGCACAGGTATCCGATGCCCCCGCCGAGCGTGAGCCCCCCGACCCCGGTCGTGGAGATGATCCCGCCGGTGGTGGCGAGGCCGAATGCGTGGGTCGCCGCGTTGAAGTCGCCCCAGGTCGTGCCCCCCTCCGCGCGCGCCGTCCGGCGCCCGGGATCGACGCGGACGCCGCGCATGCCGGACAGGTCGGCCACCACACCGTCACAGGTACCGAAGCCGGGCACGCTGTGACCGCCCCCGCGCACCGCCAGATCGGCCTCCGCCTCGCGTGCGAAGTCGACCGTGGTCATGACGTCTCCGGCGTTGGCGCACCGGACGACGACCGCCGGCCGGCGGTCGATCATGGCGTTGTTGACCTTGCGTGCCTCGTCGTAGGTGTCGCTGCCGGGGGTGATGACCGCCCCGCGTACGCGCTCCCGCAACTGTTCCACCGAGGGCTTGCCCATGGCCATCGCTCCTCGTGCGTCGCTCCTGGACTTCCGCGAGTCCCGCGCCCGGTCTCATTCCAGGCTACGCCGCTGGGGCGAGGCCTCAACCCGACCACTCGACGCCCCGGCGTCGAGTGGTCGAGCGAGTCCCCTCCCCGTCACAGCTCGCCGAACAGGCGCCCCGCGTTGCGCAGCGCGTGTGCCGCCACGCGCTTGCCGAGCACAAGGCCGGCCTTGTCGGCGGAGCGGGTGTGGATTCCCGAGAAGACCCTGGCGTCCTCGTTCTCCTGCGACAGCCTGTTCCAGGACGTGTACGTGCGGGTCACTCCGGGTGCCGTGGGGCTCGTCAGCTCGAACGGGGCCGTACGAGGCCCGGTCAGCGCCGAGAGCACGGCCTCCGCCGCCCCCGAGTAGGTGTTGTGGCCGCTGGGGTAGTCCGGGTGGGCCGGCGTCGTGTGCAGCGGCGTCCACGCGGGGTCGGGGTCGATCGTGCCGGTGCGGATGGCCGTGACCGGGCGCCAGGTCTGGTACGCGTACTTGCTGTCGGAGGTGGCGATCTGCGTGTCCACCAGGGCCACGTGGAACAGCGCCACCAGCCTGGTCCGTTCGGCGAGTGACCGCGGCGACCTGGACAGGGCGACCCGAAGCGGCTCGGTGTACAGCGTCAGTGAGGAGCCGAGCCAGAACGTGGCGGTCTCGGTCTGGTGCGCTGTGCGTACGGCGCTGTTGACGGCGCCGTACGCGCGCACCTCGGCCAGATCGGCACGGTGTCGCGCCGAGTCCGGCGCGGGGGGTGCGGGGAGCCGGAACCGGTCGGCGCTGTCCAGCAGGAAGGGCCTGGCCAGCCGGTTGCCGTACTGCGCGGCCGGAGCGTAGGCGGGCGGGGTCGGCCGCCATACCCCGGGGGCCGCCGGGGGCACCGTGAACGGCGCGTTCACCGAAGCCGGGTCCAGGCCGTCGCCCTCACGGGACGCGAGCACCAGACGGGCCTGGCGGGTGCCGGCCGCCACGCCGGCCGACTCGGCGGGTCCGTCCGGGACGCGGTCGAGCGTCGTGCGCAGCGCCGTGTCCAGGGCTTCGGCGCGCGACGGGACGAGGGTGACGAGGGAGTCGTGCACGGCGGTGGCGAGGGCCGCGTCCTGGAAGTCGCGCCGGCCGGCACCCGACGGCGCCTCCCGTACGGCCCGGGCCGCCGACAGCCAACTGATGGCCCAGGTACGGCTGTTGGTGATCTGGGTCGGGGCGCCGCCCGCGGCGACGGTCGCGGCCGTCGTGTCGTACCAGTCGAGCGCCACGGACGCGTCGCGTGTCGACTGCCGCGCCTCGGCCGTGGCGGCGGCCGCTGACGGGACGCTGACGGATCCGGCCAGGAGGGTGAGCGAGCCCAGCGCCACGAGGGCGGTGCGGGCGGGAGGGACGATGCGGCGGCGGGTTCTGAGCGGAATCAGCGAATTCAGCGGAAACATGCGTACTCCTTCGCGGGGCTGTCCGATGAGTGCGGCGGGGCACGACTGCACGCGCAGGCGTCAGGCACCTGAGGGGGCCTGCCCGACGGGCGGTGCCGGGACGTGCGGACGGCTGCGTAACGAGCCGTGCGACGCACGGGAAACGGCGTGCGGTGCCAGGTCAGCTACATAGCGCGGCGGTGACACGCATCAGATCGACGGCTCGGCGTCGGGTGAACCGCGGGGAGATCCACATGCCGCCGAAGCTATCCAGGCCCCGATCGCCGGTCAACGGGCGGCAGTTGGCAGCCCCACAACTGCAACGACAGCTTCGCACCGCTGCCATGTGACTGTCACGGGAGTACGCGTGACACGTACGGCGGTACTCGTGACACGTACGACGGAAAAGCCGGGGTCCGGGGCAGCACCTGCCCGGCACCCGGCCCGTCCGACACCCGGGCGACGTCCGGTGCGGTGCCCCGGGCGACGACGCGCCCGGGGCACCGGCGGGTCACCGTGCCGGGTGCGGCACCGTCGTGAACTCCGCGTGGAGCCTGCGCCGGTGGTCCACCTCCCGTACGAGGCCGGTGAGCGTGACCCGTGCCGTCAGCCGCGGTTCGGTGCTCGACGCGCTGAGCCGCAGCTCCAGCTCACCCGGCTCCACGATGCGGCTTCCGCCGCGACCGGTGAAGGCGGCCAGGTCGGCGGGGACCGTCGCGTGGATCCGTACGGCCTCGCCGGGTGCGAGGTCCAGACGGACGTAGCCGACGAGCCGCTGGACGGGCTGGACCACCGAGGCCACGGGGTCGTGCAGATACAGCTGCACCAGCTCGGTGCCCTCGCGCGGACCGGTGTTGCGGACCGTGCAGGAGAGCCGGAACGCGCCGTCCGTGGCCGCGTCGCCGCTCTCCACCACCAGGTCGGTCCACGCGAAGGTGGTGTAGGTCAGTCCGTGCCCGAAGCCGAAGGCCGGTGTCGGGTCGATGCTGGAGACCTCGCTGGAGTGGCCGAGGCGTGCCGCCAGGTACGTGGACGGCTGTGCGCCGGGGTGGCGCGGGATGCTGACCGGAAGCCGGCCTGCCGGGGCCGTCCGGCCGCCGAGGACGGAGGCGATGGCCGTCGTGCCCTCCTCGCCGGGGAAGAAGGACTGGACGATGGCGGCGGATTCCGTCACCGCCCGGCCCAGGGCGTAGGGCCGCCCGGCCAGCAGGGTCACCACGACCGGTGTGCCGGTGTCGAGGAGCGTATCGAGCAGCTGCTGCTGGACTCCGGGGAGGGCCAGGGACTCGGCGTCGCAGCCCTCGCCGCTGGTGCCGCGGCCGAAGAGCCCGGCCCGGTCGCCCAGTGCGGCGATAACGATGTCGGAGCCGCGGGCGAGCTCGGCGGCCGCGGCGAAGCCGTCGGTGTCGGTGCCGTCGACGCTCGCGCCCCGGGCCACGACGATCTCGCAGTCGGGGAACTCGGCCGCCAATGCCTCGCGCAGGGTCGGCAGGTCGATCCCGACCGGGACCTCGGGGTGCTGGACACCGACGTGGACCGGGAAGGCGTAGCAGCCCAGTACCGCGGTGGGGGCCTCGGCGTTGGGGCCGATCAGCGCGATCCTGCGCGGGCGCTCCGCTGCGGAGGCGGACCGGTCGAGGGGCAGCGTGCCGTCGTTGTGGAGCAGGACGACGGCCTGCTCGGCGACGCGGCGGGCCAGGGCCCGGTTGTCGTCCGCGTCCAGGCTGATCGTGCCGCGCAGGGCCTCCGAGCCGGCGTCGGCTCCGGCCGCGGACCCGCCTCCGGCTCCGGCGTCGGCTCCGGCCAGCGCGGCGGGCCGCGGGCTCCAGTCCGGGTCGAGCAGCCCGAGCTCGGCCTTCTGGACCAGTACGCGCCGTACGGCACGGTCGACCAGCGCCTCGGGCACCCGTCCCGCGGTGACCGCGTCGAGCAGCGGTTCGCCGAAGGTCTTGACCGTGGGCAGTTCCACGTCCACGCCCGCGGCGAGCGCGGCGCCGGCCGCCTCGCCGAAGGTTCCGGCGACGCCGTGCAGGGTCTTGAGGAAGGCGATGCCGAAGTAGTCGGCGACGACGGTTCCGGTGAAGCCCCAGCTGTCCCGCAGCAGACCGGTCAGCAGGCGCTCGTCGGCGGCGGAGGGGATGCCGTCGGTGTCGGTGTAGGCGTGCATGACCGAGCGGACGCCGCTCTCCCGCACGGCCATCTCGAACGGCGGCAGGATGATGTCGGCGCGCTCGCGGGCCCCCATGCCGACCGGGGCGAGGTTGCGTCCGGCCCGGGAGGCGGAGTACCCGGCGAAGTGCTTGAGCGTGGCGACGATGCCGGTGGACTCCAGGCCCTGGACGTACGCGGTGGCGATGGTGCCGACGAGGTAGGGGTCCTCGCCGATGGTCTCCTCGACCCGGCCCCAGCGTGCGTCGCGTACGACGTCGAGGACAGGGGCGAGTCCCTGGTGGACGCCGACCGCGCGCATGTCCCGGCCGATGGCGGCGGCCATCTCGCGGATGAGCGCGGGGTTGAAGGTCGCGCCCCACGAAAGCGGCACGGGGTACGCGGTGGCCCCCCAGGTGGCGAAGCCCGCGAGGCACTCCTCGTGGGCCAGGGCCGGTATGCCGAACCGGTTCGCGCCGGCGATCCGCCGCTGGGTGCGCGCCAGCGACAGCGCACCGACGGCCGGGTCGACCGGGGCCGTGCCGAAGGGCCGGGTCAGCTGGCCGAGCCCGTACGGCAGCAGGTCGTCGAGGTCGACCGCCTCCTCCATGTCGTGCTGGTGGGGGGCGACTTCGGCGCCCTCGTCGGAGGCCCCCACCCAGACGCCGAAGAGCTGGGCGATCTTCTCCCGCAGGGTCATCTCGGCGATCAGGGCGTCGGCACGGGTCGTCGCGTCGAGGGACGGATCGCGCCACAACCGGGTGGCGGAAGCGGTCTCCACGGTCGCGTTGTCCTCTACAGCCACGTTGTCGGTCACTTTCCTCCGACTCCCATCAGCCCCTGGACCAGGGCGCGACGGGCGAACAGGTAGACGAGCAGGATGGGAAGCATGGACAGGACCACGGCGGCGAGCAGGCCCGGGATGTCGACTCCGTGTTCGGTCTGGAAGTCGTACAGGCCCATGGTGATCACCTTGGTCTCCGTGGACTGGGTCAGGACCAGCGGGAAGAGGAAGCCGTTCCAGGCCTGGAGCGCCGAGAAGACGACGATCGTCGACAGGCCGCTCTTGGAGAGCGGGAGGACCAGCTGGAAGAAGACCCGCCAGGGCGAGGCGCCGTCCACGGTCATCGCCTCGTACAGGTCGGGTGTGATGTCACGCATGACGCCGGTGAGGATGAGCGCGCACACCGGCATCGCGAAGGCCGCGGTCGGCAGGATGATGCCGATGAGGTTGTCGTAGAGACCTGCCTTGCTGATGACGTAGAACATCGGGACGATCACGGCCTGCGAGGGGATCGCGAGGCCCAGCAGGAACAGCCGGAAGACGGTGGTGGTGGTCCGGCCCTGGCTTCTGACGATCGCGTACGCCAACGGCGGCACGAGCAGCACGACGATGCCGACCACGGACACGGTGACGATCACCGTGTTGAGGAAGTACTGCCCGAAGCCGCTGTTGAGGTCGTTGATGTAGTTGTCGAGCGTGAAGTGCTCGGGAAAGGCGAGCGGGCCGTTCGCCGCGTAGTCGGCGCGGGTCTGGAACGTGGCGATCAGCATGACATAGAGCGGCAGGCCGACCAGGAAGAGCCAGACGAGCGAGCCGAACCCCGCCAGGTAGTTGGGACGGCTCTTCATCACACGCCCTCCATGGTGCTGCGCATCCTGTCGTAGCCGGACAGCCGGACCATGATCAGCGAGATGACCGTGGCGACGAGGACGAGCAGCAGCGCGATGGCGGCGCCCGTGCCGAAGTCGAAGCTCTTGAAGGCCTTTTGGTACATGTAGTAGGCGCTGATGGTGGTGTCGGTGCCGGGGCCGCCCTGGGTGAGGATCAGCACGGTGTCGAAGGTGGTGAGGCCGCCGACGACCATCAGGATCATCGAGGTGATGATGCTGTTGCGCAGCTGCGGCAGGGTGATGTGGAAGAACTGCCGTACCGTGCCCGCGCCGTCGATCTGGGCAGCCTGGTAGAGGACCTGCGGGATCGCGCGGGCCGCGCCCTGGTAGATGAGCGTGTGCAGCGGGGTGAACTGCCAGGTGCTGACGAAGACCAGGACCCCGATCGCGCCGGCCTGGGTACCGAAGAGATTGCCGTCGCCGAAGAGCCACTCGGCCTGCGAGGGCACACCGAAGTTCGGGTCGAGCACGGCGCGCCACAGCACCGACACGGCCGTCATGGAGAGCAGCAGCGGAACGAAGTAGACGGCGGACAGGACCGCCCGGTTGCGCTGGTGGCCCGCGGCCCACACGCCGAGCAGCAGGCTGATCGGCGTCTGGACGACGACGCCGAGGACGGTGAGCAGGACGCTGAGCCAGAGGCTCTCCAGCATGACGGGGTCGTCGAGCAGCTTCTTCCAGTTGTCGAGGCCGGCGAACTCGGGTTCGCCGAGGCCGTTCCAGCCGGCGAAGGACAGCACGACGACCATGACGAGCGGGATGATCGCGAAGAGTCCGAAGAACACGGCGGCGGGTGCCGCCCAGGCGAAGCCCGGGCGGCCCACTCCGGTGCCGGACCGGCCGCGGAGCGGGCCGGTCCGGTCGGTCTTCTCGCTGTCCACGGCGGATGCAGTGGCAGTGGTCATGTCAGGTGATCCGGATCGGTGTCGGTGGGTCAGGCGGCCGGCAGGGACTGCATGGCCTTGATGAATCCGTCCGCGTCGATCTGGCCGTTGAAGAACTGCTGGACGGCCGTGTGGATCGTGGTGGTCGCCGCGGGCGGGTATGCCTGGTCCCAGGAGAGCTGGAACGCCGGGGCCTTCGCGACCAGGTCGTACTGGAACTTCGAGTACGCCGGGTTCGCGGAGGTGTCGAGGAAGTCCGGGGTGTTCGTCGTCGTGGGCAGGTTGCCGACGCCGAGCTGCGCCTTGACGAACTCGTCGGAGTACTGGAGCTTCAGGAACTCCGCGACCGCCTCGGGGTGCTTGGTCTTCTTCAGCACCGAGTAGAAGTTGTTCGTGTTGCCGGCGATGTTGGCCGGTTCGCCCTTGCCGCCGGTGACGGTCGGGAAGGTGCCGTAGCCGAGGTCGTTCTTGGCGAAGTCGGGGTGGGCGTCCTGCAGGGTCGAGTACTCCCACGAGCCCATCAGTTCGAAGGCGGCCTTGCCGGTGGCGAGCAGGGTCGGCGAACCCTGGTCGGTGAACTTCACCGAATCGAAG
Organism: Streptomyces sp. NPDC059909; assembly: GCF_042730885.1. Lineage (NCBI taxonomy): Bacteria > Bacillati > Actinomycetota > Actinomycetes > Kitasatosporales > Streptomycetaceae > Streptomyces > Streptomyces sp. NPDC059909. The sequence continues at coordinate 57,971 of NZ_JBHWKX010000007.1, forward strand.
TTGGTGCCGAAGGCGCCCGCGCCGACGAGCTCCTTGATCATGGAGAGGGCCTTCTTGCTGTCGGCGCTCTCCCAGGCGCTCTTGTCGCCGCCGAGGGCCTTCTGGAACAGTTCCGGCCCGGCCACGCGGTCGTAGACGTACTGGTACCACATCTGCGTCGGCCACTTGTCGCCGCCGCCGAGCGCAATCGGGGTGACGCCCTTGCCCTTGAGGGTCTTGACCGCCGCCAGCAGCTCGTCCCAGGTCTTGGGCGGGGTGACACCGGCATCCGCGAGGACCTTCTTGTTGTGGAACAGCATGACGGGCTGGGTGCCGCGCATGGGGACGCCGTACGGCTTTCCGCCGACGACGGCGGTGTTGAAGACCGAGGGCAGGAACTTGTCCTTGAGGCCAGGGTCCTTCGCGATGAAGTCGTCCAGCGGCATCAGCAGGCCGGCGTCGACGAACGGCTTGATGCTGCCGCCGCCCCAGTTGAAGAAGACGTCGGGGGCCTGCTTGCTGTTGATGATCGTCTGCAGCTTGGCCTGGTAGTCCGCGCCCGGGATGGTGTCCAGGACGGCCTTGACCTCAGAGGTCTTGTTGAAGGTCTCGATCAGCTGCTTCTCGACCTTGTTCGTCGCGTCCCCGTAGACCAGGACGTGGATCTCGTTGGCCCGGCCGGCCGAGTCGTCGGAGCCCCCGCCGCACGCGGACAGTGAGAGCACCATGGCCAGCGCCACACCACCGACGGCGGCGGTTCGCGGGAACCGTGCGCGTTGCTTCATCGCCTCGCCTCTCGAAACTATTTCGGCACCATTACCGAAAGTTCACGAGTGGGGACGCTAGGCCTCCCCACCTGGGGGGTCAACCCTCGAACGCCGAGTTACCAAAGCGTTACGCCTGTTGCGCCGCCTGGGCGTGCCTTATGCTCCCGCCATGCGCGATGACGAGGAGATGGGCCGCATCACTCTGGCCCAGGTGGCTCAGAAGGCCGGCGTCTCCATTTCGACAGTTTCGAAGGTCCTCAACGGGCGGCAGGACGTGGCGCCCCCGACGAGGATCAAGGTGGAGCGCCTCCTGGAGACCCACGCCTACCGACGCACGGCGAGGTCGTCCCGGGAGGCACCGCTCATCGAGATCGTCTTCCACGAGCTGGACAGCATCTGGGCGCTGGAGCTGATCCGGGGGGTGGAGAACGTCGCCAAGGCCAACCAGGCCAGCGTGGTCCTGACCGAGAGCGGCACCCGCCACTCACCGAGTCCCGACTGGATCGAAGGGGTCCTGCAGCGCCGGCCGATCGGTGTGGTGCTGGTCTTCTCGGCCCTCCCCCAGGCGGTCAAGCAGCAACTCAGGGCCCGCTCCATTCCGTTCGTCATTATCGACCCGGCCGGTGACCCCGATCCCGACGTGCCGTCGGTGGGGTCTGCCAACTGGACCGGCGGCCTGGCCGCGACGCGCCATCTCATCGAGCTCGGACACCGGCGGATCGGCATCATCACCGGCCCCGAGGACATGCTGTGCTCGCTGGCCCGCCTCGACGGCTACCGCTCGGCGATGAGCATGGCCGGCCTGGACACCGGGCCCGAACTGGTCCGGTTCGGCAACTTCCATGTGGAGGGCGGGTACGACAGGGCGATGGAGATGCTGGATCTGCCGGAGCGGCCGACCGCCATCTTCGCGGGCAGCGACCTCCAGGCCCTCGGCGTCCTGGAGGCGGCGCGCGTCAACGGGCTGCGCGTCCCGCACGACCTCTCGGTCGTCGGCTACGACGACGTCCAGGTCGCCCGGTGGTCCAGCCCGGCGCTGACCACGGTCCACCAGCCGCTGCGGCAGATGGCCGAGGAGGCCGCGCAGATGCTGCTGCGGCTGCGCACCGAGGAACCCGCGGCGACCAGGCTGGAGCTGGCGACGAGCCTCGTCGTCAGGAAGAGCACGGCGCCGCCGCCGTCCGGGGACTGAGCGCGAGGGCCGCTGCCGGCCGGTGGGCGCCCGGACCAGCTGCTGTTGCCGCAGGCGAGTGCTGCGGCGGGCCGACCGCGGTTGTGCGCTGGAGACGTGAAGAGTTCCGGCAAAGTTTCGGGATCCTATGCCGGGACGGCCACGCGGCCGGGGTCGGCGAAGATCTCCTCCACGATGACGTCCGCCGCGCCGCGCACCGCCGCCGTGAAGCCCAGGGCCGAGCCGGTGACCCGGCACACCGCCGCATCGCCCGCCACGGCCCGCTCGCGCAGTTCGCGCATCGCGGCCGGCATGAGGTAGGGGGCGACCGCCGCGAAGTAGCCGCCGAGCACGATCACATCCGGATTGAGCAGATTGACCGGGATCGACAGGCCGATGCCGAGCCAGCGGCCGATCTCGTCCAGACCGGTGAGCGCCCGCGGGTCGCCCGCCGTGGCGCGGCGCAGCAGCTCGCCGGCCTGTTCCTGGGGGTCGTGGGACGCGGCGCCCGCCGAGATGCCCTCCGGGGTCATGCCGTCCGCCAGGTCCGGGGCGGCGAGACGCATTGCCGCGGGCAGCCCGACCTTGGTCTCCAGGCAGCCGCTGCGCCCGCAGGCGCAGCGCTCGCCCGCGGGGTCGACCTGGAGATGCCCGAGCTCGCCACTGAAGCCGCCGGAGCCGCGCAGCAGCCTGCCGCCGGCGACGATGCCCGCGCCGATGCCCGCCTCCCCGGTCACGTAGACCAGGTCGGCGGCGCTCGACCGGCCGTGGCCACGCTCGGCCAGGGCGGCCAGGTTGGCCTCGTTGTCGACGACGACGCTCACCTCGTCCGGCAGGTCGAGCAGCTCGCGCAGCAGCGCGGCGGCCGGGACGTCCCGCCAGTGCAGGTTCGGCGCGGAGCGTACGAACCCGGTGGCGATGTCCACGGGGCCGGGCACGGCGACACCGATCCCCGCCGTGTGGGCCCCGGCCCCGCGAGCGGCGTCGATCAGCTCGGCGGCGAGGCCGGCGAGCGTACGGATCGTGTGCTCGGCGTCCTGGTGCGTCGCGTCGTGCACGAGGCGCCGCTCCTGCAGCCGCCGGCCCGCGAGGTCCGTCGACCAGGCCGCCAGATAGCGGGAGTTGACCTCCAGGCCGAGGGCCGCCACTCCCCTGCCGTCGATCTCCAGCCGCCGGCCCGGGCGTCCGACCGTGCCGTCCTGCTGGTAGTCGGTCTCCCGCAGCAGCCGGCGCTCGATCAGCTCGGAGACGAGGCTGGAGACCGTGGCACGGGTCAGCCCGGTGTGCCGGGCGACGGTCGCCCTGGACAGCGGTCCCGCCGTGCGGACCTCGCGCAGCACGCGCACGAGGTTGACGCGGCGGACCGCTGCCTGGTCGACGGGGGCCGCCCCGGGGGAGCGAGCCGCTTCGGCGGCGCTCAGTGGCACGTACTCACTCCCTACCTGCCCTCGGCCGGACCGGACGGATCCGGCCGCAGGGATTGCGGCTCCCGATCGACGACGGACCGGTCAGGACGGCCGGTCGTCCTGACCGGTCAAGGACGACAGGTCAACCTATCCGCCGGTCAGCGGCGCACGCCGAGCAGGTGCTCCATGGCGAGCTGGTCGAGACGCTCGAAGGCCATCGAGCGCTCGGCCGCGGCCTGCACGTCGAACTCCTCGTAGGCGGAGGTGTCGGCGAGCAGTCCCTTGAGGCCGTCGGCTGCGGTCGGCTGCGCGAGCTCGTCGAGCCGGGACGCGACCAGCGCCTCCTGGACCTCGGCGTCGGCGCGGAATGCTGATGCGCGCTCCTTGAGGATCAGGTAGTTGCGCATGCAGTTCTTCGCGGACTCCCACACACCGTCGAAGCCGTCGGTGCGCACCGGCTTGAAGTCGAAGTGGCGCGGGCCCTCGTAGCCGGCCGTCTCCAGCAGGTCGACGAGCCAGAACGCCTGGCGCAGGTCGCCGGCGCCGAAGCGGAAGTCCTGGTCGTACTTGATGCCGGACTGGCCGTTGAGGTCGATGTGGTAGAGCTTGCCCGCCCACAGCGCCTGGGCGATGCCGTGCGGGAAGTTCAGGCCCGCCATCTGCTCGTGGCCGGTCTCCGGGTTGACGCCGACCAGCTCGGGGCGCTCCAGGCGCTCGATGAAGGCGAGGGCGTGGCCGATCGTCGGCAGGAGGATGTCGCCACGGGGCTCGTTGGGCTTCGGCTCGATGGCGAAGCGCAGGTCGTAGCCCTGCTCGGTGACGTAGTCGCCGAGGAGGTCGAACGCCTCCTTCATACGGTCGAGCGCGACCCGCACGTCCTTGGCCGCACCCGACTCCGCGCCCTCGCGGCCGCCCCAGGCGACATAGGTGCCGGCACCCAGCTCGACGGCGAGGTCGATGTTGCGAATGGTCTTGCGCAGGGCGTAGCGGCGAACGTCGCGGTCGTTGGCGGTGAAGGCGCCGTCCTTGAAGACCGGGTGCGTGAAGAGGTTGGTCGTCGCCATCGGCACCTTGAGACCGGTGCGCTCCAGCGCGTCCTTGAAGCGCTTGACGGCCGTTTCGCGCTGGGCGTCGGAGGAGCCGAACGGGATCAGGTCGTCGTCGTGGAAGGTCACGCCGTACGCACCGAGCTCGGCCAGGCGCTCGACGGACTCGACCGGGTCGAGGGCCGGGCGGGTGGCCTCGCCGAAGGGGTCGCGGCCCTGCCAGCCGACGGTCCACAGACCGAACGTGAACTTGTCCTGCGAGGTGGGAGTGAACTGCTCCGACATGCTGCGGCCCCTTGGATGACGGCGGCTCGGGATTTGTTTGTCCTCTAACCAATACCTCATGGAAGACGTCCCGCCAAGGCCCCGGCAAAGCCCCCGAGAGCCCTGGGAGGTGCGGTGCGGACGCTCGCCTGCCCCTGGCATTCAGCCGATTGGCGGTGCTTGACGGGCGCACGCGGCATGGACATATTTTGTTCTTCGTATAACCAAAAAACCTTCGGGCGCCAAGGCGCCCGGACCCGCCCTGATCCGATCCGTCCGTCCGTCCCTGGCTCCATGAATCACCAGTGAGGTGCGCAGTGCCGACACCGACATCGCCCGTCGTGATCGGGGTGGACAGCTCCACCCAGTCCACCAAGGCGGCCGTCACGGACGCCGTCACCGGCCGGATCCTGGCGGTGGGGCGCGCACCCCACACCGTCACGGGTGACGGCGGCGCGCGGGAGACCGACCCCGAGGAGTGGTGGCAGGCCCTGCGCGAGGCCGTCGCCCTCGCCCTGAAGGAGTCCGGTACGGATGCGTCGGCCGTGACCGGCATCGCGGTCGCGGGCCAGCAGCACGGCCTGGTCACCCTGGACTCCGCGGGCCGCCCGCTGCGCCCCGCCCTGCTGTGGAACGACACCCGCTCGGCTCCGCAGGCCGCTGCGCTCACCGAGGCGCTCGGTGGTCCGGACGCGTGGCTGGCCCGCTCCGGCTCGGTGCCCGTCGCCTCGATGACCGCCGCCAAGTGGCAGTGGCTGCGGGAGCACGAGCCCGCCACCGCCGACGCGGTCGCCGCCGTGCGCCTGCCGCACGACTTCCTCACCGAGCGGCTGACGGGCGTCGGGGCGACCGACCCGGGCGACGCGTCGGGCACCTGCTGGTACTCCACCGCCACCGGTACGTACGACCCCGGCCTGCTCGACCTCGTCGGCCTCGACGCGGCGCTGCTGCCGGCCGTGGCCGCGAGCGGCGCCGAGCGGGTGGGCTCCCTGAGCCGCGCGGCCGCCGGTGCGCTCGGCCTGCCCCAGGGCATCGCGGTGGCCGCCGGCACGGGCGACAACATGGCGGCCGCGGTGGGGCTCGGCCTCGGCGCCGGGGGACTGCTCGACCACCCCGTGGTCAGCCTCGGCACCTCGGGCACCATCTTCGCGGCCACCCGCACACGGCCCGCATCGGCCGCGCTCGCCGGGTTCGCCGCCACCGACGGCAGCTATCTGCCGCTCGCGTGCACCCTCAACTGCACGCTCGCGGTCGACAAGGTCGCGGAGCTGCTCGGCCTCGGCCGGGAGGACGCGGAGCCCGGCGGCGAGGCGGTCCTGCTGCCGTACCTCGACGGCGAGCGCACGCCCGACCTTCCCCATGCCTCGGGTCTGCTCACCGGCCTGCGCCACGCGACCACGGCACGTCAGCTTCTCGGCGCGGCCTACGAGGGTGCGGTCTTCACCGTGCTGCGCGCGCTGGACGAACTCGTGGCCGCGGGCGGCCTCGACCCCGAGGAGCCCGGCGTACGGTCGCGGCCCCTCCGCCTGATCGGCGGCGGTGCGCAGGGTCGCACGTGGGTCGAGACGGTACGCCGCCTCTCGGGCCGGCCCGTCCTGATCCCCGAGGCCCAGGAACTCGTCGCACTGGGCGCCGCGGCGCTCGCGGCGGGCGCCGCGACGGACGCCGATCCGGTGGCCGTCGCCACGGACTGGGGCACGGGCCGGGGCCGCGAACTGCCCGCCGTGGCACGGGACCAGGCGGCGTGGGACAGGATCGAATCGGTACTCGGCGAAGCGGGCGGATGGTTCGCGCGGGCGGGACGCTGAGCTTGTCGCCCAACGCTCGAGGGACGCATCGGTGACCCGGTCTCAGAAATCGCGTTGCGGGTGTTTCTCACGCCTGTGTACGGTCCCGGGCCGTGATCATTGACTGGGAGGAAGTGTGCGACACCGGGTTCGTTGTGCCTGCCGGTGCCGATCTCGACGTACTCACCGCTGAGCTCTCACGGTGCCTGCGTGACCCCGATCCAGAGATACGTGATGGTGCTCCGTACGTGGTGCTGCGCACGTGGATCGCCCGGGACGTCATCGCGGGTGAACGCCGGATCCGGCTGGGTGATGAGATGGCGGCCCGGTTCACCGACTCGCAGATCCAGGCCCGTACGTTTGCGCCGCTGGTCCTGGACATGATTGTCAGCCGGGGCGATTTCAGGCAGTCCTGGCTGGACGCGTTCACCACCTGGTTCGCGGCCGAGACCGATCTACAGGGCTACGATCCCGTGCTCGGCTGGCTGCACGCGGTCGCCCATGGAGCCGATCTGCTGGGAACCTTCGGGCGGCTGCCCCAGGTCGACCCGGCCGGCATGCTGGACCTCGCGGCCGAACGCATGCTGACGCGCACCAGCTATGTCTATGACCAGCAGGAGGACGACCGCCTCGCCGGTGCCGTCGCCCGGGTGCTGACTCGCCCGGAACTGACCGTGCAGGCGTCGACGTCGTGGCTCGACGCGATCCAAGCCGACTTCGAGGCCGTCTCCCGCAGGACGATGAAGCCCGTGTACGCGTCCAACGCCATGCGGACCCTCAGGACGCTCTATGTGCTGGCCGATCAGGGTGTCCCACTGATTCCCTTCGGGCCGCCGCACGCCCTCACCCACGGTGACGCGGTCAGGGCGCGGCTCGCCGAGGTCCTCGCGCCCGTCTTCGGACACCCGCCGGTCAAGGACTTCCCCGCCGAGGGGTGACGCTCGTCAGGAGCGCGGAGCCTCGCCGGTGATGCGGGCCAGCAGGGTTCGGGCCTCCTGGATGCGGGGGTGTTCCGGATGCAGGAACTGCTCGCAGTCGGCGACTGCCTGACGGGCTGTCACTTCCGCTTCGGCGCGGCGGCCGAGACCGTCGAGGGCCATGGCGGTGACGATGCCCGCGGATCCGCTGCCGGCGCGGGCCGAGTGCGGGGGAAGCCGACGAGCCTCGGACAGAGCCTCCTCGTAACGCTCCTGCCCGTTCAGGCTGCGCACCAGAAGACAGTGCAAGGCGGCCGCCATGGGCCCCTCCGTCCGGTACAGATTGCCCTGGGCTATGGCCTCCGCCTCCTTGTAGCGGCGCTGACCGCACAGCGCCTCCGCCATGGTGCCCAGAGCGGCCAGCTCGATCCTCCACACCTTGGTGAGGTGCGCGATGCGGGTCGTGGCGCGCAGGACGTCCTGCGCCTCGGCCTCGGCCTCCGTGTACCTCTCCCGCCGGACGAGGACGGCCGCCCGGATCACCCGGGCGAGCAGCAGCAGTGCCCGATCGGAGCCCTCCGTCTGTTCCAACTCCTCGATCAGGGCGTCCAGCTCGGCCGGCACACCGGAGCCACGCCCGTGGGCGACGGCCGCCGTGGTGGCGACGACCCTGGCCGACCAGACCACAGCGCGACTCCGGCGACGCCGGCCACGCCGGGCGGCTGCCGCAAGAGCGATCGCCCCGGCCTCGGCCTCCTCGTACCGGCCCTCCTCGAACTGGTCACGGAGGCGGCCGAGGGCCTCGACCTGAGAGCGGGACACACCGCTACGGGCCAACCTCAGCCGCCGACGACCCGATGCTGTCCGTATGAGCTTCACAAGGCGCGAGGCTACGTGACGTGGGCATGCGGCGTCCCCTCGGCGGTGAGGACGCCCGCGAGGGAGAGGCTCGGTCGGGCAGGGCCGCGGTGAGGTCCACCTCGACGAACTGTCCGCCGAAGCCGAGTTGAGTGGATGGCGCCGTTCCTGTCCTGGTCGGGGGTCCTCTCCCACGCCGTCGTCCCCGGCAATCCCGTCTCACCGATGTCGAGGCCGCCTTCGGGCTGCACCGGCCTTCACCGAGGTCAACGTACGGATGACGCTGCCGGCCGACGACACCGAGCCGGCCCGGCAGGCCGACGACTACCGCCGGCTGCTCGACGCCTGCCTCAACGTCCGGCGCTGCACGTCGTTCACGGTGTGGGGCTTCACCGACAAGTACTCGTGGGGGCCCGGCTGGTTCGAGGGGCCAGGGCGCGGCCAACCTGCTCGACGAGAATGTCGCGGCCAAGCCCGCCTGCACGGCGGTCCGCAGGGAGCTCGCCTCGGGGTGATGATCACGTCGCGTGACTGCCTGGTCACGGGTGTCGATGGGGTGGGGTGCCGAGCATCCGCACCCCACCCCGCGGCAGGAGGCGGGGCACGAGTCCGGGACGTCGGAAGGGTCGCTACGGGCCCGCCCCAGTGGGCGCCCGGGCAGGGCACCAAGCATGCCGACAATCTGGGCAGTTCAGCTGCTGTCAGGTCGGATCTCCCTCGCGGCAAGACCGGTGTGGTGATGCCGGTCACATATGCCGCCTCGGCCGTGATGTTTCGGGAAGCCGATGCGCTGGGTACGCCAGGTGCTCGCGCAACGGGAGTGCCTCCAGTGAACTTTCCGAGAGGTGGGGCAGTTGAGCCCGCGTAAGTCGCATGCGTACCGCCCGTTGGGCTGGAAGCGCCGAACCTGGCTGACGATCGGCGCCGTGGTGCTGGGCGGAGCGGGGGTGGTCACCGTGGCCACCGCCAATCCGTCGGATCCGCCGTCGAAGCCCGGCCTGCGGGAGCGGGCGGTCGCGCACCGCACGCTGGACCTGTCCAAGGGCGGCGCCAACGCGCGGGAGCTGCCCGCCACGGACGCCGAGCCGTTCTCGCTCGTCGGCATCGGCTGGGACGGTGCGACCACCGCAGTCGAGGGCACGGCGCAGGTCCGTACCCGCAGCGCGGAGACGGGCAAGTGGTCCGGCTGGCAGGCGGTCGACCTGGAGGCACACCTGCCCGAGGGCGCGGAGGCCAAGGGCGCACGGAGCGCGTCCGAGCCGTTGTGGGTCGGTCCGTCCACCGCCGTGCAGGTGCGCGTGAGTTCGGGCAAGGCCCTGCCCAAGGGCCTGAAGCTGCACATGGTGGACCCCGGAGTGAGCAAGGCGGAGGCGAAGAACCCCGCCGCTCCGGCCGCGCCCCTCAGCACGCCCGCCGAGGGCTCGGACATGGACAACGCCGCGTTCACGGTGGACGAGACCCCGGGCGCGACCGCGACCGACACGGTGGCCCCGACGGACACGGCCGTCCCGACGGACTCGGCGACGCCCACCGACCCGGCCGGGTCGACCGCTCCGGCCGACAGCGCGACGCCCACGGAACCGGCGACCCCGACCGACAGCGCGACGTCCACCGGCACCGTGACGCCGACGGACACGGCGACCGCCACGCCGTCCGACTCCGCGTCGCCCTCCCCCACCGCGACCAAGCCGGTACCGCTGCCCTCGACGGTCAAACAGCCGCCCATCATCAGCCGCGCCCAGTGGGGCGCCGACGAGTCGCTGGTCGACGACCCCGCCGAGTACATCGAGAAGGTCCAGGCGGTCTTCATCCACCACACCGTCGGAGCCAACAACTACAGCTGCGCCGAGTCGGCGGCCCTGGTCCGCGGCATCATGGACTACCACATCACGACCGAGGGCTGGAACGACCTCGGCTACAACTTCCTGGTCGACAAGTGCGGCCAGATCTTCGAGGGCCGCGCGGGCGGCATCGATCTGCCCGTCAAGGGCGCGCACACGTACGGCTTCAACAGCTACTCCACCGGTATCGCGCTGCTCGGGGACTTCGAGGGCGACGCGACGGCGACTCCCGCCAAGCCCGCGGGCAAGCCGTCGACCGCCGCACTGGAGGCGGCCGCGCGCGTGGCCGCCTGGAAGCTCGGCCAGGTCGGGGGCAACCCGAAGGGCACGGTCACGCTGACCGCCCAGGGCAACACCGGCAAGTACACCGAGGGCCAGCAGGCCACGCTGAACGTGATCTCCGGACACCGCGACGGCTTCGCGACCGCGTGTCCGGGGAAGAACCTCTACGCCAAGATCCCGGCGATCCGCACCTACGCGGCGGGCCCCGGCCGCAACTCCGCGATCCCGACGGCCGACTACAACCGCGACGGCATCACCGACATGGTCGCCGGCCTGCCGAAGACCGCGAGCGGCGCGGGGCGCGTCACCGTCGTGCCGGGTACCGTCGACGGGCCGAGCACCACTGTGCGCAAGAGCATCGACCAGAACAGCGCGGGCGTGCCCGACAGTGTGGAGCCCGGCGACGGTTTCGGTACGAGCTCGGCGTGGGCGGACTACAACGGCGACGGCCACGCGGACCTGTTCATCGGTACGCCCGGTGAGGACGCGTCGGGCCTGACGGACACCGGCTCGGTCACCATCCTGTACGGTCCGGGGCTCACCTCGGGCACCAGCGCGATGGCGCCGCTCGCGAACCGCACCAGCGGCGACAAGTTCGGCAGCGCCCTCGCCACGGGCGACTTCAACGCCGACGGCAAGGCGGACGTCCTGACGGTCGCCCCCGGAAAGCCCGGCCGCTGGTGGGCCCTCAGCAACGGCAGCCTGCCGAAGAGCGGCTACCTGGGCACCACGGCACACACCGCCGCCGTGCTGTACGCCTCCGCAGCGAGCGGCGACTTCAACAACGACGGCTACACCGACGCCGCCGTCTCCTACCGCGACACCGCCGGCGTCGGGCGGCTGCTCTGGCTCAAGGGCTCGGCCGACGGACTGGTACGGGTCGGCATCCTCGACGCCCGCGGCGGCCGCTCCCTTGCCGCCGGCGACCTGAACGGCGACGGCTACACCGACCTCGCCGTCGGCCAGCCGAGCGCGGCCGAGTCCGGTCACACCGCGAACGGCGGTGCGGTCACCGCGGTGTTCGGCTCGTCCACCGGCCTCACCTCCACCGGCCGCAAGACCTTCGGCCAGGACACGTCGGGCGTCCCGGACACCGGCGAGACCGGCGACGACATGGGCGCCTCGGTCTCGATCGGCGACGTCAACCTCGACGGATACGGTGACATCCTCACCGGCCTGCCGGGCGAGGACCTCACCCGCGGCGGCGTCAACCAGGCCAACGCGGGCCAGGTGATCCTCCTGCGCGGCTCGGCCACCGGCCCTACGGCCACCGGCGCGGTCGCCTACCACCAGGACACCGCCAACGTACCCGGCTCGACCGAGCCGAACGACCGGCTCGGCTCCGCCGTCTCGCTGACCGACCTGTCCGGCTACTCCCGGGCGGACCTGGCCATCGGCGCCGACGGTGAGGACGCGAACAACGGTGTGATCCTCCAGCTCGACAACAGCAGTACGCAGGGCATCGTGGCGTCGTCGGGCTTCTACTACGGGGTGACGACCCTCGGCGCGCCCACGGGCGTCGGGATCGGCAAGCAGATCACGCCGTAACGCGTCGCGCGTCACACCACACAGGCAACGGCCGGGGTCCCAGGAGAAGGGGACCCCGGCCGTTCACCGTTCACATTCCCCGCTCCACAGGGCAGGCGTGAGCAGGATGCGTGGGGTGCACGCGTGAGGGGTGCGTGCGCGGGATGAGCAGGGCGCGGATTCAGGCGCAGGTGTGAGGTGCACGCGTACAGGTGCACGCCTGAAGGCGCACACGTGAAAGTGCACGCGTGAAAGTGCACGGGTCGGCCGTACGTGTGGAGCGCGCGTCAACCGCGCGCGGATCACGGCGCCTTGGACGGCCCGGCACCGGGCCTCGCGTCGCCCGTCCCGCCGGGCTCCCTGTCGGTGACGCGGGGCTGCTGCTGGTCCTTGCCGCCCCCGGGCAGCTCTTCCGGGGTCTTCCTCGGCGACTGCGGGTGGAGCAGGCGTGCGCAGTACTCGGTGACGGCGTCCGGGCCGCCCGCGGCCTCTTCCAGACGCTGCCACGCGGTGGCCTCCAGTGCCTGGCCGTGCCCGGCCTTCGCCTCGTAGGCGCGGCAGCGCGCGACATCGGCCGCCCTGGCCTCGGCCGACAGGCCGGCCGAGGGGGGCACGGACGGCGTGCCCGCCGGCTCCTGCGAACCGGTGCTGTCCTGGCCGGCGGACCCGTCCTGCCGACCGTTCGAGACGCCGGGATGCGGGCGCGGCTTCTCTTCCTCCGGGTCGAACGGCGCCGGGACCGTGCCGGTCGCCATGGCGACGCCGCCGAGCATCAGCGTGCCGGCGAGCGCACCGAGGGCTGTCTTGATCCAGACGGTGCGGCGACGCTGCCCTGTCGTCCGCCAGTCGTCCCTTCGTCGCGGGGACGCGGACAGGGCCCCCGTGTCCCGGGCGGCGAGGAACGCGGAAAGGGCCCGTTCAGCAGCCTCAGCGTCCACCGGTGCCGGACGTGCGGCGGCCGTCAGCAGATCGTCGAGCGTTGCGGGCCGCCGCGTGCCGTCCCTGGAGTCCATGGCGTCCCCGGATCGATTTTCGGTCATCTCGCATCTCCCAGCGCATGCGAGCCCGAATCTGTCACATCTCCCTGTGGAGACCGGAGGCGGCCGCTCGCGAAGCCGTTGCGGCGTCTGCGTCCGGCGTCCGGCGTCCCGGAACGGTTCGCTCCCGGGGCCGGCGACCTCACCAAGATCGAGTACATCGTCCCCCGGGTTATTCAGGTCCGGTCACCGACTTGTGACCGGGTTTCCGTAGAGGAGACTGGGGAGCAGGGAAGACGTCGACGCAGGGCGAGGCTGGTGGCCATGGGTGCACCGGACGTCGGACAGGGCACGGGCGGCCGCGATGCGTACGCGCGGCCCGGCTGGGCTCGTGTGATGGTCGACGCGCGTGGTGTCGTGACCGGATGGAGCGCGGCCGCCCAGCAGTTGCTCGGCCACCCGGCGGACCGGGTACTGGGGCGCCCTGCGGCCGACCTGCTGGCCACGGCCGCGGAGCGGGCGCACGAGCCCGGCGACGCGGAGGGAGCCGCCGCGAGCGGCGCGGAGCGCGGCGCGATCCTGGCGCGGCATCGCGACGGCAGGCTCGTGCCCCTCCGGCTGGCCATCCGCGCCGAGGACCCCGCCGAGGCAGGGCAGTGGGCCGGTGCGCCGCGCTGGGAAGTGATGCTCGCCCCCGTGAAGCGACGCGAACCGGAGGGACGGTACGAGCCCGGACAAGGACGGGAGCCGGAGGGCGCCAGGCAGTCGGACCTTGACCGGGCGCTGCTGGAGGCGCTCTTCACGCAGTCGCCGGTGGGGCTCTTCGTCGTCGACCCGGAGCTTCGGCTGGTGCGGTACAACGCCGCGGCGGAAGGGATGCAGGGCACGCCGGCCTCTGAGGGGATCGGGAAGCGGGCGAGCGAGGTGTGGCCCGACTTCAGCGCGGAGTTGGCGGAGCGCATCCTGAAGCAGGTCCTGGAGACGGGTGAACCGGTGATCGGCTTCGAGAAGCACGGCAGGCCCCCCGGCGACCCGGGTCGCGAGCACGTCCACTCGGTCTCCGCGTTCCGCCTCGAGGACGCCGACGGCCGCGTCCTCGGCGCGGCCGACGCCTCGGTCGACGTCACCGAGCGCTATCTCGCGCAGCAGCGGCTGGCCGTGCTCGCCGAAGGCGGCGCCCGGATCGGCTCCACCCTCGACGTGATGCGCACCGCCCAGGAGTTGGCCGAAGTCGCGGTGCCGCGGCTGGCCGACAGCATCGCGGTCGAGGTCCTCGAGCCGGTGCTCGCGGGCGAGGACATCGCGCCCGGCCCGGTGCGGCCCGACTCCGTGCTGCGCAGGGCGGCGTCGCGTTCACGCCGGCACGGCGTACCGCAGGGTGCCTACGCGATCGGCGAGGAGAGCACGTTCCCCCTCGTCGCCCCGTCCACCCGGGTCCTCGCCGATCTGCGACCGCGCCTGATCAGCCCGCTGCACGCCGACAGCGACTGGGTGCTCCACGATCCCGTCCGCGGCCGGCGGATGCTGGACGAGAAGGTGCACTCGCTCATGTTCGTTCCCCTGGTCGCCCAGGACCGCGCCCTGGGCATCGCGACCTTCTACCGGTGGGGGGACGAGGGTCCCTTCCAGCAGAACGATCTCACCCTGGCCGTCGACCTCGGCCATCACACGGCCCTGTGCCTGGACAACGCCCGCCGGTACCTCCGTGAGCACAACTCCCTCGTGGCACTCCAACGCAGCCTGCTTCCGGCGGAGTTGCCGCAGAGCGGCGGGGTGGAGGTGGCCCACGAGTACGTCCACGCCGGCACCGGGGGCGGCTGGGTCGACGTCGTACCGCTGTCGGGAGCCCGGGTCGCACTCCTGGCGGGCGGCGCACCCGGACGCGGCCTGGGGTCCGCCGCCGCCGTGGGACGGCTGCGGGCGGCCGTGCACACGCTCTCGGACCTTGACCTGGAGCCGGACGAACTGCTCGCGCGCCTGGACGACCTGGTACGCCGCCTCGACAGGGACGACTCCCGGGCGGGCGCCGGTGAACCGCAGCCCGAGGAGGAGTCCGGGCCGCGCCCCGCGGGCGACGGCGCCGGGTGCACCCTCCTCTATCTGGTCTACGACCCCGTCACCCGGCGCTGCTCCGTGGCCGGGGCGGGCCATCCGGGCCCCGCCGTCGTCTACCCGGACGGGACGGCGAAGATCCTCGACATCCCGGCCACCGCCCCTCTCGGGCTCCCCGGACCCCCGTTCGCGCAGACCGAGGTGACGCTGCCCGAGGGTTCGGTGCTCGCGCTCTACACCAGCGGGCTCATGCAGGCGTACCAGGGCGACGGGGAGGAGTCCCGGCTCGCGGATCTGCTCGTGCGCTCGCGCGGCTCCGTGCGGGACACCGCCCGCGTGCTCACCGAGGCGCTGGTCCCGGAACGGCCCACCGAGGACGCGGCCGTGCTCGTGGCGCGTACGCACGCCCTCGGCTCGGGCCGGGTCGCTTCGTGGGACCTGCCGACGGACCCGGCCATCGTGTCCACGGCCCGCTCGCTCGTGACCCGCCAGCTCTCGTCGTGGGCCCTGGAGGAGGAGGCGTTCGCCACCGAACTCATCGCCAGCGAGCTGGTCACCAACGCCGTGCGGCACGCGAAGGCCCCCATCCGGCTGCGCCTGATCCGCGACCGCGTCCTGACGTGCGAGGTCTCCGACGGCAGCAGCACGGCCCCGCGGCTGCGGCATGCCCGCACGAGTGACGAGGGCGGCCGTGGGCTGTTCCTCGTCGCGCAGTGCTCCGAGCGCTGGGGAACGCGCTACACGCAGCAGGGCAAGACGATCTGGACCGAGCAGAAGCTCGCCTGACGCGCGCGAGGACGTTCGACCGCGCGTGAGGAGGTTTGCCGGCGGCCCCGGCCCAGGGGTTGCCCGGGGCCACCGGGGAACGGGCACTCCGAGGGGAGCGAAGTACCCGGTCAGAACACCGTGGGGCCGACGAGGAGGAGTGTCGTCCGCAGTGCCAGGAGTAGTAAATATATATACCGCCAAGTAAGCAAGGGTATGAAAAATTTCATGCTGCGCGCTGGCGTGAAACCCCCGGCCCCGGCGCGGGCCCCTGTCAGTACTCGAGGAAGAAGTCGTGCTGCTCGGCGGCCTGTTCGTACTTCTCCAGCCGGAGCTGCGTGCGCTCGGGGTCGGCGTCGGCCATGGCCTGAAGGATCGCCGCGCAAAGGACGCCCGGCGCCGCGTAGGAGTCGAAGACGAGACGGGATCCGGTGCCGGCGGTGAGCGCGACGTCGGCCTCGTCGACGAGGGGGCCGAGCGTGAGGTCCGTGATCAGGGCGACGCGCAGGCCCGTGCTGCGCGCGGAGCGCACCGCCGCGAGCGTCTCCTTGGCGTGCCGCGGCATCGCGAAGGCCAGCACCCAGGTCCCGCCCGCCTCCCGGGACTGGAGGAGCGCGTCGTAGGACACGCTTCCACCGCGGGAGACCAGGCGTACGTCCGGGTGGATGCGCCGGGCCGCGTACGCGACGTACTCCGCCAGCGACGCGGAGATCCGCAGCCCCAGGATCGTCAGGGGGACCGACCTGGCCAGTTCGCGGCCGAGGGCGAGCACCTGGTCGGTGTCGGCGAGGACGCGGCGCAGGCTCTCCAGGTTGGCGATTTCGGCGTCGACGGCGGCCTGGAGCTCGTTGCGGCGGAGCTCGTCCCCCGTGTCCGGGGAGCCGGCGAGCGCACTCAGTGCGATGGGCTGGAGGGCTTCCCTCAGCGCCGGGTAGCCGCTGAAGCCCAGCGACGAGGCGAAGCGCGTCACCGACGGCTGGCTCACGCCCACCCGTTCCGCGAGGTCCGTGATCGACAGGAACGCGGCCTCGGTCAGGTGGTCGGTGATGTACTGCGCGATGCGCCGCTGCCCAGGAGAGAGACGGTGACCGCCGAACAGAGCGCGGACCTTGTCCGCGGGGGACGGTTCCGTGTCCGGGGACTGCCGTCCCGGCGTGATCGCAGACGCCTGTGCCCGCGCCTGCTGCCCTGATGGCACCGTGTGCCTCCTTCTTGTCCCATTCGTGCTCAACATAGCGCGCCCCGCAGCGCGGCGGCCTGGTCCGCGGTCCGTCGTTCCGTCTGCTTCCCAGGCGTCCGGGCCGGGTTCACCGGGCCCTCAGGCCGAGGCCAGCAGGGCACGGGCCTGGTCCCGCGCGGCGCCGAGCGGGTCGTCGAAGACGCCGAGGCCGTACGCGACCAGCGCCCCTTCGTGCAGCAGCATCAGCGCCCGGCCCAGCTGCTCCGCCCGGTCCGGGGCGCTCGGGCCGGCGCCGCCCGGAGCGCTCGGAACGCTCGGAACGCTGTCGCGGGCCAGTCCGATGAACAGCGCGAGCATCCACGCCTTCTGGCCGGTGATGATCCCGTACGCGGGATGCCGCGGGTCGCCGATCTCCGCATGGGCGTTGACCATGCCGCAGCCGCGGGTGCAGTGCCGCGCCGACCAGTCGCGCGAGGCGTCGAAGACGGCGAGGACGCGGCCCTCGGGCGGATCCCCCGCGGCCGCCGCCAGGCGCTCGGAGAGGAATTCCCGCCAGCGTTCGTCCCGCGCGGCGAGATACTCCACGACCAGCTGTTCCTTGGAGCCGAACCGGTCGTACAGGGTCTTCTTCGTGACCCCCGCCTCGGCGGCGATCAGGTCGACGCCGACGGCGTGGATCCCGCGCTCGTAGAAGAGGTGCGTGGCGGCCTCCAGGGCGCGGTGTGCGCCGGGGGTCATCGCGATGCGGTGCGGGGCCGGGGCCGGTGCCGGGCTGACCATGGCGGCGAGTATACCGATCTGTTTACCGGGCGGCCCGCGCAGGGAAGCCGGTCCTCCTTGGTGGGAAGCGCTCCGTCCCGAGGACGGCCGGCCCCGGGATCGGCCCCGGAGCGGTCACCCGCCCGGAGCCGTCACCCGGCGGGCCTTTCGGTCACACTCCGGGGACGAAGCCGCACGCGGGGGGTGCATGTCCATGGTCGCGGAGGGAGTATGGAACGCGCGCGGATCCGATGGGGCGGGGGTCCGCACAAGTACGCCGCGAGGGCGTCGGGAGGAGCGGCTAGGGATGGGTGGCACGGACGCGTTCTCCGCCGGCCCGGCCCCGACCGGCCAGGTGGAGTTCGGGCCTGCCCCGCCGGGCGGACTGCTGGACGTCCTGCAGATGGCGGCGGTCGTGCTCGACGAGTCGGGCCGGATCTCGCTCTGGAGCCCCGCGGCCGAGGAACTGCTCGGCTACACCCCGGAGGAGGCACTGGGCGAGTACGCGGCCCGGCTGCTGGTCGCCGACGAGCACGTCGAGCTGGTGCTCGGCCTCTTCGCGCAGGTCATGGGCAGCGGCGAGAGCTGGGCCGGTGTCTTCCCCGTCCGGCACAAGGACGGCTGCATACGGCTCCTCGAGATGCGCAACATGCGGCTGCAGGACGTGCACGGCAGCTACTACGCGCTCGGCCTGGCCGCCGAGCAGGCCACGCTGCGCCGCGTGGAACGGGACCTCGCCCTGTCCGTACGCCTGGTGGACCAGTCCCCCATCGGACTCGCCGTGCTGGACTCCGACCTGCGCTACGTGGCGGTCAACCCGGCGCTGGAACGGGTCAACGGGATCCCGGCGGCGGAGCAGATCGGACGGCGGGCGGACGAGACGCTGCCGTTCCGGGACGACGGCACCATCGAGGCCGCGATGCTGAAGGTCCTGGAGACCGGGAAGCCGCTGCTGGACCGGCAGGTCCTCGGCAGGACGCCCGCCGACCCGGACACCGAACGGGCCTGGTCGGTGTCCCTGTACCGGCTCGAGGACCCCAGCGGACGGATCCTCGGCGTCGCCGCATCGGTCGTCGACGTCACGGACCGGCACCAGGCGGCCACGGAGGCGGAGCGGGCCAGGCACCGGCTCACCATGGTCGCCGACGCGTCGGTGCGCATCGGCACCACGCTGGACCTGCGCGAGACCGCCCGGGAACTGGCCGAGGTCGCCGTGCCCGAACTGGCCGACATCGCCGCCGTCGACGTCCTCGACTCCGCCGTCCAGGGCCGCCGCGAAGAGATCCCGGCGGGCGGCACCGCGGTCCTGCGCGCCCTCGCCGTGGCCGCGGCGGCCCCCACCCCCGCGGTCCGCGCGGCCGACCCTCCCGGCGAACTCGCCCGCTACGACTCGGACCGTCTGGTCACGAAGTGCGTGCAGACGGGCGAGCCGGTCGTGGTGCCCCACGTGGGCGCGGCGGACCTGCCGGGCATCGCGCGGGACGCCAAGGCCGCCGTCCTGCTCGCCGAGGCCGGCGTCCATTCGTATCTCGCCGTACCGCTCATCGCCCGCGGTGAGGTGCTCGGCGCACTCGATCTCAAGCGGTTCAGGAATCCGCTGCCCTTCGACGCCGACGACGTCGTCCTGGCGTCCGAATTGGCCGCCAGGGCGGCGGTGTGCATCGACAACGCCCGCTGGTACCAGCAGCAGCGCAACACCGCGCTGACGCTGCAGCGCAGTCTGCTGCCCCAGCAGCCGCCTCCCGTGGTGGGTCTGGAGGTCGCCTCCCGCTACCAGCCGGCCGGTACCGCCGGGGAGGTCGGCGGCGACTGGTACGACATCCTGCCGCTGAGCGGCGACCGGACCGCCCTGGTGGTGGGCGACGTCATGGGCAGCGGCATCAACGCGGCCACCGCCATGGGGCAGCTGCGCACCGCGACCCGGACGCTGTCCGTGCTCGACCTCGACCCGGCGCAGGTACTGCGGCACCTCGACGCGGTCACCGCCGGCCTCGAGTCGCACATCGCCACCTGCCTCTACGCCTGCTACGACCCGCACCAGGCCCAGTGCACCATCGCCACCGCCGGCCATCTGCCGCCGGTGCTGGTTCGGCCCGGCCACGCGCCGCGGCTGCTCGAACTGCCCACCGGCGCACCGCTCGGCGTCGGCGGCGTCCCGTTCCGCGCCGTCACTGTCGACCTCGACCCGGGCGACCGGCTCGTGCTCTACACCGACGGGCTCGTCGAGACCCGCGACGAGGACATCGACGTACGCCTCGACGTGCTGCTCGGGCTGCTCGACGACCCGCGGCCGGGGCTGGAGGAGACGTGCGACCGGCTCCTCGAGGCCCTGCGCAGCGGGACCGGCGAGGACGATGTGGCGCTGCTCATCGCCCGCGTACACGACTGACGCACACCCGGAAGGGCCCCGGCCCTCGGGCCGGGACCCTTCGTGGAGCGGAGCCCTTCGTGAAGCGGTGCGCGTCAGTGAAGCGGGTCGATGTTCGAGCGGCCGCCGCGGCGGGCCGCGGTGACACGGCGACCACCGGACGGGCCGCCGGCCGTGGCGGCCATGGCGAGGCCGAGGCACAGAGCCACGATGCCGACGATGACGTTGCTGACGATGCTGCGGGTCGTGGCGACGTCCCCGGCGACCACCCACGGAGCGATGATCGTCCACGCTCCGATGACGATGGCGGACCAGGCCATGGCGTGCGTCCGCTCGTACGCCGAACCGAACCCGCCCATGCAGAGGGCGTACGCAGCGCCGGTGATGAGGTTGCAGACGGCCAGCGTGGTGAGGCCGTTGAAGCCCGCTATCCACGGCGAGGCCGCCAGGTAGAGGCCCGTGAGGAGGGCCAGAGTCTCTATCGCCTGGGCGCGGGGCGTGGTGGTCGCCCGTTCGAAGCGGGCGCGCATCTCGGCCAGGTCGGGATGTTGCTCGATGCTCGGGTGTGTGGTCATTGCGGGCCGCCTCCCTCGGAAGCCTGAATTGACCCTTTCACCTGCAATGAAACGCTTTTTGTACCGTTCCGGTCAACGGCCTGGGAGGGCACTGTCGGACCTGTCTGGAAAGCTGCCGGCATGGAGACGACACTGCAGCTGACCATCGACTGTGCCGACCCGCGAAGGCTGGTCCCCTTCTGGTGCGAGGCCCTCGGCTACGTGCCCGAGCCGCCGCCGGGCGGGCATGCCACCTGGCGGGACTACTGGGCGGACATGGGGGTGCCCGAGGAGGAGCTCACCAACGGTGCGGGGGACGCGCCGGAGTCGATCGTCGATCCGGAGGGCCGGGGGCCGAGGGTGTGGTTCCAGCGGGTTCCGGAGCCGAAGGTGGTCAAGAACCGGGTGCACCTGGACCTGAAGGTGGGCGGTGGCCGGGCCGTGCCGGTGGCGGTCCGCACCCAGCGGGTCACCAGCACGGTGGAGCGGCTGACGAAGGCCGGCGCCACCGTGCTCCGCGTCATGGACGAGCCCGGTATGGAGTACTACGCGGTGGTGCTCCAGGACCCGGAGGGCAATGAGTTCTGCGTTGTGTGACGCCCTGTCCGGTCCGTCCGGCGTTCGCGTACGGACACGCGGGGCCGGCAGGTACCGGACGGGCGCAGGACGAGCCCGTCCGGTGAGCGAGCGTCAGGCGTCGGGCGCCGCGTGGACCCGCTCGCCTCCGACGTACGTCAGCGCGACCCGGGTCTCGGCGATGGCCTCCGGCGGACCCGCGTACGGGTCGCGGTCCAGGACGATCAGATCGGCGAGGGCTCCGGTGCGCACGGCGCCGGTGTCGTCGAGGTGGTTCACGTACGCCGAGCCCGCGGTGTACGCCGTGAGTGCGGCGGTCAGGCCGATGCGTTCGCCGGGCAGGAACACCGGCCCCGACTCCCCCGGCAGGACGCGGTTGACGGCGACATGGATGCCCTGGAGCGGGTCGGGGCTGCTGACCGGCCAGTCGCTGCCCGCGGCAAGGGTCGCCCCGGAGCGCAGCAGTGCGCCGAACGGGTACTGCCAGGCGGTCCGCTCCGGCCCGAGGAACGGGATGGTCAGCTCGTCCATCTGCGGTTCGTGCGCGGCCCACAGTGGCTGCATGTTCGCGGTCGCGCCGAGGCCGCGGAAGCGCGGGACGTCGTCGGGGTGCACGACCTGGAGGTGGGCCAGATGCGGGCGGGTGTCGGTGCGGCCGTTGGCGGCGCGGGCGGCCTCGACGGCGTCCAGGGCGTCGCGTACGGCACGGTCGCCGAGGGCGTGGAAGTGGGCCTGGAAGCCGAGCGCGTCCAGCTCGGTGACGTACGCGCCGAGGCGTGCCGGGTCGACGAAGCTGGTGCCGCGGTTGGCGGTCGCGCAGCCGCAGCGGTCCAGATAGGGGTCGAGGAGCGCCGCGGTGCCGTTCTCGGCGACCCCGTCGAGCATGAGCTTGACAGTGCCGGCGCGGAACCGGCCGTGGGTCAGCGCCTCCCTGCGCTCGACGAGTCCGGGGATCTGCTCGGCCCCGCGCTCGCGGTCCCACCACAGGGCGCCGACGACGCGGGCGGTGAGCAACCCGTCGCGGGCGGCGGCGCGATACGTGGCGGAGGGGTCGTCCATGCCGAGGAAATCGCCGACGAGCGCGTCCTGCCAGGCGGTGATGCCGAGGGCGTGCAGATGCCGCTGGGCGTGCAGGAGCGCGGCGAGCCGGTCGGCGGGCCCGGCCGAGGGCGCGATACGGCCGACGAGTTGCATCGCCCCCTCCTGGAGCATGCCGGTGGGCTCGCCCGAGGCGTCGCGCTCGATGCGACCGTCGGCGGGGTCGGGGGTGTCGCGGGTGATTCCGGCGAGCTGGAGGGCGCGGCTGTTGGCCCAGGCGCCGTGGTGGTCCCGGTTGGGCAGATAGACCGGCCGGTCGGGGACGACCGCATCGAGCGGCTCCTTCGTCGGCGTACCTCCTTCGAAGGCCTCCATGGACCAGCCGCCGCCGGTGATCCACTCCCGGTCGGGGTGGGCCGTGGCGTACGCCCGTACGGCCGCGAGTGTGTCATCGGCGGTGCTGGTCCCGGTGAGGTCGCACTGGGTGAGCTCGAGGCCCGCGGGGACCGGGTGGACGTGGGCGTCCTGGAAGCCGGGCATCAGCAACCGCCCGGCGAGGTCGACGACTTCGGTCTTCGGGCCGATCAGGTCGCGTACGTCGTCGGGGTGGCCGACGGCGGTGATCCGGTCGCCACTGACGGCGACCGCGGTCGGCCGGCGGTCGTCGGGGCCGGACGCGTCGGCGGCCGGGGTGAGGACGGGGCCGCCGGTGAGGACGAGGTCGGCATGGCGGGAGTGCATAGGGCTTTCCGTTTCTCTGGTCAGGAGGTGGTGGAGGAGGAGGAGGGGGCCGGCTCGGTGGCGAGCAGCCGGACGTCGTCGGCGTCGGTGCCTCGGCCGGTACGGAAGTAGGGGGACTTGCGGCCCCACTTGGCCCAGGCGGCGGCCACGAACCCGGAGACGATCATGATTCCCGGGACCAGCAGCATGAACCAGCCGTTGTCCGCGCTGACTTCGAAGTGGTCGGCCGCGCCGAGGAAGGACCAGGCGAGGTAGCCGCCGAGCGCGAGCAGGACGACGGCGCTGAGCGCGGGCAGGATCACCGCGCGGACCCCCTGCCACCAGGCCTCGCGCAGCAGCCCGCGGAACCGGACGGCGGCGGCCAGGGCGATCAGGGCGTAGGAGAGGGCGACGACGATGCCGATCGCGTTGACCGCGGCGAGGATCATGTCGGCGAGCTCGGGGATGACCAGGGCCAGTACGGCGACGGTGCCCGCGAGTGCGCCGATCACCAGCGTCCCGGCCGCCGGCGTCCCGTACCGGGGGCTGACCCGGGACCACACGGGCCCGACGGTACGGTCCCGGCTCATCGCGAACATGCCCCGGGCGGCCGGGATCACGCCTGCCTGCAGCGAGGCGACGGCCGAGAACATGAGGGCCACCAGCGGCAGCGCGGCCAGCGGCTGGGAGGCCAGCCGTTCGCCGAAGAACGCCAGTCCCTGGGCGCCGTGGCCCGCGAGTTCCTCCTCGCTCAGGACGCGCTGGAAGGCGACCGAGCCGAGCAGGAACAGCGCCAGCATCGTGAACAGGGTGGTGGTTCCGGCCCGCGACGCGTCGCGGGGCTCGTGGACCTCCTCGTTCACGGTGAACGCCGCCTCGAAGCCCCAGTAGCAGAAGACCGACAGCAGCAGTCCCTGCGCAAGCGCGGACGGCGACGGTATGGCGAGCGGGTTGAACCAGTCGAGGCTGAAGGCGTGCGGTCCGGTGACGATGCCGTAGCCGCAGAAGCCCAGCAGGACCAGGTACTCGAAGACGAGCAGCCAGCCCTGCAGCCTGGCCGCGGTGCGGACGCCGGTGACCGCGGTGAGGGTGACGGCGGCGAGGACCAGGATGCCCACCGCGGTCGTCTGGGCCGTGGAGTCCGGGTCCAGGACGAGTCCCGCCACCTCGTGGAGACCTGCCTGCCCGGCCAGTTGGAGGATCGCGGACCCGGTGACGGCCGTGGTGTAGGCGAGGAAGACGACCGTGGCGACGATGGCCAGCCAGCCGACGAGGAATCCGAGCCAGGGTGTGAGGGAACGGCCCACCCACACATAGCCGTTTCCGGCGTTCGGCTCGACCCGGTTGAGCCGGGAGAAGGCGCCGGCGATGCCGAGGACGGGCAGAAAGGCCACCAGCATGATCGCGGGCAGATGCAGCCCGACCACTCCGGCCGTGACGCCGAGGCCGATGCCGATGCTGGTGGTCGCCGCCGTGCTGGAGGCGGCGATGGCGACGCCGTCCACGACGCCGAGGGACTTCCGCAGGGCGGCAGGCGCGGGAGGGTCCGCGCCGTAGGGGGTGTTCCTCGCTGTCATGGCAGCTCCGCTCGCACCGAAGGGGCCTTGGCCGGCCCCGGTGACCGCACATGAAACTGGCGCCGGGCTTCACAGGTCAATGGCGTTGTCATAAGGTGCCCCGGACCAGGACACCCTCTCGGTGAGGAGGACGCCGATGAGTGAACGCGTCGTACCGCCGGCGGCCCGGCGGCGCAGACGTCCGACCAAGCAGGGCGTCGTGCTGTCCGAGGAGCTGATCGTCGAGACCGCCCTGCGGCTGCTGAAGGAGCACGGCTCGGACGCTCTCACGGTCCGCCGCCTGGGCCTCGCCCTGGGAGCCGACCCGAGCGCGCTGTACCGGTACTTCCGGGACACCGACGAGCTGCTGCTCGCCATCGCCGACGAGCTGATCGGCCGTACGCTGCGCGCCTGGCGGCCGACCGGTGACTGGCGCGCCGACCTGCGCTCCCTGGGCCTGCGGATGCACGCCGACTACCTCGCGCATCCGCAGGCGGCGGTGCTCAGCGCCTGCCGGGTGACGGGCCGCCTCCACGAGATCCGGGCGGTGGAGACGATGATCGGCGTGCTGCGGGGGGCCGGGTTCCCCGACGCCGAGGCGGTGCGGATCTACCACGCCTTCGTCGACCAGGCCCTGGCGTTCGCCGCGCTGGACTCGGCGGCCACGGCGCTTCCCGCGGCCGCGCGGGAGGCGGACGAGGCGGCCTGGCGGTCGACGTATGCGAGGCTGCCCGCCGGGACGCACCCCCATATCGCCGCCACGGCGCGGCATTTGGTGGCGGACATGAACCTCAGCGCCTACCCGAGGGCGCTCGACATGCTGCTCACGGCAGCTGCCGCCCGGCTGGAGGAGGTGACGGGCCCGGCGTCCCGGGCGACTCGCCGGCCGCCACGAGCGACCGGGTGAGCGGGACACGGGCCAGCGCGATGGCCCCGACGGCGATCAGCACGAGGCCGAGGAGCTGCGGCAGCAGCCACCAGCCGGAGCGCACCTGCTCCTCGTAGAGGGTGATGCCGAGCGCGACGCTCACCGTCGCGTCGCCGAGCGTGAGCGCGGGCTGCGAGGCGACCAGCGGTCCCCCTTGCAGCGCGTTCTCCAGCAGGAAGAGCGCGGTCCCGCCGGTCACGGCGAACGCGTAGGTCTGCCAGGCGGTGAAGAAGGCCGCGACTCCGTGGTCGTCCAGGGTGTGCGTCGCCGACTTCATGAGCGCCGCGGTCAGTGCGTAGCTGATCGCGGTGGCCGCGCCGAGGAAGGCCGCTCGGGCCCGCCCCTCGGGGCGCCGCAGCGCCACCGCGGCCAGGACGACGACCGCTCCGGCGCAGACGGCGAGGGCGGGCAGCCAGCGATGCATCGGGACCTGGGTGCGATTGCCCGTGGGGGCCAGGGCGGCGAGGGCGACGGCGAGACCCACCACCACACAGGTCACGGCCAGCCAGCCGGCCCGCGGCAGATGCCGGCGCATGAGGAGCGAGGCGACGATCAGCGCGAGCGGCAGTTCCAGGACGAAGATCGGCTGAACGACCGTCAGCGGCCCGGTGTTCAGGGCCAGGGCCTGGCACACCCCCGCGGCGATCACGGCGCCGATCCCGGCCAGCCAGAGGGGACGCCGCAGCAGATCGAGCATCAGCCCCGGGCGGAAGCCGGTGGCGCTGGGCACTTTGAGGGTCTCCTCGCGCTGCAGCACCGTGGCGAAGGCGTTGCTGAGAGCCGAGGCGAGGGCGAAAAGGACCGGGAGGAGGAGGGTGTGCACCGTACGACCTCCCGCCTCGACCCCCGGGCGGCGTCCCCGGACTTCCTGCCATGGTGACCCCCGTCCGCCGTCCCCCGCGACCGAACCGGCCGGGCTGCGGACCTCACGGGCCCGTCCGACAATGGGAGAGGTCGCATGCCCCGACCCGCATGCGCCGACCCACTCACGACGTCGGCACGCCATCGGCGACGTCGGCACGGCGTCGGCCGAGAGGAACATGCTCATGCGAGCAGAGTCGTCAGCGGCCGCACGGACGGGGGCCTTCGTCGCGGTCGCGGTCGCGCTGTTCTTCATCCAGGCCGACTTCTTCGCCCTGAACCTGGCCATCCCCGGTATCGCCGACGAGTTCGGTGTCACGGCCTCGGCCGCCCAGGGGACTCTCTCCGCGTACATGCTCGCCGTCGGCTGCTTCTTCATCGTGGGCGGCAGGCTGGGTGACGTCTTCGGGCGCCGGGGCACGCTGCTCGCCGGGCTCGCGCTGTTCGCCGCCGGTTCCGTGGGGTGCGCGCTCGCGCCCGGCCTCGGTCCGCTCGTGGCCGCGCGGATCGTGCAGGGCGTCGGCACGGGGTTCGTCTTCCGTGTCTCACAGGTCGTGGCGCCCGCCCGGACGGGTGAGGCGTCGGGGGTGCTGCTGACGTTCCTGGTCACGCTGGGTGCGATCGCCCTGGCGGGGGCGGCGGCCGCGATCACCGCCATGACCCCGGAGCGGTCGCCCGAGGAGGCGTACGACGCGATCCTGCGCTTCGGCGGCGTGGTCGTCCTGGCGGCGGCCGTGGTCGTCATGGCCGTACGCCACCGGCTCGTCGTCCTGGGCAAGGTCCTGCCGCTGTCCATGCGCGCCGGGGCCGTCCCGGTGCCGAGCGGGGGCGGTGGCGGAGGCTGTGGCGGCGACCTGCACGGTGGGGACCCGCGGACCGGTGAGGACCGGCAGTGACCGGCGGGGCGGAGCGTACGGCGATCGTGCACCGGGCGGTCCGGGTGGCCGTCGCGGCGAGCGCCGGCTTCTACACCTTCCTGTACGGGCTCGACGAGCCCGTGATGGCGCTGTACGCGCTGTTCGCCCCCATCTCCCTCGGCATCCTGTCGCGGGTCCCGGGGTCGGGCCGGCAGCGGGCGGTCGTGATGCTGAAGGCACTGCCGATCGGTCTGGTGCTGGTCGC
The DNA here is from genome assembly GCF_042730885.1 of Streptomyces sp. NPDC059909. Lineage (NCBI taxonomy): Bacteria > Bacillati > Actinomycetota > Actinomycetes > Kitasatosporales > Streptomycetaceae > Streptomyces > Streptomyces sp. NPDC059909. The sequence goes on from NZ_JBHWKX010000007.1 coordinate 85,272, forward strand.
GCTGGGGACGGCGCTGGCGGTACGGACCTGGGCGGCGGTGCTCGGGATGCTCGTCGTCGGCTTCCTGCTCGCCTTCGCGGCGGTCGCGGGCCCCCGCCCGGCCGGGGTGGCGCCCGGGCTGCAGCTCTTCTACATCCTGGCGTGCTTCCCGCCGTACGCCCCCGAAACCCTGGGGCTGCGCCTCGCCGGCCTCACCACTGGGGTCCTGCTCCTGGTCGCCTGCGAGGTCCTCCTGCTGCCCGCCCCGACGACCGCGTCCTACCGGGAGCGCCTCGCGGAGGCGGTCGACGTCGCGGCCGTCGCGGCGGCGGACCCGTTCGCCGCCTCCGCCGCCGACCTCCGCTCGAGCGGACGCGAACTGCGTCTCTCCCAGCTGCCGCCGGCCGAACGGCCCGCCGGCCCCTGGCGGACGGACCGTGCCATGTTCCAGGCGGGCAGCGCGGCCCGCCGCCTCCTCGACCAGCTGGCGCACTTCGCGGACATGGCCCCACCGGGCGGCGCCGCGCGGCCGGACACGGCGCGACCGGACGTCGAACGACCGGACATGGAGCGCCCCGGCGGCGGTGCCGTTACGTACGACGCCGCTTCCGCGTCCCTCCTGCGCCGGGTCGCGGCCCTGTGCACCGGTATCGCGGCCGCCCTGCGCGCCGGCACCCCGCCCCCGGCGCCCGGGGTGCTCGAAAAGGCGATCCGGGGTTTCCAGGAGCTGCGCGTCCGGCAGGCCACCGGGCCGCCCGAGGCCGTGCCCGCCGCGCCGGTGCTGCGGCGGCAGGCGGCGGTGCTGGGGGTGGCGGAGTCGGCGCGGATCCTGGAGACCGCGGTGCTGGTCGGCACGGAAGGGCGGCGGACGGCACCGATCCCGCCGCAGGGGCTGTTCTGGTACGCCGACGCGAGCACCGCACGGCTGTGGACGGCGCGGCTCTTCGGGAACGTGAGCCTGCAGTCGGTGCAGTTCCAGAACGCCGCGCGCATCGCACTGGGCCTGGGCGCCGCCCGGCTGGTGGCGGGCTCGCTCGACCTGACGCACGGCTTCTGGGTGCTGCTCGCCGTCCTGACACTGGGCCGGACCACCGTCGGGGCGACCTGGACGGCCGTGCGCAAGGCGGTGGCCGGGAACCTCGTGGGAGCCGTGGCGGCAGGCGCGCTGATCGAGGGGATCGGCAGGAACACCGAGGCGTACGCGGCCATCCTCGCGCCCGGCATGCTCGTCGCGTTCGCGCTCGGGCCGCTCCTCGGGATCGCGTGGGCGCAGGGGTTGTTCACGCTCGTCGTGGCGTCCGCGTTCGCCCAGATCGCCCCCGCGTCCTGGCACTTGGCCGAGGCGCGCATCATCGATGTCGTGACGGGCAGCGTGATCGGGCTGCTGTGCGGGCTGCTCGCCTGGCCCGCCGGTGCCCGGCGGGAGGTGCGCAGGACCATGGCCGCCCTCCTCCGCTGCTGCGGCCCGCTGATCACGGGGACGGTCCGCGTCCTGCTGACCACCCCGCCGGGCGCCAGGTCACAGCCGCCGTCCACCTGGCCCACCCTGCACCGCCTGCGGCTCGCGGAGGCCGCGTACGACCAGTACCGGAGCGAGCCCGGCGGTGACCAGGCCACCGCCCTCGCCGACTGGCACGCCGTGCTCATCACCGCGAACCAGGTCATTCTCGGCGCCCACTGGCTCCCCCGGGTCGACGTTCCCGCGGTCGCGGTCCCGCCGGCCGTCGCCGACTGGGCCCGTACGACGGCCGGCCGGCTGGCCGCGACCACCGAACGGATCGCCGCGCTCGCCACCGAGGACGCACCGCGGCCGCGGGCGCCCGATCCGACCTGCCCGCCGCCGGCGGAGGCACGGCCGCTGCCCATGCTGATCGACCTCGAAATGTGGCTGAACAGTCTCACCGCCCAACTCGCCAGGATCGAGGGCTCGGTCCACGACACGGCGCACGCCGTGATCGTCCGCGGCGGGCCCGGATCCTAGGGTGCGCCTTATGCCTGGCCCCATGCCTGACAGAAGTCGTCGCCCGGACAGGGACCGGTGGTCCCTGGTGCGTCAGGGCTGGCTCTGGTGGCTGCCGTTCGCGGCGGTGCTGGCCGATCTGGCCATGGAGCTGGCCTTCCGCGGGCAGGAGCCCGTGAGTTTCCTGCTCACCGGCGTACCGCCCCTGACCGCCGCCACGCGCGGGCCGCGGGGCACGGCCGTGGCGACCGCCGTCTGTCTGGGGCTGCAGATGCTGATGGCGGCCCTGCGGCCCGGACACTTCGCCGAGCAGCACCATGTCGCCCTGTACATCGCCACGCTGCTCATCGGGACCGCGAGCACGGCACTCGCCTGGCAGCGCGAGCGCACGACGCGGCATCTGATCCGCGCACGATCGGTGGCCGATGCGATGCAGCAGACCCTGCTGCGCCCGGTGCCGCGCAGGCTCGGTCCGGTGCGGGCCGCGGGGTTCTACTCGGCGGGCGAGGGCGGCACGCTCGTCGGCGGGGATCTGTACGACGTGTGTACGACGCCCTTCGGGGTGCGGGTGATCATCGGTGACGTACGCGGGAAGGGCATGGACGCGGTGCAGACGGTCGCCGCCGTCCTGGGCAGCTTCCGGGTGTCCGCGCACGAGTGGATGAGCCTCAGCAGTCTCGCCGAGCGGCTGGAGCTCAGCATCGCCCGCAACAGCCCTGCCGTCGAGGACGGGGACCCCGAGCTGTTCGTGACCGCGCTGGTGCTGGAGTTCCCGCAGGGGGGCGGTGAGGTCCGGGTCGTCGACCGCGGGCATCCGCCCCCGATCGTCGTCGGCCCGCAGGGCGCGCGGCGCCTGGCCACCGCGCCCGCGCTCCCCCTGGGGCTCGGCGGCATGTGCCCGGACGGACCCGCGGAAGCCACGGTGCACGCGCTGAGTCCCGGCGAGGTGCTCGTCGTCCACACCGACGGCGTGAGCGAGGCCCGCGACGCGTCCGGCGCGTTCTACCCGGTCCTGGAGCGCCTCGCGGATCGCTTCGGCGGCGCGCGCTCGCCGGACCCGGAGGCGATCGTGGCGTTCCTGCGGTCGGACACGGAGCGCTGGGCCGCGGATGCGGCGAACACGGACAACGACGACCAGGCGGTCCTGGCCCTTGCGCTGACGGGGGCGTCCGTCCTGTGACGGCGTAGGCCCCGGCCCCTGTCCGGTGCCCGGCACCCATCGGGAAAACCCCGGGGCGCAGCCACCGGTACGGGGGCCGGGGGGCGCAGCCACCGGTACGGGGCCCGCAGGCTCCGCCACCCGAGGACGCGACCGACCGGGGGGTCATCTGCGCACCGTGGCGAGGGCCTCGGCGATGAGGGCGATGCCCTCGACGATCAACGCGGGGGTGTTCAGCGCGTAGCCGAGGACCAGACCGGGTGGGCCCGGGCGCCTGCGGTGCCAGGAGAGGGGCTGCGTCTTCACGCCGCGCGCGAGCGCCGCGTCCGCGAGGTCGGCGTCGGCGAACCCCGCATCGAAGGTGATCATCAGATGCAGCCCCGCCGCCGCGCCGTGCACCTCCGCGCCGGGAAGCCGCGCACCGATGGCCGCGATCATGGCATCGCGTCGCCGCCGGTGGCGTCCCCGGATGAGGCGCAGATGGCGTTCCAGCTCACCGGATTCCATCAGCCGGGCCAGGACCAGCTGCGGCAGCACGGGATTGCCGAGGTCCGCGAAGCGTTTCGCGTCGACGAGGGCGTCGCGGAGGGCGGGCGGGGCGAGCACCCAGCCGGTGCGCAGGGCCGGGGCTAGGAGTTTGGACACGCTCCCGGCGTAGAGGACGCGCTCCGGGAGCATCGACCTCAGGGCGGGGACCGGAGGCCGGTCGTAGCGGTGCTCCGCGTCGTAGTCGTCCTCGACGACCAGTCCGCCGTCCCCGCCCGCCCACCTCATGAGCTCACGCCGCCGCGCGCCGTCGAGCACGACGCCCGTCGGGAACTGGTGCGCCGGCGTCAGCAGCACCGCGGGTGCCCCGGTGGCGCGGAGCGCGTCGACCCGTACGCCCCGGAAGTCGACGGGCACGGGCGGCGTGTCGATGCCCCAGTGCTCCAGGTGCTGGCGCGAGCCGAGCGCCCCGGGGTCCTCGACCGCGACGCGGGCGATGCCGTCGGCGCGCAGCACCTGGGCGGCGAGGCCCAGTGCCTGCGCGGTGCCGGCGACGACGATCACCTCGTCCGGGTGCGCCCGGACGCCCCGGTTCCGGGCCAGCCAGTCGGCGGCGGCGCGCCGCAGCTCGGGGGTTCCGCGCGGGTCCGCGTAGCCCAGTGCGGACGCGGGGAGCTCCGCGAGCACGGCGCGCTCGGTGCGCACCCAGGCGCCCCGCGGAAAGGCGGCGAGCTCCGGCACTCCGGGCGACAGGTCGATCCGCGCGCCCGCGGCGCGCACGGCGTCGAAGATCCCGGTCCCGGGCGTTCCGGAGAAAAGTCCGGCGGACGCGTCGGAAGCGGCCGGCATGGCGGGCGTATCCGGGGCCGCGGGCGCCGCGGCCGTCACCGGTGCCGCCACCACGGTCGTACCGCCGCGGCCCCGCCCGACCACGTGTCCGTCCTCGGTCAGACGCCGGTACGCCTCGGTGACCACTCCGCGCGACACCCGCAGCTCCGCCGCGAGGAGGCGCGTGGGCGGCAGCCTGCTGCCCACCGGGAGCCGGCCGTCGGCGATGGCGCGCCGGAGGCGGCCGGCCAGCCAGCCGGAGAGACCGCCGGTCGCGGCGTCGTGGGGGTCCAGCTGGAGTAAGTCGGACCCCGCGCCGATGGACGCGGCCGGCCGTACGGCCCGGTCATCCACGGTCCCCTTACTTACGGTCCGGTTCGCCTGGCCTCTATCCTCCCCGTTCATAGGACCATTCTGCCGACCGGGTCCCTGCCGGCGAGAGCGGGCCGTGCGTATCCCTCAGGTGATGCGAGCGGTGAGGCTGTGGAGCAAGCTGGGGTCACCGCCCCGTGAGGGGAGGAGGTGATCGTGTGGCCGCCGATCGTCGGGACTGGTTCCAGGGTCGCAGCGGGCGCCGCACGTCCGAGGCCGACGGCCCCGGCACCTGGACGCTGGAGGAGGTTCTGCGGGGCACCACAGCCGGCATCGCCGTTCTCGGGACGGACCTCCGTTACGTCTTCGCCAACCCCGCCTACTGCCGGATGACCGGAGAGCCGGAGAGGGTCGCGGGCCGGTCCCCCGGCGTGCCCGCGGAGCAGTACCTCGGGCCCGCCGACCTGCTGGCCGGGGTGCTCGACGACGGGATCCCCCGCAGCCGGGTCTCGGGCCCCGGCGGCAGCTGCCACACGACCTGCGTCCGGCTGGAGAACCACGGGAGGGTGACCGGCGTCCTGTGCATCGTGGTCGAGACCCCCACCCCCGAACTGTACGAAGAGCTGGAGCTGGCCCGGGCCCGCCTCGCCGCGGCCGACGAGGCGGTCGAGCGGATCGGGACCTCCCTCGACGAGGGCACCACATGCCGGGAACTGGTGGAGTTCCTGAGCTCCTGGATCGCGGAAGCGGCGGCCGTCGACGTACTCCCCGCCCCGCCGCCGAAGGGCTCGCTGCAGAAGAGCCCCGGCCCGGCCAGGATGCTGCGCGCCGCTGCCGCCGGCGCCGAGGATCTCTTCGGCGACACGGCGGAGGACAGTGGCAGCGGCTACCCCGCGCAGTCGGCGGCCGCGAAGGCCGTCGCGTCCGGTCTGCCGGCCACCGAGCACAGCGTCGGCGCCCGCGCCGCGGTGCTCGCCGTGCCGATCACGGAGACCGGCGGCAAAGTCATCGGGGTGGTCCAGCTGGCCCTTACGCACGCGGCGTTCGGCAGGAACGACATCCTCATCGCCCAGCACGCGACGCGCCGCGGCGCCGTCGGTATCACGCACGCCCGTCAGTTGGCGGCGGAACAGCGGACCACGGTCGAACTCCAGCGCGCCCTGCTGACCGAGCCCGGCAAACCGCACCCCAATCTCCAGTTCGCGACCCGCTATCTGCCGGTCGGCACGAGAAATCTGGTGGGCGGGGACTGGTTCGAGACGGTCCGCCTCCACTACGGGCGGACGCTCCTCGTCATGGGCGACGTGATGGGCCACGGCGTCGAGGCGGCCGTCGAGATGAACACCTACCGCGCGATGCTGCGCGACGTCGCCGCCGCCGACCTGCCGCCGCACCGGGTGCTCCGGCAGCTCGACATCGCCATCTCCGAGACCAGCGCCCGTCCCGCGACCTGTCTGCTGGTCCGCGTGGACCCGGCCAGGATGCTCGGGTCGTTCTCCAGCGCCGGACATCTGCCACCTGTCGTGTTCACCGGTGACGGGCACGCCGAGCTGATCGACGTACCGGCCGGACCGCCACTCGGCACGGGCCTCGGCGGGTACGAGCTCGTCACCCGCGAGCTCACCCCGGAGGACACGCTGCTCCTGTTCACGGACGGCCTGGTCGAGCGCCGTGGCGAGGACATCGACGAGTCGCTGGCGCGGCTGACCCGCGTGGTGATGCCGGGCACCGCACCGGTGGACGAGCTGGTCGACGCTGTGGTCAGGGAACTGGGCGCGGAGAAGGCGGAGGACGACGTGGCGCTGCTCGCTGCGCGCATCCGCCGCCGCACCAAGGCCGAGGAACAGCCGCTGCTGGAGCGCCCCCACCCTTAGCCGGGCATGCGGGGCATGGGCATGACCCGGGCCGGCATGACCCGGGCCGCGGCCGGTGGGGGATCAGGAGCGTCACAGGGGCATCAGGTCACCCGCAGCAGCAACAGCGCCATGTCGTCGGCTCGTTCATGGGTCTGTTCGGTGTGCCGGACGAGGCTGTCGGCGACCTCTTCGAGCGGCCGGTCGCCGATCGCGGCGAGGTGGGCGCCGAGGTCGGCCAGGGCCGCGTCGAAGTCGCTCCCGGGCGCCTCGATGAGCCCGTCGGTGTAGAGGGCGAGCACGGATCCGGGCGGCAGGGGCACCTCCGTGGCCGGGTACCGGGACGTCTGGTCGACGCCGAGGAGCGGCCCGCCCAGGATGTCGAGGACGTGCACGGATCCGTCCGGCTCGCGGAGCAGCGGGTACGGGTGCCCCGCGCGGGAGATCTGGGCCCGGTGGCCCGGCACGTCGAGCTGGACGTACACACAGCTGACGAAGAGGTCGGCGTCGAGGTCGAACAGCAGCTGGTTGGTGCCGGTCATGACCTCGCCGGGGGACTGTCCGACCGCCGTGAAGGCGCGGACGGCGGTGCGGACCTGGCCCATCAGCCCGGCCGCGGTCACGTTGTGGCCCTGAACGTCCCCGATGACGGCGCCCGGCCCGAGGGCGTCGCCGGGCATCAGGTCGTAGAAGTCGCCGCCGATGTCCATGCCACGGGTGGCGGGCAGATAGCGGGCGGCCCGCTCCAGGCCGGGCAGTTGCGGCAGGGAGTGCGGCATGAGGGCGGCCTGGAGCCCGTGGGCGAGCCGGTGCTTGGCGTCGTAGAGCCGGGCCCGCTCGAGGGCCTGGGCGATGAGGCTGCCGAGGCTGGTCAGCATCGAGCGGTCGTCGGGCGAGAAGCGGTGCGGCTCCGCGTAGCCGAGCACGCACGTGCCCACCGGGCGGCCGGAGGCGATAAGGGGCAGATAGGCCCAGGCGGCCATGCCGTCGGGGGTGGCGTGGCGGGCTGGGTAGACCTGTTCGAGCTCCTTGCGTGACTCGAAGAACGACGGCACTCCGGTGACCAGCGCCTGCGCACCCGGTGTCTGCGCGGTCAGGGACATTCCGTGGAACCGCTCGACGATGTGCGGGTTGTCGTAGCCCCGGTGCCCGAGCACGTTCAGCCGGCCGGCCTCCGATCCGAGCATCACGAGGGCCTGGCAGCCGACGGCGGGCATGAACTCGTCCTCGACCATCTCGATCACATCGTCGACGCCGATGGCCTCGGTCAGTCCTGCGGCCAGGCTGAGGCAGTGGGAGATGACGATGAGCCGCTCGGGCGCGGCTTCGCAGCCTCCCTGTTCGGCGCGGCGTTCCGTGCGGGCCCGATCGATGCGCACGGTGATACCGCTGATGCTGGGGTGGAGTCGGAAGGAGAGCCAGTCGCGCGGTGGACGCAGCGCGACGAACGACGTGGGCTGCTGGCTGATCAGGGCGGCACGGTAACGGTCCTCGTAGACGGGATCGTGCAGCCAGGGCAGCGCGGTCCACATCTTTCTGCCGACCATCCGGTGACGGTCGACGCCCACGAGTGCGGCTGCTGCGGAGTTGACGAAGGTGATCCGGCCGTTCAGGTCGAGCGAGCAGAGCCCTTCCGGCATGCGGTTCACCATCTGCACCGCGTCGACCGCGCTCGACGCGCCGGTCAGGGTGGAGTCGCCGAGCAGATCGGGCTCGGCGCGGACGGGCCGGCCCGCCTCGGCAGCGTGCTCCAGATGGCTCGCAAGCCGCCCGCAGGCCCCGGTGAGGTAGTCGCGTTCCCCGTCCGACAGCTCCGGCGGGTGGGAGCCGGGCCAGGTCACGAACACGGCCCCGTACACGGTGCCGGCGGTGGCGACGGGCAGCGCGGCGAGCGCAAAGGGATAGGGCAGCACCACCGCGATCCGCGGATAGCGGGCGGCCATCTCCTGCTCGCCGCCCACCCAGATGAGCCGCCGCTCGCGCACCGCGTCGGCGACGGGGATCGGCGCGGCGATGCCGACGCGTTCCCAGGGCGCGGCGAACGCCCGCGGGAGCCCGGCCATCACGGCCATCTCCAGCGCCTTCCTGTCGTGGGACATCAGATAGACGGCACCGGAGTGGGCATGGACCTGGTCCATCATCCCGGCCAGGGCGATCGAGAGCACGGGCCGCCGGTCCTCGCCCCCGGGGACGGGCGGGGGCCTGGAAGCGGACGGGGACCGGTCGGTCATGTCCTGCTCATCTCCTCCTCCCACCCTGGGGCGTCCACGGCTACGCCGGCGCCGGGGACTCCGGCGTCAGGGGTTCGGGCAGCGCGCCGGGGGCCTGCGACAACCGCCGCAGCGACCGTGCCTGCGGGGACGCGGGCGGGGACTTGGGGCCGAGCGACTGGGGTGGCGGCTGTTCCTCCTCCGGCGCGCTGCGGCCCGGAATCGGCGGGAGGTCGGACGGCGGCTCGATCGGGGGCAGCTCGTTCGGGGCCGTGTCGCCGGTCCGGGTCTCCGCGGGAGGGTTCTTGGGCGGCGGGGTCTTCGGGGGCTTGCTCTTCGGCGGCTCGCCCTTCGGGGACGGGTGCTCGGACGAGGGGCTCTTCGGGGCCTCACTCTTCGGGGACTCGCCTTTCGGGGACTCGCCTTTCGGGGACTCGCCTTTCGGGGACTCGCCTTTCGGGGACTCGCCTTTCGACGAAGGGCTCTTCGGGGCCGGGCTCCTGGACCCGTCCTCCTCGTTCTGCCCGTCCTTGTCCTTGTCCTTGGGATTGCTGGGGTGGTCGCCCCCCGGCGGCTTCGGCACATGGGTCGGCGTCAGGGGGTGGTTGGGCGGCGGTACGGGCTTGTCATGCGCGCCCGTGTCGCCGCGGTCGCGGGAGAAGTAGTCGCTGCCCTTGGGGTCGTACACGACGAAGTCGTCGACGACCTGGGGGGCGGGCCGGACGATCACGACGTTGGACTGCTCGAAGCCCTCCCAGCTGTCGCCGGTGCGCTTGAACGTGCTCCGGGACAGGTCGGGGGGTGTCAGCGGGTTGCCGCAGGCACAGCGCACCTGGGGCACCCCGAGGCCGTTGACGAGCACGGCCGTGCCGGCCTCCAGCACGGCCTGGTAGCTGGTTGCCGTGCCGTCCTTGTAGCCGTGGTTGGTGACCCAGGTGTCCACCCGCAGCTGAACGGCGGTCAGGGAGCGGAGATGGTCCGGGACGGCGGACGGATCGATGCGCAGGACCTGCGCGAAGGCGCGGTTCTTCGCCGGGTCGGCGGCGAGGAGGGTGATCTGCTTCTCGACGTCGCAGCTGGCGGTGTTGCGGGTGCCGCCGTACAGGCCGGGTGTCGCACCGTCCACGTCCCGCACATTGCCCTCGCCCGGCGAGGTGGGGGCGGCCGTGGTGGGGACGGCCGCGGGCGGCTCCTCGGCGGTGCCGTTGGCCGACGACTCGGTGAAGGGGTCGCGACCGGTGGTGTCAGCGGCCTGGAGGACGACCTCGTCGCGGGCGCCGGTCGAGCCGTCGGGGCGGGTGAGGACGACGGAGACGACGACCGCCGCCACGACGATGGCCGTGACCGCGGCGATCTTGGGGATGGACCGGTACCAGGGCTCGGCGCGTCCCCCCTCACCGCCGGCCGGTCCCCCACCGCCGGGACCCCGCCCGCCACCGGGGCCTCCCGCTCCCCCGGTGCCGGCAGGACCCCCGGGGCCGCCCGCTCCTGCGCCGGGCCGTCCGGCGGCACCGCTGGTCGGCCCGCTGGGCGGTCCCGGCGGCGGGGACGACGGCGCCGACTCCCCGCCGGACAGCGGGCCCGAGGGAGGTCCTGTGGGTCGGCCTGACGGCGGCTGGTCGCTCACGGGCCCTTCTTCCAGGCAGCGGAGCTCGCTTCCTCACTCCTGTTCCCCTTGCCCCAATTGTGTGCCTCTGCTCCGTACGGCCCGCAAGCCGACGCGGTCGGACCCGCCGGGCGCGCGCGGGCACGTCACCCCTGCTTACGGTGACTGCGTGAGCGACCACCTCGGCAGCGTGCACCGGCGGGGATCCACCGCACCGAGCCGCGCCGCGCGCGGTGTCCGCGCCTGGGCCGACGCGCTGGTGGCGGTCCTCGCGGGCCTGATCACCATGATCGTCGTGGCGGCGCTCGGGCTGTGGGCGGCGGGCGGGGCCGGTCTTCCCGAGAGCGCGTTCCCGCGCGTCGTCGCCGCCGTCGTCGTCATGGCGGCGGGCGGCTCCGTCGGTCTCGCCGGGGACGCTGGAGTCATCGCGGAGTCGCAGGCCGAGCTCACCGTCGTGCCGCTGTCCGTGAGTCTCGCCGGCGCGCTGGTGACGGCGGAGCTCTTCCTGCGTCCGTTGCGGCACCGGGCCGTCGCCGGGACCGGAGAGCTGCTGGGCCGCTTCGCCCGGTCGGCGCTGCTGTGGCTGGCGGCGCTCGCGGGTCTGGCCGCGTTCGCCCGGCAGAGCTTCCAGATCTCGCTGGGCGAGGACTCGCTGATCGGCGACATCGGCGACCTCCTCGACACCAGGCCGGAGGTCGGCTTCGCGGCGGACGTGGGTCAGACGCTCCTCTACGGCCTGCTGTGGCTGATCGGGGTCATCGCGGTGGCGCTCCTGGTGTCGCGGCGTGCGCCGCTGCCCGCCCGGCTGGTGCGCTTCCAGGAGTCGGTGCGCCCGGCGGCGTTCGCGATGGTGGCGTTGCTGCTCGCATACGTCGTCATCGGCCTCTGCATCGGCCTGGTCGTCGCGGCGACGCAGGGGCACGCCGGCCGGACGTTCGCGGTGATCCTTCTCGGGCTGCCGAACGTGGTGTGGCTCGCGCTCACGCTGGGCCTCGGTGCGTCGTGGGACGGCAAGGTGCAGGGGCCGTTCGGGCTGCCGATGCCCCAGGTGCTGGACGAGGTGCTGCGTACTCCGGACGGTTCGACGCTGAACCTCTCGACGCTCACCGAGCGGGACGGCCGGGCGTGGTGGCTGCTGGTGGCCGCCGCGGTGCTGGTGCTCGTGGCGGCGTTCCTGATGGCCGCGCGGTCACCGGCGCGGATGCGGCCCTGGCAGCACGCCCTCCACATGGGCGTCGCGCTGGCCCTCACGATGCTGGTCGTCTGCCTCCTGGTGCGGGTCACCGCGCGCTACGGCCTGTCGCTCATCGGCATCGGCGACGTCGAGGGGCTCGGCGGCGAGGTCGCGCTGGAGCCGCGGCTGTGGGCGACGGTCGGGATCGGCTTCGTGTGGGGCCTGGTCACCGGTCTGCTCGGCGCCCTCCTGGCCGCCCCGGTCCGCCGCCGCGGCGAGGTCCCGCCGGATCCGGGCCACCCCTAGGCCGCCCACCGGGCCGACGTACGTGGGTGCCTGCGGCGGCCCATTCCCCACTCCAGGCCGCCCTCCGGCCGACGTACGTGAGCGCCTGCGGCGGGCCCTTTCCCCACCCCGCCCCTTCCCCAACTGGGGCGCTGCTTCAGACCCCGTGACGGGGCGGCGGCCCGGGCCTGTTCCGTGAGCTGCGCCCCGGGGCCGCTTTTCGGGGCTGCGCCCCGCACCCACGGCGGCCGCCGCCCCGAGTCCCGTTCCGGACGCTGCGCCCCGAGCGTGTACCGGTTGTGCCGGGCGCCCGCACTCAGCCCGTCCGGCGGTCGAGGACGGACACTCCGGCGGGCCGGCGGTGCGGGGTGCGCTTCAAGCCCGTCGGCGATTGAGGACGGACACACGGGCCGACCGGACGGTAGCGGTCCCGTTCCCGGGGGTCCGGGGGCTTGCCCCCGGCTCGGGAACGGCGGGGGAAAGGCCCTCCGCAGGCCCCCGCCCCACACGTGCCGGGGACTCTCGCCCGGCACGCGGGTCTCACCCGGGCGAGCGCCGGCCTGCGGTGTCCTGGTGCGAGGGCGAGGGCGGGGGTGGGGTCGCCTGTGGGTCGGAGCCGTCCAGGGCGACGGCGCGCGTGGGGGGCGGAGCCGCGGCGGGACCGCCCGTGGACGTGCGGGGCGGCGCCGGCGTGCCCTGCGGGGGCGAACCCGTCGCGAACGTGCCCAGTCGGGTGCCGTCGCAGTACACCCAGCGCTCGTGCTCGCCGTCGTACAGCCACAGCGACTCCCCGTCCACGACCACCCCGACCCGGAGGCCCTGGGTGTCCCGGCGGAACGTCTCGCCGTCCGTCCCGCCACCGGCGAGGGACTCCGCGGCTCGCCGGTACTGGCCGAGCGCCTCCTCCGCTCGGGCGAGCAGCGGCCGCGGGTCGGCCGTGCGGGCGAGCGGCTGTCCGGCGGTCGGCGGGTCCTGCGGTACGGCGACGAGCAGCCGGCCGTCGACCCAGGCCGACCAGCCGTTGGCGCACATCACCCGCCCCCAGTCGCCGCGCCGGTCGACGACCTCGACCGGCAGGTAGGGGTCGAGTGGCGTGCTGGGGCGGCTCGCGTCGGGCGACTCCCAGGTCTGCAGGCCATCGCCGGGGACGACGTGCGTGGGCCGGAAGCCGGGCACGGCAGCGGAATCGGTCACCTCTCCACCGTCCTCTACTTCCGCATGACCGCGGGCTCATGGCGCCGCAGCAGCCGCGAGACGACGTACAGGAGGACGACGCAGAAGACCACCAGGATGCCCATGTTCTGCAGCCACAGCCCGGCGGAGTGCTCGAACAGCGGGTCGTCGGTGTCCGGCGTCGGCACGATCCGGGCGATGTCGACGGACTCCGCCATGGCCGCGAAGCCCCATCGCGCCGGCACGAGCCATGCGAACTGCTCGAGACCCGCGGTGCCGTTCAGATTCAGCAGAGCACCGCAGAAGACGATCTGGACCATGGTGAGGAGGACCAGCAGAGGCATGGTGACCTCTTCCTTGGGCACCAGCGCGGAGACGACGAGGCCGAGCATCATCGCGGTGAGGGCCAGCAGCGCGACGGCCACGGTGATCTCGAGGAGCGGAGGCATCAGGACCCCCTTGCCGCCGGGAACGTTGAGGTCGACCCCGAACAGTCCGACGAGGGTGAGCACGACGGCCTGTGCGGCGGTGACGGTGCCGAGGACCACCACCTTGGACATCAGGTAGGCGGATCTGGAGAGTCCGACGGCGCGCTCCCGCCGGTAGATGACGCGTTCCTTGACGAGTTCGCGCACCGCGTTCGCCGCGCCGGTCAGCACCGCGCCCACGCACAGCACGAGCAGGGCGTCCAGCGCGGTCTCCTGGGTGAATTTGCTGCCGGCCAGGCCCCGGGCCATGAGGCCCATCCCGAACGGCAGCGCGATCATGATGATGATGAAGGTGCGGTCGGCGCTCAGCACGGCCGCGTAGCGCCGTACGAGCGTGCTGAGCTGGTCGGACCAGCTCTGCGACTTGGGCGGCGGCGCGAAGTCCACGGGCTGCCGGTCCTGGTCGAGCCGGGGCTGCGCGCTGGAGGCGATGTACTGCCGGTGGTACGGGGACGCCCGGTACTGTCCCGCCCAGTCGCGGTCGCGGTCGTTCTCGAACGCCTCGAACGCCTCGGGCCAGTGCGCGAATCCGAAGAACGAGAGGGCGTCCTCGGGCGGCCCGTAGTAGGCGATCCGGCCACCGGGCGCGAGCACGAGCAGCCGGTCGCAGACGTCCAGGCTGAGCACGCTGTGGGTGACGACGATGACAGTGCGTCCGTCGTCGGCGAGCCCGCGCAACCGGTGCATGACCGAGCGGTCCATGCCGGGGTCGAGGCCCGACGTCGGCTCGTCCAGGAAGAGCAGCGACGGCTTCGTCAGCAGCTCCAGGGCGACGCTGACCCGCTTGCGCTGGCCGCCGGAGAGGGTGTGGATGGGCTGGTCCGCGCGCTGTTCCAGGCCGAGTTCGCGGATGACCTCCTCGACCCGCTCCTCACGCTCCTCGGGTGCGCTGTCCCCCGGGAAGCGCAGTTCGGCCGCGTACCGCAGGGCCCGGCGCACGGTGAGCTGGAGGTGCAGGATGTCGTCCTGGGGTACGAGTCCGATGCGCTGGCGCAGTTCGGCGTAGTCGCGGTAGAGGTCGCGGCCGTCGTAGAGGACGGCGCCGTGGTCGGCGGGGCGCAGTCCGGTGAGCGCGTTCAGGAGGGTGGACTTTCCGGCGCCGCTCGGTCCGACGACGGCGAGCAGCGATTTCTCGGCGACGGGGAAGGAGACTCCGTCGAGGAGGACCTTGCGGCCGCCGTCCACGGCGACGGCGAGGTTCTGCACGTCGAGCGAGATCTCACCGGAGTCGATGTACTCCTGCAGCTGGTCGCCGACGAGGCGGAAGGTGGAGTGGCCGATGCCGATGATGTCGTTCTCGGTCACGGGGGCGTGGCTGACGGACGCGCCGTTGAGGTAGGTGCCGTTGTGGCTGCCGAGGTCGACGATCTCGTAGGTGCCGTCCTGGTGCGTGTGCAGCTCAGCGTGCCGGCGGGAGACGATCAGATCGTCGATGACGAGGTCGTTGTCCGGGGCCCGCCCGATACGGACGGTCCGGGTGAGCAGCGGGCGGACGGAGGTGGGCTGCCGGAAGGTGTGGGTGGCGGAGGGCATGGAGACGGCGGACGGGGGCCCGGCGGACGGGGGTGGGGTAAGCGGAGGCCCGGCGGACGGTGGTGCGGTACGCGGAGGCCCGGCGGACGGTGGTGCGGTACGCGGAGGCCCGGCGGACGGTGGTGCGCTGCGAGCAGGCCCGGCGGGGGGCGCGGTGGCGCGCCGGGGCTCCGGTTCGGACACTCCGTTGAGCACGACCCGCGGTCCGTCGGCGGGGTTGCCGAAGCGTATGACGCTGCCGGGCCCCACGCCCCACTCGTTGATGCGGTGGCCGTCGGCGTAGGTGCCGTTGGTGCTGTTCTCGTCCTGGACGGTCCAGTGCCCGCCCTCGGTGCGCAGCACGGCGTGGTGCCAGGACACCCGTTCGTCGTCGAGCACGATCTCGCTCGTGGGGTCCCGCCCGACGTGGTAGACCCGGCCGGGGCTCATCAGAGTCGCGCCCCCGTCGGTTTGGAGGACGAGCTCAGGTGCGTTCGGCGCGACGGGACGCTCTCCCATGCCAAGATTCTAACTTTTACCCCTTTTGGGCGCTCGTCAGGCGGCCGGACGCGGAGCCTCGGCGGCGTCGGGCCGTCAGGCCACCGACCCGATGACCTGCGCCGGGACCCGCGGCCCGTCGTGGTGGATCGGGGTGTGCGCACCGGTCAGCGAGACCCCGCTGCCGCCGCGCCGGTTGGCGACGATCTCGGCCGCGATCGACACGGCCGTCTCCTCGGGCGTCCTGGCGCCGAGATCGAGGCCGATTGGCGAGCGCAGCCGGGCGAGCTCCCGCTCGGTGACGCCGACCTCGCGCAGCCGCCGGTTGCGGTCCTCGTGGGTGCGGCGGGAGCCCATCGCGCCGACGTACGCGACGGGAAGCCTCAGCGCCAGTTCCAGCAGGGGCACGTCGAACTTGGCGTCGTGGGTGAGGACGCACAGCACCGTACGGCCGTCGACCTCCGTCGACTCCAGGTAGCGGTGCGGCCAGTCGACGACGATCTCGTCCGCCTCGGGGAAGCGGAGTTCCGTCGCGAAGACCGGTCGGGCGTCGCACACGGTCACGTGGTAGCCGAGGAACTTCCCGACCCGGACCAGCGCGCACGCGAAGTCGATGGCGCCGAAGACGATCATGCGCGGGGCGGGGACGCTGGACTCGACGAGCAGGGTGAGCGGCTGCCCGCAGCGCGAGCCGTCCTCGCCGATGACGGCGGTACCGGTGCGGCCGGCGTCGAGCAGGGCGCGGGCCTCGGCCGCGGCGGTGCGGTCCAGTTCCGGGTGGCCCCCGAGGGTGCCTTCGTACGATCCGTCCGTACGGACGAGGAGGCCGCGGCCCATCAGGTCGGCCGGCCCGTCGGTGATCCGCGCGACCGCCGCCGCCTCCCCTCCGGCGGCGGCGGACAGCGCGGCCGCGAAGGTCTCCCGTGCGGGAGAGTCCGCCCGTACCGGGGTGACGAGGATGTCGATGATCCCGCCGCAGGTCAGGCCCACGGCGAAGGCGTCCTCGTCGCTGTACCCGAAGCGCTCGAGGACGCTTTCGCCGTCCTCGAGCGCCTGCCGGCACAGGTCGTAGACGGCGCCCTCCACGCAGCCTCCGGAGACCGATCCGATCGCCGTGCCCTCGCTGTCGACCGCGAGTGCGGCACCGGGCTGGCGGGGCGCGCTGCCGCCGACGGCCACCACGGTGGCGACGGCGAAGTCACGTCCCTGCTCGACCCACCGGTGCAGCTCGTCGGCGATGTCCAGCATGTCGGTCTCCTCAGGGGGTCGGCGGATGCGTGGAGGGCGCGTCGGGGTCAGTGGACCCCCAGCCACCCCTCGAGCGGGTGGAGGGCGAAGAACACGATGAAGATCGCGGTCAGGCCCCACATGAAGCCGCCCACCTCACGGGCCTTGCCCTGGGCGGCCTTGATGGCAACGTACGAGATGACACCGGCGGCCACACCCGGGGTGATGCTGTACGTGAACGGCATCAGCACGACGGTGAGGAAGACCGGGATGGCGACCGAACGGTCGCTCCAGTCCACGTGCTTGGCGTTCTGCATCATCATCGCGCCGATGACGACCAGGGCCGCGGAGGCCACCTGGGGCGGCACGATCGCGGTGAGCGGGGTGAAGAACAGACAGGCCGCGAAGAACAGGCCGGTGACGACCGAGGCGAGTCCGGTCCTGGCACCCTCGCCGACGCCGGTGGCCGACTCGACGAACACGGTCTGGCCGGAGCCGCCCGATACACCGCCGATCGCACCGCCCGCACCGTCGATGAAGAGGGCCTTGGACAGGCCGGGCATCCGGCCCCGCTCGTCGGCGAGCTTGGCCTCGGTGCCCACGCCGATGATCGTGGCCATGGCGTCGAAGAAGCCGGCCAGCACCAGGGTGAAGACGATGAAGCCGACGGTGATCGCGCCGACGTCGCCCCAGCCGCCGAACTCGACCTGGCCGAAGAGCGAGAAGTCGGGCATGGAGACCGCGCCGCCGCTGAGCTCCGGCGGGGCCATGTTCCACGCCTTGGCGTCGAGGCCGGCCGCGTTGTGCACGACGACGGCGACGATCGTGCCGACGACGATGCCGATCAGGATCGCGCCGGGGATGTTACGAGCCTGCAGCATGAAGATCAGCAGCAGGGTGAAGCAGAAGATCAGGACGGGCCAGCCGGCCAGCTCGCCGCCCAGGCCGAGGGTGACGGGCGGGCCGAACTCCGAGCCCTTGCCGACGAAGCCGGACTTGACCAGGCCGATCAGGGCGATGAACAGGCCGATGCCCATGGTGATGCCGTGCTTGAGCGGGAGCGGGATCGCGTTCATGATCAGCTCACGCAGACCGGTGACCACCAGCAGGCAGATCACCAGGCCGTACAGGACGCACATGGCCATGGCCTGCGGCCAGGTCATCTGGGGCACTACTTGCGAGGCGAGAACGCCGGACACGCTCAGGCCGGCCGCGAGGGCGAGCGGAACCTTGCCGACGAAGCCCATCAGCAGGGTGGTCGCGGCGGCCGCGAAGGCAGTCGCAGTGATGAGTCCCGGCTGGCCGAGGACGTTGCCCGCAACGTCCTTGCCATTGAGGATCAGGGGGTTGAGCAGGAGGATGTACGCCATCGCCATGAAGGTGGTGATGCCGCCGCGCACCTCACGCGCGACCGTCGATCCTCGTTCGGATATGTGAAAGTACCGGTCGAGCCAAGACCTACCGGCGGGGACGTGCGAGCCGGGGCCCGCTTCCTCCGCGGCGGTCTTCGGCTCCACTGACGACTGGGTCATGATGCCTACTCCCAAGGTTCACAGGGGCACCCGCATAAGACTCGGAAAGTCGGACAAGCTGCGGGATTTGGGATCTTGCGTTGGCTGCACGACCCGGGGGACGGCCCGAGACGAACGATTGGTACTACCGGTTACTGCGGGGGGTGGTGCTGCTGTGACCGCGAGCGGTGCGGCACGGGGTTCTCCGGACGGTGCGGGCTTCGGCCGTGGACTGTGACGTTCCTGCGAGGCACGCACCGGTCCGGAGAGCTGTGGGGGGATCAGGTGCCGGTGAGGTGCTCGGGGCGTACCGGCGTCCTGTTGAGCTCCAGCCCGGTCGCGTTCCGGATCGCCGCGAGGACGGCCGGCGTGGACGACAGGGTCGGGGCCTCGCCGATGCCACGGAGTCCGTAGGGGGCGTGGTCGTCGGCGAGTTCGAGCACGTCGACCGGGATGGTCGGCGTGTCGAGGATCGTGGGGATGAGGTAGTCCGTGAAGGAGGGGTTGCGCACCTTCGCGGTCTTCGGGTCGACGATGATCTCCTCCATGACCGCCACGCCCAGGCCCTGGGTGGTACCACCCTGGATCTGGCCGACGACGGACAGCGGGTTGAGCGCCTTGCCGACGTCCTGGGCGCAGGCCAGCTCGATGACCTTCACCAGACCGAGTTCGGTGTCCACCTCGACGACCGCGCGGTGCGCGGCGAACGAGTACTGGACATGGCCGTTGCCCTGACCGGTGTGCAGGTCGAAGGCCTCGGTCGGGCGGTGCCGCCACTCGGCCTCGACCTCGACGGACTCGCCCTCCAGCACGTCCACCAGGTCGGCGAGGACCTCGCCGCCATCGGTGACGACCTTGCCGCCCTCGAGGAGCAGCTCGGCGGTGGCCCAGGCCGGGTGGTACGTGCCGAACTTGCGGCGGCCGAGCTCGAGGACCTTCTCGCGGACGAGCTCGCAGGAGTTCTTGACGGCGCCGCCGGTGACGTAGGTCTGCCGGGAGGCGGACGTGGAGCCGGCGGAGCCGACCTGGGTGTCGGCGGGGTGGATCGTCACCTGTGTCACGCCGAGTTCGGTGCGTGCAATTTGAGCGTGCACGGTGACACCGCCCTGGCCGACCTCCGCCATCGCGGTGTGCACGGTCGCGACCGGCTCACCGTTGATGACCTCCATCCGCACCTTGGCGGTGGAGTAGTCGTCGAAGCCCTCGGAGAAGCCGACGTTCTTGATGCCGACCGCGTAGCCGATGCCGCGGACGACGCCCTCGCCGTGGGTGGTGTTGGACAGACCGCCGGGGAGTGCGCGCACGTCGGCGCCCTCGGTGGTCACCCACTGCTGCTCGGGCGGGAGCGGCATGGCCTTGATGCGGCGCAGCAGCTCGGCGACCGGGGCCGGGGAGTCGACCGGCTGTCCGGTCGGCATGATCGTGCCCTGCTCCATGGCGTTCATCTGCCGGAACTCGACCGGGTCGATGCCCAGCTTCGCGGCGAGCTTGTCCATCTGCGCCTCGTACGCGAAGCACGCCTGGACCGCGCCGAAGCCGCGCATGGCGCCGCAGGGCGGGTTGTTGGTGTAGAGCGCGATCGCCTCGATGTCGACGTCGTCGATGACGTACGGGCCGACGGAGAGCGAGGAGGCGTTGCCGACGACCGCGGGGGAGGCCGACGCGTAGGCGCCGCCGTCCAGCACGATCCGGCACTTCATGTGCGTGAGCTTGCCGTCCTTGGTGGCGCCGTGCTCGTAGTAGAGCTTCGCCGGGTGGCGGTGCACATGCCCGAAGAAGGACTCGAACCGGTTGTAGACGATCTTGACCGGCTTGCCGGTACGCAGCGCCAGCAGGCAGGCGTGGATCTGCATCGACAGGTCCTCGCGGCCGCCGAAGGCGCCGCCGACGCCGGAGAGCGTCATGCGGACCTTCTCCTCGGGCAGGCCGAGGACCGGGGCGATCTGCCGCAGGTCGGAGTGCAGCCACTGGGTGGCGACGTACAGGTCGACACCGCCGTCCTCGGCGGGTACGGCGAGGCCGGACTCCGGGCCGAGGAACGCCTGGTCCTGCATGCCGAAGGTGTACTCGCCCGTGACGATCACATCGGCGCGCTTGGCGGCCTCGTCCGCGTTGCCGCGCACGATCGGCTGGCGGTGGACGATGTTCGGGTGCGGGACGTGGCCGGCGTGGTGGTCGTCGCGGCCCGGATGCAGGAGCGGCGCGTCGGGCGCGGTCGCGGAGGCCTCGTCGGTGACGACGGGCAGCTCCCTGTACTCGACCTTGATCTTGGCGGCCGCGCGGCGCGCGGTCTCCGGGTGGTCGGCGGCGACGAGGGCCACCGGCTCGCCGTGGTGGCGCACGACGCCGTTGGCGAGCACCGGGGTGTCCTGGATCTCCAGGCCGTAGTTCTTCACCTCGGTCGGCAGGTCCTCGTACGTCAGCACGGCGTAGACGCCGGCCTGGGCGAGGGCCTCGGACGTGTCGATGGAGACGATCTCCGCGTGCGCGACGGTGGAGCGCAGGATCTGGCCCCACAGCATGTCCTCGTGCCACATGTCCGAGGAGTACGCGAACTCACCGGTGACCTTGAGGGTGCCGTCGGGGCGGAGCGTGGACTCGCCGATGCCGCCCTTGGTCGGGGTCCCCTGGGTGACCTTGGTGGGAGTGCCCGCCGGTGCGGCGGCGACTCGGGGATTCAGCGCCATGGTGCTCAGACCGCCTCTTCCTGACGGGCGGCCGCGAGACGGACCGCGTCGAGGATCTTCTCGTAACCGGTGCAGCGGCAGAGGTTGCCGGAGAGCGCCTCGCGGATGTCCGCGTCGGACGGCGACGCGTTGCGCTCCAGCAGCTCGTCGGCCGCGACCAGCAGACCCGGGGTGCAGAAGCCGCACTGCACGGCGCCGGCGTCGATGAACGCCTGCTGGATCGGGGCGAGCTCGGTGCCCTCGCCGGTCTGGGAGTCGGTGCCTTTCGCGGACCACTGGTGGGCGTCCTGGAGGGAGGTGCCGGAGGAGCCGCAGGCGCCCGTGCCGCAGGAGCCGCCCTCGGAGCGCTGCTTGGCGAAATCCGCCAGGCCCTCGACGGTGACGACCTCGCGGCCCTCGACCTGACCGGCGGCGACGAGGCACGAACACACCGGCACACCGTCGAGGCGGACCGTGCAGGAACCGCACTCGCCCTGCTCACAGGCGTTCTTCGAACCGGGCAGGCCCAGGCGCTCACGCAGCACGTAGAGGAGGCTCTCGCCCTCCCAGACGTCGTCCGCTTCCTGCTTACGGCCGTTGACCGTGAAATTCACGCGCATGGCTATGCAGCTCCTTCAAGCGTGCGGCCGGTGCCGCGGTACTGCTCCCAGGTCCAGCCGAGAGTGCGGCGGGCCATGATGCCGACGGCGTGCCTGCGGTACTTGGCGGTGCCACGGACGTCGTCGATCGGGTTGCAGGCGGCGGAGGCCAGCTCCGCGAACTGCTTGGCGATCGAGGGAGTGATGATCTTGCCGCTGTCCCAGAAGCCGCCCTCCTCGAGCGCGGCGTTCAGGAACTCCTCGGCCGCCGTGGCTCGCACCGGAGTGGGCGCGGCGGAGCCGATGCCGGTCTTCACGGTGCGGGTCTCGGGGTGCAGGGCGATACCGAAGGCGCACACGGCGATGACCATCGCGTTGCGCGTGCCGACCTTCGAGTACTGCTGCGGGCCGTCCGCCTTCTTGATGTGGACGGTCTTGATGAGCTCGTCCGGGGCGAGCGCGTTGCGCTTCACGCCCGTGTAGAACGCGTCGATCGGGATGAAGCGCGCGCCTCGTACCGACTCGACCTCGACTTCGGCGCCCGCGGCCAGCAGGGCCGGGTGCGCGTCACCGGCCGGGGACGCGGTGCCGAGGTTGCCGCCGACGCCGCCGCGGTTGCGGATCTGCGGCGAGGCGACGGTGTGCGAGGCCAGCGCGAGGCCGGGCAGCTCCGCCCGGAGGTTCTCCATGATCTGGGTGTACGGGACGGAGGCGCCCAGGCGGACGTTCTCCTCACCGACTTCCCACTCGCGCAGCTCGACGATGCGGTTCAGGTCCAGGAGGTACTCGGGCCGCCGGTGGTCGAAGTTGATCTCGACCATGATGTCGGTGCCACCCGCAATGGGCACAGCCGTGGGGTGCTCGGCCTTGGCGGCGAGCGCCTCCTCCCAGCTGGCGGGGCGAAGGAAGTCCATGAGTGGCTCTCTTCTACGTGATTCGGTCGTTCGCAGGGGCTGGGGACGGCCGGCCCTCGACTGGATATTCATGTCCTGTTAACGCGGTGTGGCCCAAGTACACAAGCACCGCCCCGCCGGGTGCAGTCACCGAAACCATGAAGGAGTTGGCTGGTCGCCACCCTCGTCTTGTAGATTCGAACGAAAGGCGGGACTCGGTAACCTCACGGCTTTCCTCCTGACACCAACGGCCCGAACCTCACCCCACTCCAACGGCAACAACGAGACAGATCGGCGGCGACGAGATGCGGCTGCGCGCACTGCTGGAAACCGACGCGCTGGGACTGCGGCTGCTCGGCGGCGACGACGAGCTGGACCGCACCGTCCGTGGCGTGATGACGACCGACCTCAAGGACCCGAGCCGCTATCTGTCGGGCGGTGAGCTGGTCCTCACCGGCCTCGCCTGGCGTCGCACCGCCGAGGACTCCGAGCCTTTTGTCCGTATTCTCGCAAGCGCCGGGGTCGCGGGGCTCGCCGCCGGCGAGGCAGAACTCGGGGACATCCCGGGCGATCTCGTCGAGGCGTGCGTACGGCACCGGCTGCCGCTCTTCGCGGTCAACGAGTCCGTCGCGTTCGCAACGATCACCGAGCATGTCGTCCGCCAGGTGTCCGGCGAGCGGGCCGGGGACCTGGCCGCCGTCGTGGACCGGCACCGGCGGCTGATGACCTCGGGACCGGCGGGCGGCGGCCCCGAGGTGGTGCTCGACCTCCTCGGCTCCGACCTCGACCTCCGCGCCTGGGTCCTCTCCGCCACAGGCCGCCAGATCGCGGGGGCGGGCGACCCGCTGCCCGCCGGGGTGAGCGCCGCGCTCGCCGGTGAGCACCTGGCCGCGACCCGCACCGGCCGGCGCGGCCCGCACCGCGCGACCGCCGCCGGTTCGACGTATTCGCTCTTCCCGATCCGTAACACCGGCCGGGGAGCCGCGCCCGCGTCGCGCGACGTCCGGGAGACCGTGCTGTCCGACTGGCTGCTCGCCGTCGATGCCGACGCCTCCGACTGGCCCGCCGCCCGCCTCGATCTGCTCCAGGGCGTCACCCAGCTCATCGCCGTCGAACGCGACCGGCGCGAAGCGGCCCGTACCGTACGCCGCCGGCTCGCCCAGGAGGTCCTGGAGCTCGTCCAGACGGGCGCCGCGCCCGCCGAGATCGC
Source organism: Streptomyces sp. NPDC059909 (assembly GCF_042730885.1). Classification (NCBI taxonomy): domain Bacteria; kingdom Bacillati; phylum Actinomycetota; class Actinomycetes; order Kitasatosporales; family Streptomycetaceae; genus Streptomyces; species Streptomyces sp. NPDC059909. The sequence goes on from NZ_JBHWKX010000007.1 coordinate 108,901, forward strand.
GGCACGGCTGCGGGTCGCCGCCCCCGTGCTGATGCCCGGCCTCGGCACCGCCCCGCACTGGCAGGTCGTCGTGGCGCGGGTGGAGTGGGAGCAGGAGGGCGGCGCGCCGATCGAGGCAGGACCCGTCACCCAGTCGCTGCTCGAGGAGATCCTGGTCGACCCGGCGACGACGGGCGCGGAGTCCGCCGACCGCATCGCCGTCGCCCACACCGGGGACGAGGCGATCGCCCTCGTGCCGCTGCCCGCCGTGGCCCCCGCCGGCGTTCCCGGCGCCTCCGACACGCCCGAGGACCTGCTCGAGGGCCCGGCGGCCGACATCGGCACCAGCAGCGCCGGGCTCCACGCCGACGCGCTGCTCGCCGCCGTCCGCGAGCCGCTCTCCGCGGGTCTCGACGGCGACGGCCGCCTCACGCTCGGCGTCAGCGCCGCGGTCCACTCGGCGGAGGGCCTGCGCGGCGCCCTGGAGGAGGCCCGGCACGCCCGCCGCGTCGCCGCCGCCCGCCCGGGCCGGGTGTGCGCGGCCGGACACCACGAACTGGCCTCGCACGTCCTACTGCTCCCCTTCGTCCCGGACGACGTCCGCCGCGCCTTCACGGCCCGCCTCCTGGACCCGCTGCGCGACTACGACCGGCGGCACAGGGCCGAGCTCATCCCGACGCTGGAGGCGTTCCTGGACTGCGACGGGTCATGGACGCGCTGTGCGACGCGGCTGCATCTGCACGTGAACACGCTGCGCTACCGGGTGGGGCGGATCGAACAGCTGACCGGTCGCGACCTGTCCCGGCTCGAGGACAAGCTGGACTTCTTCCTCGCCCTGAGGATGAGCTGACGACGAGCCGACGACCGGCCGAGGCCCAGCGCCGCGGACGAGCGCCTACGGCGAGGGCGCCGACTGGCGGATCCGTCTCGACGGCGGACGCGAACGGCTGACGATGGCCATGGACAACATCTGGCAGGGCCACGACTACCAGGTCGTCGACGCCTCGTTCGCCCGGACGGCTTCAAACGAACGCCTGAACGCCACCTGATTGTGAACTGATTCACCAGAACCCTTGGACAGGCATGCCTGTCCATGCTGAGATTCGGTCTGACCCAACAGCACAATGGCGCGCTCGGGGAGGGCAATGTGGCGCATACCGCCATGTCTGGTTCCGGAAGCACTGCAGGTGACGATCCACTCCAGACCGCGGTATGGCGGTTGCGCTCGCGCGGCTGTTGGACCGACGCGGCGGCCCTGCTGGGTCCTCGTACGGAGTCCCCCGCGCTCGCGCTGCAGCGCGCCGCGCTGCTCGTCGAGCGCTGTCTGTTCACCGGAAAGGGCTGGGCCGACGCCGAGGACGCCCTGCGCACGGCGGAGGCGGCGGCCGGTGACGACGACGAGCGCGGCGCCGCGGCCTGTGAACGCGGGCAACTCGCCTATGCGTCAACGGTACTGAGCGTCCGTGACCGGACGGACGAGGCCCGCGCGGCCCTCGGCCGGGCGGCCGCCCTGCTCGCACCGGACGCCCCGGGCCGACCGCTCCTCGACTTCCGCCGCGGCCTCGTCGCCGAACACCTCGCGGACTCGCCGCAGGCCGCCCGCGCCGCGTACCACCGTGCCCACACGGGTGCCGCCGCCCAGGGCGACACCCTGCTGCTCTCCTTCACCTGGCGCCATCTGGCCGCGCTCGCGCTCCGCGACGGCGAACTGGCCGAGGCCCGGCACGGGTTCACGGAGTCCCTCCGTATCCGCGAGGAGCTCGGCTACCTGATCGGTACGGCCCCGGCCCTGGCCGCGCTCGCCGACACCGAGCCGGAGCCGGAGGCGGGCCGCCTGCGGGTCGAGGCGGCCCGGCTCTTCCGGCTCCTGGGCGGCGTACCGACGTGGCTGGCCGACCAGTTGGCACCTCTGGCCGGACCGCAGCCGGCGCAGGCCCCCACGGCGGTGTGAGCCGCGAAACGCGCCGTGGATTGCACACCTCAGCGGACGTCACACGTCACACGTCACGCGGCGAACCGTTCGGTGTGCCGCGGCAGCATGGTGAGGGCGAGCACGAACGCAAGGGTCAGGAAGACACCCGCCCCGATGAAACCGGCGACCGTGGCCGATCCGGTGAAGACGCCCGCGCCATTCGCAGTGCGGTCATTGCTGGTGAGTGCGACCGCTCCGATCACGGCGAGACCGAAGGCCCCACCCATCTGCCGTAGCGTCTGGCGGAGCACGGAGGCGTCGGTCCTCGCCTCGTCGGGCACGGAGTTCATCATCTCGGCACTGAGTGCGGGGATGGGCATACCCATCCCCAGACCTGCCGCGAGCATTCCGGGGATCTGCCCGTAGGCGTTGTCCGACGCGAGGGCCGACGTCCACGCGGCCACTCCTGCTGTGCCGCACGCCAGCCCGAGCACGGTCGCGGCCCGGGCCGAACCGAAGTGGTCCCGCAGACGACCGGACAGATAGGTTCCGGCCGCCAGGGGAACGACCAGGGCGAGCAGCATGGCGCCGGAGGTGACCACCGAGAGGTGCTGCACCTGCTGCAGGTGCAACGCGGCGTGCACCAACAGGCTCAGCTGTCCCGCCTGTACCAGGAACGTCAGCGCCACAGCGACCGCGAAGGCCCGGAGCTTCATCAGACGCAGGTCCAGGATCGGTCGGCGGGACCGCAGAACCACCCACGCCGACAGGGCGAGCAGCAGGAGTCCCGCGCTGACGAAAGTGATCGTTCTCGCGTCCTGCAGCCCCCAGGCACCGCTCTGGAAGAGACCGAAGACGAAGACCACCAGCGCCAGGACGACCAGCACGGCCTGAAGAACAGCGACATCACCTCCTTGGGCGCGCTTCGGCAGACGCGCCTGCGTGAGCATCCAGAGGATCGCGGCGGACACCGGTACGTTGACCAGGAAGACGGAGCGCCATCCGAAGACATGAGTCAGAAGTGCGCCCGCGACCGGGCCCATGACCAAGAAGATCTGGGCGTACGCCGCGTAGACCGCCAGGGCCTTTCCCCGCTCGTGTGCCACGTGGACATCCGTGATGACGGCTGTGGCCACGGAGAGCATGAGAGCCGCGCCCGCGCCTTTCACGGCTCGCGCCACGAGTATGAACGGTTCCGCGGTCTCGCCCGGTGGGGTGAGACCGCAGCACGCGGAAGCGGCGGCGAAGAGCACGACCCCGCACTGGACGGTGCGGAGAAACCCGAATCGGCGCGCAATCATGCCGACGACGGCGGCCAGTGAGGACAGCGACAGGACATAGATGAGCACCACGCGGTACATGGCTGCGGCATCGAGCCCCAGATCCCGTGCCATGGGAGTCAGGGCAACAGCGACGACGGTCTGGTCGAACAGGACCATTCCACCGGCGCATCCCATGGCGGCAAGGAGGAAACGCTTCCGGGAGCGCACTCGGCGCTGCGCGGTGAGCGAATCCACGGTGTCCTCCTGAGCCGCCGCCGAGATACCCGGCACCGTTCAGCCGGCGGGCACGCCGAAGGAGGCAGCTCGGCACCGAGGGATCGGCGGCCTGATGAGGCTACGACGTCAGTCGGCCACGAGGCGGTCGCTGCTGTGCCACCGCGCGCCTTCGCTGCGGTCGCGCTGCTGCCGTACGACGGAGCGGCCGGGGGCGATGCCGTCAGGGCGCGGATCGGGCCGTGAGACGGATCAGGGCCTCGTCCATGCCGATGACCACCGACCGGTCGGAGGCCACCGCGACGGCACGGACCGGAGGGCCGGGGCGGAAGGGCAGGACACCGGCGGCGTCCGGGCGGTGGAGTTCCACGAGCCCGTCGGCCCAGGCGACCGCCAGCGCAGAGCCCTGTGCGGAGAGGGCGACCACGGGGCAGTGGCGCTCGGCGACCGGGGCCGGCGCCGGGGCGCGACCCGGGTGCCAGGCACGGACCGTGCCGTCCGCTCCTCCGCTGTAGGCCAGCGGCGCCGGGGTCGTGTCGGTCACCGCCAGGGTCGTGACCCGGCCGCGGTGGAGGGCGGCCTGATGCATCCTCCGAAGGCCGAACGCGTGCACCGAGCCGTGCCGGTCGCCGGTCAGGACGAGGCCGCGGCTGGCGGCCAGTGCCGTGCCCGGGTGCTTCGCCAGCGTGGCCGTGACGGCTTCCGTCAGGGGCGTACGGCCCTGGGTATGCAGATGTCCCAGCTCGTCCAGCAGGAGCAGGCTGCCGTCGGCCACCGGCGCAAGTGCCTTGATCCGGGCGGGCATCGGGGCGGAGCCCGGCACGTGCGTGGCATCGGCAGGGTGCAGCGAGCGGACGGTGCCCCGCTGATCCGCCACGAGCAGATGGCCCGCCCATCGGCCGGTGCCGTGGGCCAGTGCGGCCACTGGACCGGGCCAGGGCGGGGTGACGTCGCCGCGCACGCGGGTCCAGTCGACCCGCCAGGGCGCGGCCGTGGCAAGGCCGGTGAGGGCGGGGCGCAGCCGGGGGTCCGCGCCGTCGCCGAGGGCGGCCAGCAGGACCAGGGCGCGTTCGGCGGCCGGCTGGTCGCGGACCAGGGACTGACCCGCCCGGAACCAGGCCGCCCGCAGACCTCCGTGCTCGTCGTCCCGGTCGCCGGTGTCGTTCGCGTACGCGGCCGTCACCAGCAGCGGGTCCGCGGCGCAGACCGCGGCCGGGTCGTCCAGGTCCGGCGGGGCGCCGCCGGCCGGCTCCGAGCCGCCCGGACGCGCCTCGGTGATCAGCCGGATGTGGCCCAGCTCCCGCAGCGCCTGCATCAGTTCGGCCAGCGCCTCGGGATCGCGGGCGGCGGGCAGGTCCGGCAGCGCGAGCACCCTGGGGCGCGGGTCGGCCGTCAGGGCACCGATCAGCTCACCGGGCGTCCGCGCCACCACGCCGAGTTGGTTCGCCAGCGCCCAGACGGTGCCTCGCACACTCTGGCCCGCGAGGGACACGACCGCGTCAGGCAAGGGCCCCGCCCCCGTTCTCAGCCGTCCCCGCCGGTGAAGTGCTCCCGTACCAGCGTCTGCACCACCACCAGGTCCTGGGCGATCAGAGCCTCCAGCAGCGCGGAGTGCTCGGCGGCGTCGGCGACGAGTTCGGCCCGTCGGGTGGCAGGGGCGCTCACGAGGGGCCATTGGGAGCGACGGTGGAGGTCGTCGGCGATGGCGACGAGCTGCTCGTTGCCGGTGAGGGAGAGGACCGCGCGGTGGAAGGCCCGGTCGGACTCGGCGTAGCCTGCGCGGTCCCCGGTCGCGGCGGCCGCCGCGGTCGCCTCGGCAAGGGGGCGCAGCTCGGTCCAGCGGGCGGCCGGGACGGTGCGGGCGAGGCGGAGCATGACCGGGACCTCGATCAGGGCGCGGACCTCGGCGAGCTCGGAGAGCTCGCGGGCGTCGCGCTCGACGACGCGGAAGCCGCGGTTGGGGACGACCTCGACCGCGCCTTCGAGTGAGAGCTGCTGCATGGCCTCGCGCACGGGGGTGGCGGAGACGCCGAACCGCTCGCCGAGTACGGGCGCGGAGTAGATCTCGCCCGGGGCCAGCTCGCCGGTGACGAGGGCGGCGCGCAGGGCCTCCAGGATCTGGCCGCGGACCGAGTGGCGCTGGACGGTGACCCGGGGCGCCGGGGGCTCGCTGTGGGTGTGCTCGCCCCGCACCTGGTCGCCGTGCAGGTGACCGCCGTGCGCCTGGTCACCGCGCGTCCGGTCACCGCGCACCTGCGGACCGCGTGCCTGCTCGCCGCGCGCCTGTTCCGGTATCCGTGCCTGCGCGTCGGCCGCGCGCGCCTCCGCACCGGGCGCGTGGGAGGACGCGTACGGACGTGCCGCGGCGGTGCCGCGCGCTCTGTCCTGCTCCACTCGGGTCCTCCTCCGGCTTCGTGCGGGGCCGGCCCGCGTGGTGCGGGCCCCCTGTGCACGATAGGCGGACACGACGGCAGTTCAAACATCGATCGCTTCGGGTAAGGTAAGGCTAACCTGCCAACGATCGCGATTCGGTGGTCCCCTGCATGACCGTCCCCGCCGTTCTCCCCAGCTCGCGGCCTGTCACCCCCGCCCCCGCCGCCACGCCCGTCTCGGACGCCTACGCGCGCCTGACCGAGGCGTTCCCGGGGCTGCGGATCCAGGAGCCGGCCGACGGCGAGCGGGCGCCCCAGGGCGGCGGCTGGGTAACGGCGGCGGACCTCGCGGCCGGGGGGCCGGCCCTGGACGCGTTCCTCGCCTGGGACAACGCCCAGGTGCTGCGCGACTACGGGCAGCAGGCCCGCCCCGACGTCGTCGCCAGCTTCGGACTCCACCGCTACGCCTGGCCGGCCTGTCTGCTGATCACGGTCCCCTGGTTTCTGGACCGCCGGGTGCCCCGGGTGCCCATCGAGGACGTCGCCATCCAGCGGGCCCTCGGGCGGCTGAGCGTCCGCGTCCGCACGTTCGCCTGTCTGCCCGGCGACCCGGCGGCGGAGCTGCCCGGCGCCCGCGTCGTCCCCGACGAGGAGGCCCTGCGCGCCGAGGTACGGGACGCCGTCGCCGAGCACATCGGACCCGTGCTCGACGGCTTCGGCCCGCGCATGCGGCGCGGCAGACGCGCCCTGTGGGGCATGGTGACGGACGAGGTCGTCGAGGGCCTCTGGTACGTCGCGCATCTGCTGGGCGAGGAGCGGCGGGCGATGGCGGAGCTGGAGGCCCTGCTGCCGGGCACGACGAAGCCGTACGTGGGCACGGCCGGCTTCCGCGAGCTCTCCGGCCCGAACGGCGAGCCGCTGCCCACCCGCGACCGGGCGAGCTGCTGCCTCTTCTACACGGTGCGGCCCGAGGACACCTGTGTCACCTGCCCCCGCACGTGCGACGCCGACCGCGTGCGCAAGCTGAGCGCCGCCACGCAAGGCTGACGGAGGCCGCCCGTCCGCACGCCACTCATCCGGGTGGCATCATTCGAACTCAATTACCCCTCCCCCGCTGCATGTTCGAGCAGAACGCACCTATTCGTATGCCCTGAAGCCTCCTTGGCGTCCTCTTGCCATGAAACCCCGTGACCGCCGCGGTACTTCGGCCAATATGGGCGCCCGAATCGCCCTACCGCGGCGCAGACGCAGCAGACGCAAGGATGCAAGGGACCCCGCATGAGACTGACCGACATATCGCTGGACTGGCTGCTTCCGGGCGGCGTGATGCTCGCGGGGGTCGTGGCGGCGGTGGCGGTGCTCGCGCGCGGCAGGCGCGCCGGCGACAGTTCCGCGGCCGACGACTCCTGGGAGCGCAGCGAGGAGCGCCGCAGGCGCAAGGAAGCGATCTACGGCACCGCCTCCTACCTGCTGCTCTTCTGCTGTGCCGCGGTCGCCGCGGCACTGTCCTTCCACGGACTGGTCGGCTTCGGCCGGCAGAATCTGAACCTCTCCGGCGGCTGGGAGTACCTCGTCCCGTTCGGCCTCGACGGCGCCGCCATGTTCTGCTCGGTGCTCGCGGTGCGCGAGGCCAGCCACGGCGATGCCGCGCTCGGCTCCCGGCTGCTGGTGTGGACGTTCGCGGGCGCCGCCGCCTGGTTCAACTGGGTCCACGCGCCACGCGGCATCGATCACGCCGGCGCCCCGCAGTTCTTCGCAGGCATGTCGCTGTCGGCCGCGGTCCTCTTCGACCGCGCGCTGAAGCAGACCCGCAGGGCCGCGCTCCGCGAACAGGGCCTGGTGCCCCGTCCACTGCCGCAGATCCGGGTCGTACGGTGGTTGCGGGCGCCGCGCGAGACCTTCGGCGCGTGGTCGCTGATGCTCCTCGAAGGCGTGCGCACCCTGGACGAGGCGGTCGACGAGGTCCGCGAGGACCGGCGGCAGAAGGAGCAGAACCGGATGCGCAGGCGCGACCAGGAGAAGCTGGAGCGGGCCCATCTGCGGGCGCTCAACCGGCAGCACCGGGCATGGGGCCGCGGCCGCGGCGGGCGCCAGGTGGACATCGCCCCCATGAGCGCCACGACCGTGGCCGGTTCGGCCGTGAGCGGCTCGGGGGGCTCAGCACCGGCCGCCGTCGGGCCGGTCGCGGAGCCTGCCATAGCCGAGCCGGGACAACTGCCGCCACGCACCCGGCACTCCCTTCAGGCCGTGAGGGGCACTGAGCCCGTCACGGTCGACCTCACCGCCGAGGACGACACCCAGGCGCTGCCGCGGCTCGACTCCCTGGAACGCAAACTCAAGGACCTCGAGCAGCAGTTCGGCTGAGCGGACGGCCGGGTGGAGCGAAACGGCGGACGGGACGGCGGACGGGAGGGTTCACATCCCCCCGCCGTCCAGCTCGAACCAGACCACCTTGCCCAGGGCATGCGCCTGCACGCCCCACGCATCCGCGAGGTGCTGCACCAGGACCAGTCCCCGACCGTGTGTGCTCTCGTCGGCCACGGGGACGCGGGGCTCCGGCAGCCCGGACGTGAAGTCCCGTACCTCGACCCGGAGTCTGCTCGGGGCGACGGTCGCCGTCACGACCGCGCCGTCGTCCGTGTGGACCAGGGCATTGGTCACGAGTTCGCTGACGAGCAGCTCGGCGACCTCCGCCGAACCCGGCTCGCCCCAGTCACCGCGCCCCAGCAAGTCGCGCAGGGCCCGCCTCACCTCCGGTACGGCCCTCAGGTCCGCGCGCCCCACCCTGCGGCGCAGCTGCGCCGGCCAGGACCCTCCCTGACGCCTCGTCATCATCCCCCACCGCACGTCGGAACGGTCCCTTCCTTCTCGCCTGCTCGCGCACGTACTCTCACAAGCACTCCCAAAATGCATGCCCCGCCCCAGTGCGGCCACGCCTGTGGTTTTCACCACGCGTGAGGGGCGCGCCACACTGCGCTGCTCAAGGCCGCGGCACGTTCCGGAGGTTCGAGCGGGCCATCTGGAGCATCCGGCCCACTCCCCCGTCCAGCACGATCTTGCTGGCGGAGAGCGCGAAGCCGGTCACCATCTCGGCGCTGATCCTCGGCGGGATGGAGAGCGCGTTGGGGTCGGTGACGACGTCCACGAGGGCGGGTCCCTTGTGCGCGAAGGCCTCCTTCAGCGCCCCGGCCAGGTGCTTCGGCTTATCCACGCGTACGCCGTGGGCGCCCGCCGCCCGCGCGATCGCCGAGAAGTCCGGGTTGCGGTTCGTGGTGCCGTACGAGGGCAGGCCGGCGACCAGCATCTCCAGTTCGACCATGCTCAGCGAGGAGTTGTTGAAGAGGACGACCTTCACCGGCAGGTCGTACTGGACGAGGGTGAGGAAGTCGCCCATCAGCATGGCGAATCCGCCGTCGCCGGACATCGACACGACCTGCCGGCCACGGTCGATGAACTGCGCGCCGATGGCCTGGGGCAGGGCGTTCGCCATCGAGCCGTGGCTGAAGGAGCCGATGATGCGGCGGCGCCCGTTGGGGGAGAGATAGCGCGCCGCCCAGACGTTGCACATGCCCGTGTCGACGGTGAACACGGCGTCCTCGTCGGCGAGTTCGTCGAGGACCGAGGCGACGTACTCGGGGTGGATGGGGACGTGCTTCTCGACCTTGCGGGTGTAGGCCTTGACGACGCCTTCGAGCGCATCGGCGTGCTTCTTCAGCATCTTGTCGAGGAAACGCCGGTCGTTCTTGATCCGCACCTTCGGGGTGAGGCAGCGCAGCGTCTCACGCACGTCGCCCCAGACCGCGAGGTCGAGCTTGGAGCGGCGGCCCAGGTGCTCGGGCCGCACGTCGACCTGGGCGATCTTGACGTCGTCGGGGAGGAAGGCGTTGTACGGGAAGTCGGTGCCGAGCAGGATCAGCAGATCGCACTCGTGAGTGGCCTCGTACGCGGCGCCGTAGCCGAGGAGGCCGCTCATACCGACGTCGTACGGATTGTCGTACTGGATCCACTCCTTGCCGCGAAGCGCGTGCCCGACGGGTGACTTGATGCGCTCCGCGAACTGCATGACCTCGGTGTGGGCGCCAGCCGTCCCGCTGCCGCAGAAGAGGGTGACGCGCTCCGCCTCGTCGATCATGCGGGCGAGGGCGTCGATCTCCGCGTCGCCGGGGCGGACGGTGGGGAGCGAGGTGACGAGGGCGTGTTCGACGGTCTTCTCGGGGGCCTGCTGCGAGGCGATGTCGCCGGGGAGGGAGACGACACTGACGCCGCCGCGGCCGATGGCGTGCTGGATGGCCGTCTGGAGGAGGCGCGGCATCTGCTTCGGGCTGGAGATCAACTCGCTGTAGTGGCTGCACTCGCGGAACAGCTGGTCGGGGTGGGTCTCCTGGAAGTAGCCGAGGCCGATCTCGGAGGAGGGGATGTGGGAGGCGAGGGCCAGGACGGGGGCCATGGAGCGGTGGGCGTCGTAGAGACCGTTGATGAGGTGGAGGTTGCCGGGGCCGCAGGAGCCGGCGCAGGCGGCCAGTCTGCCGGTGAGCTGCGCCTCGGCGCCCGCGGCGAAGGCGGCGGTCTCCTCGTGGCGGACCTGGATCCACTCGATGGCGGCGTTGCGGCGGATGGCGTCGACGACGGGGTTGAGGCTGTCGCCCACGACTCCGTACAACCGCTGCACGCCCGCGCGGGCGAGGATGTCGACGAACTGTTCTGCGACGTTCTGCTTGGCCATGGCTCCATCTATCCACGACCGGCGCGGTCACGCCTCTCACGTACGGCCTGGTCGGTGATGGAGCGTGGATCGGCGAGCGGCAGCCGCGCGGCGGCCGATGTCACCGATACGACTTCGGATCCAAGGCGGACGAGGCAGGCGATGCGCAGCATCGTCGACCGAACGACAACGCAGGAGACGGAGTCGCAGGGCGTCGTGAGCCCACGCACTGTCGCGGACCGGACCGTCAGGCCTCCCAGACGGCGCAGGCCGTGCGGTCGTCGGCGTATCCCTTCACCCTGAGCTGCGTGTCCGCGAGATAGGCGGCGAGGCCGGGGGGCTCCCCGCCCGCCCAGCGCCGGGCGAGTTCCTCGGCGAGGAAGGGCTCGCCGCGCAGCGGATCGGCGAGGCCCGTGCTGCACAGGAGGAGAGTGTCGCCCGGACGGGCCACGGAGGCGCGGAAGCGGAAGGACTCGGCGGGCGGGGGCAGGGGAGCGTCGATGTGCGGCGACGGAGGTGTGGTGATGCCGAGGTCCATCGTGAGCCGGTCGCCCTCGGGGGTCTCCGGGGGCTGGGAGCCGTAGCCGACGACGGGCTCGCCGGTGATGGCGGCCGGCTCGGGGACGAAGGGCTCGATGTCCTGCCAGGCGCCCTCGCGGAGCCGGAAGAGTCCGCCGCCGCCGATACCGAAGAACACACGGGTGCGGCAGGCGGGGTCGGCGGAGAGCAGCAGGCAGCGGAGGCTCGCGGTGTACTCCTCCGGCGGGACGTCCAGTTCGGCGGCCCGGGCGCGGAGCTTGCCGAAGGAGCGGTCGGTGAGACGCTGCAGCCCGGACTTGAGGTCGCCGCGCCGCCCGGCCCTGATGTCCTCGGCGAGCCGGACGTGGCTGCGGCCCACGGCTCCGCCGATCCAGCGGGTCGCGTCGGCGGCGGCGCGATGCGCCCCTTCGGTGGCCCGGGCCCCGGTGGCCACGGCCACCAGCACGAGCGCGCCCTCGCCGGTGCCGAAGCGCGCGGTGAGCAGGGCATCGCGCCGGGGCTCGCCCCGGTACCGCGCGGAGTCCCCGCGCACGGACGCGGCCCGCAGCGTGTACGCCCCGTACCGGGCGCCGTCGAGCACGGTGTCCGCGACCAGTTCGCCGAGCTCCTGGGGGTGCGCGACGGGCAGTGCGGTGGGCTCGGCGTCGTAGGTGGGCGGGCGGTCGCCGATGTGTCCGGTGCGGGGGCGTGGGGGTGCGGCGCGCCCGGAGGCGGGCGCGGGGCCGGCGGTGGGGGGCACCGGCGGCTGTGGCGGCACGGCGGGCGGTTGCGGGGGCGCCGCGGGCGGTTGCGGGGGCGCGGCCGGGGCTGGGGGCGGTGCGGCCGGCGGGCCGGCCGTTCCCGCGTTCGCATCCCCGCCCGCGTCGGCGTCCGGCGGCCGGGAGACGGCGGGCTTCCCGGCCGCACGGTCGGCGCCGGGCGGTGGTGCCTGATGCGGGACGGTCGCCGCGGGCGGGCCCGGGGGCTCCCAGGGCGCTCGGTGCGACGGCGCCTTGAGGGACGAAGGCTCCCACCAGGCGCGCCGGCGGTCGTCGGGCAGTGGCGGTGGAGGCGCGGACGGCGGCGCGGGCTCCTGGTCCTCGCCCACGGTGTCGACCGCCGAGTGGAAGCGGTCGTCCAGTGTGTCACCCGCCGACGAGGCGGGTCCGGTGTCCGGGGTGGACTCGTCGTACAGCCGGTGCCACCAGTCGTCGTCGGCGGTGGCGGGCTTCTCCCCCTGCTGACTCATGCCCTTATTGTCCACCGCGGAGGGCGGCCGAAAACGGGTCAACGGGAGAATTTGTCCGTGAACGGATGCACGAAGGAGTCCGCCGGGCGGCCCAACCCCCCACGGGAAGGACGCCCGGCGGACGTTTCGGTGGTCAGCGCACGTCGTAGGCGCGCTCCACTGTCTGGGTGACGGAGTTGCCGTTCGCGTCGGTCAACTCGACCTTGAGAGTGATCTGTTGACCGCTCCTGCCCGCGTGGTCCACGGTCGCGGTCCAGGCCCCGGCGCTCTGCTGCTCGGCCTTGGCCTCGGTCCAGGTGGCTCCGCCGTCGTACGAGTACGACAGCTTCGCATCGACCAGCGCACCGGGGGTGTACCCCGCGTGCCCCGACACCCCGAGCGTGAGCTTCTGGCCGTCGGCCGCCGGGAGGGTCTTGAGCCCGTCCTCGGGGAGGCCGATCACCGGGAAGAGGAGCGGGATGCCTTGAGAGTACGCGCTTTCGTCACGTGCGGAGCGGAATGTCCACACCGTGGACAGCTGCGTCGAGCGCGTCCACACCTTCGCCGGGCTGCCGATCTTGGTGGTCCACAGCGTGAGTTCGTACGCGGCGTCGTCGGCCGGCACCTCGAAGACCCCGAACGGGTAGGCGGAGTTGCCGATCTCCTCGCCGTTCCGCTTGAGCGTCATGCTGCCGATGTCGCCGAAGGATCCGGCCGCGGCGTCGTGCTCGCCGTCGCCCCAGAAGGCGGTCGCGACCCCGATCAGATCGCCCTGGCGCTCGGCGGCGAGCACCGGCCGGCCCGCGGCGTCGCGCGGGGCGGTCGGGGCGACAACACCGCCGTACCAGGACTCGGTGCCCCGCTCCCCCGCCCGGTAGGCGGAAGGGCTGCCGAGCATGAACTCGCCCCAGGGGAAGCTGCTGGACACGGTCTTGGAGTAAACCGTGGCGCCCGCCGACTGGTACTCGGTGCGCTTGCCGGGCGCGGCGACCAGGTTGATGAGCCCGCCGAGGTAGACCTGCTGACCGGTGTCGGGGCGTACCGCGGACACGGAGTCGAGGTAGTCGGCGGCGACTCCCATCGCCCGGTACGTCGCCTCGGTCGCGCCGAGCTTGCTGTCGTGGACGCGGTAGGTGCGGTCCGAGGTGACCGGGCCGTCCTCGGGGAAGGCGAGGTTGTAGACGTACGGGCTCTTCGCGGTGGCCTTCCAGCGCAGCGTGACGGGGCCCGCGGCGAGCCGCGCCAGCAGCTCGGCGGCCTCGTCGGAGGGCACCGACAGTGCGGGCAGCTGGGCGCCGAGGAAGCCGGCCGCCGGGTACCAGCTGCCGGGAGCGGCGTGTTGGGCGATCAGGGCGACCGCGCCCGCGGCCTTGGCGGCCTGGGCCTGCAGGCCGACCGACATGGTGTCGTCGGCGACGCGGACGAGGGCGATACGGCCCTTGACCCCGGCGGCGGCGAGTTCCTCCGCCGTGCCCGACCCGGCGTCGACGAGCTGCGCCGAGCCGGTGCCGTCGAGGTTGGCCGAGCCGGTGCCGGAGGTCAGCGGGTGCAGGACGGGGCCGCCGTCGACGGCGAGTTCGGTGATCTGGGGGGCGTAGCGGCGCCAGTAGCTGCCGAACTCGAAGTCGCCTTCGTGGGCGCTGCCTTCGACGGACGCGTAGTACTGCTGGATGTCGCGTCCGCCAGTGAGCGTTCCGGCGTGCAGCCGGCCGTCCCAGGAGCGGGCGAAGGCGAGCGTGCCGGCACGGTTCTCGCCCGGCTTGTCGGTCTGGACCCGGAGGCGGTGGGCCTTGCGGGCGTCCAGGACCACCGTCGTGTCCTTCGTCAGCTCCAGCTGCGGACGGCCCAGGTAGGCGAGGGACTTGTCCTCGCCGGTGACGAAGGAGGAGAGGAAGTACGAGCCGGGGCGCAGCCGGTAGATCTGGTCGGCGGCGCCGTCGTTGAAGCGGCGCTCGCCGGTGGCGGTGTCGGTGCCGATGACATCGACGGAGGACGCGCCGGCGGCGGGCTTCCCGTCGCGGTCGACGAGCTTGACGCGGAGGGTGACGGTCTCCGGCTCGGCGTACAGCGAGAACGGCGTGGAGACGGTGACACCGCGCGCGGTGGCGAGGACCCGGCCGGTGACATCGCCGTACTGACTGCGCGCCAGGTCCGCGGACGGGTCAAGCGTCAGCGGAACCTCGACGGTGGCGCCTGCCGGGACCGTCACGGAACGCTGTCCGAGGCGGGCGACGGCGGAGCGGACGCGCGAGCCGTCGTTGCCGGTGACCTTGTCGACGGCCAGGTCCAGCTTCACGTCCTTGTCGCCGTGGTTGGTGTAGGGCAGCCGGACCGTGGTGCGGTCGCTGCCGTCCTGCGGCCAGGCGAAGGTGCCGCCCTGGACGGCGGGTGCGCCGGTGACGGTGGTGTCGACGGCGGCCTTGACGTCGAGGCGCCCGGCGCCGGTCTCGCGCACGTCGCCGGGGATGCCGGAGTCCGCGGAGGAGACGAGCGCGGCCTTGATCTGCTGGGCCGTCCAGTCGGGGTGGCGCTGCTTGAGGATCGCGGCGGCGCCCGCGACGTGCGGCGTGGCCATCGACGTACCGGACATGGACTGGTACGCGTACACGCCGCGGCCGCCCGCGGCGGCGGCCGAGATGGCGACGCCGGGCGCGGCGATCTCGGGCTTGAGGGTGTGCGAGACGATCGTCGGGCCGGTGCTGGAGAAGTACGCGGTGGAGTCGTCGCGGTCGACCGCACCGACGGTGAGGACGCTCGGCGCGCAGCCGGGCGAGGAGACGGTGTTGAGCGCGGGGCCCGAGTTGCCCGCGGCGACGACGATCAAGGTGCCCTTGCTCCGGGCGAGTTCCTCGGCGGCGACGCTCATCGGGTCGGTGCAGTCGGTCGGCACACGGCTGCCGAGGCTCATCGAGACGACGTCGGCCTCGTTGTCGACGGCCCACTGCATACCGGCGATGATCCAGGACGTGGCGCCCTCGCCGTAGTCGTTCAACACCTTGCCGTTGAGGAGCTCGGCGCCGGGCGCGACGCCCTTCTTCCTGCCGTCGCTCGCGGCGCCGGAGCCGCCGACGGTGGAGATGGTGTGGGTGCCGTGTCCCTGGCGGTCGTCGGTGTCCGGCGAGTCGGTGAAGTTCTCGGAGGCGGCGATCCGGCCCTTGAGGTCCGGGTGTTCGGCGTCGGCGCCGGTGTCGAGGACGGCGACCTTGGTGCCCTTGCCGTCGTATCCGGCCGCCCATGCCTCGGGGGCGTGGACCTGCTTCGTCGAACGGTCGAGCGTGGCCTCGACCTTGCGGTCGAGCCAGAGCTTCTTCAGCCCGGCGGCGGCGCGCGAGCGAGGGCTCGTGACGTCGGACCAGAAGCCGGCGGCCTGCTTCTTGTCCGCCTTGAGGGCGACGCCGTCCACGGCCGGGAGCACGAGCGAGCGCTCGGCACCGCGCAGGGCCGCGGGGGCGGACCGCGCGACATCGTTGCCGTACACGGCGATGAGCGGCAGGGTCTTGCTGTGCGCGTCGTCGTAGCCCTGGCGGATCAGCCCGGTGACGTTGAACAGCTCCTGGTCGACGCGGCCGGCGGCGAGCGCGCCGGTCGCGCCTTCGGGGTAGACGTACAGGTCCTTGCCCGACTGGCGGGTCTGGAGCAGTGGTACGGTCCCGTCCTCGCGGGGCAGGGCCGCGGCGGCGGGGCTCTTCGTGCCGGCGCCGCGTACGAGCACCTGGTCGCCGGTGACGAGGGTGACCGTGACGGCTCCTCCCCCGGCCGCCTGAGTGGCCTGACTTCCTGTCAGCGGCCTGCTGTCGGCCGGGTCGTCCTGCGGCCTGGCGGCCAAGGACGGCGCGACCGCGGTGACGGCCAGGACGGCGGCGGTCGCCGCGCCCAGGGCCGTGCGCGATATCGGACGCATCGCTCTCCCCAGTTAATTTCCGGACACAAGCAGCCAAAGAACCCATGTCCAGGAGCTGTTGGTGCTGCGGTGGCGCCACATTGGCAGAGCGGCAGGTGATGCAGGGATGATGCAGGCGGCGGGTTTACGCCGTGGCCGATTTCCGCCACGATCATGTCGGTCACCTGCGGAATGAAATGGTCCGGGGAGGGGTCAGGGGTGTTGGGAGCGATAGGTCTCGACGAGAGACAGGAGTCGGCCTACCGGGCGCTGGTGGCGCTCGGCGCAGCGGAGGTCACCGATCTGGCGCATCGGCTCGCGCTTCCCGAGACGGACACCGAGCGAGCGCTGCGCCGGCTGGAGCGGCAGGGTCTGGCCGCGCAGTCGTCGGCCCGAGCGAGCCGCTGGGTGGCGGCGCCGCCCGCGGTCGCGCTGGGCGCGCTGCTCACCCAGCAGCGCCACGAGCTGGAGCAGGCGGAGCTGGCGGCGGCGCTGCTCGCGCAGGAGTACCGGGCGGAGGCCGCGGAGCCCGCCGTGCACGACCTGGTCGAGGTGGTGACGGGTGCGAGCGCGGTGGCGCACCGTTTCCTGCAGCTCCAGCTGGGGGCGACCGACGAGGTGTGCGCGCTCGTGACGGGCAGGCCCGTGGTGATGTCGGGCACGGAGAACGAGGCGGAGGAGCAGGCTGCGCAGCGCGGGGTCGCGTACCGCATCGTCATCGAGCGCGAGGTGCTGGGGCTGCCCTCCGGGCTCACCGAGGTGTCGGCGTCGCTCGGCCGCGACGAACAGGTCCGGGTCGTGGACCGGGTGCCGACCAAACTCGTCGTCGCTGACCGGACGCTGGCGATGGTGCCGCTGACCGGGCGGGGTTCGGAGCCCGCGGCACTGGTGGTGCACGCGAGCGGGCTGCTGGAGTCGCTGATGGGCCTGTTCGAGGCGGTGTGGCGCGACGCGCTGCCGCTGCGGCTGGGTGCGGGCGCGGAGGTGACGCAGGACGAGGCCGCGGGTCCCGACGCCACCGATCTGGAGATCCTGTCGCTGCTGCTGGCGGGGATGACGGACGCGAGCGTCGCCAAGCAGCTGGAGCTGGGGCTGCGGACCGTACAGCGGCGGGTGAAGGGGCTGATGGAGCTGACCGGGGTGACGACGCGGCTGCAGCTCGGGTGGCATGCGTACGAGAAGGGCTGGGTGGCGCGGAACCCGGCCCGCGACCCGGCGGCCGGAGCGGAGCGCGACGGATAGCGCCGGCGCGAGCGACGCCGCGGACGGCGCGGTGGCGGCTCGCGGACCGCGCCGGAGAAGACACGAACAGCGCCACGGCGGTGGCCGCGAAGCTCGGCACGAAGGCAGTTGGCGGAAGGGGCGGCGCGACCTGCGGAGCCGATCCCGGTCCTGCACCCTTGGCAGATGAGTGCGTGGCAGCTCGTCCTGGTCGGCGTGGTGATGCTGCTCGGCCTGGTCGGGGTGCTCGTGCCGGGCGTTCCGGGCACCTGGCTCGTCTGGTCCGCCGTGCTGTGGTGGGCGCTGCAGGCGCAGACCGTCCTGGCGTGGTGGGTCCTCGTCGGGGCGACGGCGCTGCTGCTCGTCAACCAGGTCGTCGTGTGGCAGCTGGGGCCGCGCCGGATGCGCGGCGTGGGCATCACCCCCCGGATGGCGCTGTTCGCGGGCCTGGGGGCGCTGCTCGGTTTCGTCCTGCTGCCGGTCGTCGGCGCGGCGGTGGGCTTCGTCGGCGGGGTCTACGGCAGCGAGCGGCTGCGACTGGGCGGGCACGGCGAGGCGGTGACGTCGACGCGGACCGTCATGCGGGCGGCGGGGACGAGCATGCTGGTGGAACTGCTCGGATGTCTGCTCGTCGTCGGCGCGTGGGTGGGAGCGGTGAGCTGGAGCTGAGGACGGACGCCGTCCTACGCCGTTCGGACGATCGCTCCCCTCAGGCCCCGGCATTGGTCCGGACAGACCCGGGCGTTGCCCCCCTGCACCGGACCATGTACTGAACCACGTTCCGCCATCCGAAAGCACATCGGATCTCTTCCTCTGTCTCGGCGAGCTGACGAGCCGCTTCATCCAGGCCGACACCATGTACAAGGAGTCGGGCCCGGTCATCGAGACCCCGCTCTCGGCGGCCCAGTCGCTGCACGACATGGTCTGCCGGTCCTGGGGCGGCGTCGTCCGCGTCTTCCCGGCGATTCCCGCCGCGTGGCGGGAGGTGACGGTCCATGACTTCCGCACGCAGGGCGCGTTCCTGCTGAGCGCGGTGCGGGGGCGGGCGTCACCCGATGGGTACGGCTGGCGAGCGAGGCGGGCGCGCCCTGCGTGGTACGCCACGGGATCGAGGGTCCGGTGGACGTACGCGACGGGCGGGGGCGGCCGCTACGGTACGAGGACCTGGGCGACGGGACCGTACGCATCCCGCTGGACCGCGGCGAGTCGGCGCTGATCACCGCATGCGGCGACCGCCCGACCTCGTGGTGCGACCGGTCGCGCCGAACGAGCCGGCGCCGGCGTGGGGGCTTCCGGGCTGACTCCCCCGGCCTCTGACAGGTCCTGCGGACCAGGTCGAGGTGCCGATGCGCGGCCGACCGCGGCGGGCGATGCTGGGGCCATGACCGAATTCAGCGAGGCCGAGCGCGCGTATCTCAGGACCCAGCAGCTGGGGCGGATGGCGACCGTGGACCCTCAGGGCCGGCCCCAGGCCAACCCGGTCGGCTTCTTCCCGCAGGACGACGGCACGATCCTCATCGGCGGACTGGCCATGGGGAAGACGAAGAAGTGGCGCAATCTGCAGACGAACCACAAGGTCGCGCTCGTCGTGGACGACATCGTGAGCACGCGGCCGTGGCGGGTGCGCGGGGTCGAGATTCGCGGGGAGGCGGAACTGCTCACGGGTCCGCACGAGTTGGGGCCGCACTTCAGCGAGGAGGTGATCCGGATCCATCCGGAGAAGATCCACAGCTGGGGCCTGGAAGAGCCCTCCCCGTAGGCCGGAGGCCGGACAGGCCCCTGCCGGGGCTGAGGGCCAACAGGCTTGCGTCGCTGTCTCCTTCGTGCCACCACCAGATGCATGGCGTGGCGCCGGCCGCGGCCGGCGCTCTGGTGACGCCGAAGGCGTGAGCCGGAGCGTGAGCGTCGATCCGGACCTGCTCGGAACGGCGCCCGCTCGGCCGCGCGCCCGAGTGCATGTCAGCGGAGCAGACGTGGCTCCCCAGCTCCAGGCGGAGTGGCTCGCGCCGTAGGCCACGCCCTCCAGCGGTCCGTGGTGGCGAGGTACCGGGTGGCGTACGAACGCCATGGCCGGTGGGACTCGTCGTCGCGCCCGCCGTCGGGGGCGACGTCCGGGTCCCCGAGCGCGCGCATCCGGATCAGCGCGGCGGCACGGGGCGTGACGCCGGGCAGGGCGAGCAGCGTCTGTTCGGCCTCGTCGCGGTCCGCGCCGGGGTCGAGGCGCAGGTGCCCGTCGGCGACGGCGGTCGCGAGCGGGCCGGCGACCGGATGGTCCGTCAGCACGGCCGGTTCGGGGAAGAGATGCGTGAGCCCGCCGCAGGGCTGGTCCAGGACCTTGCCGTACGCCTCGACGAGCCGCGCGGCCTCCTCGCGGCCGACGACGGCCCGTACGGCGAACTCCTCGGGCTCGGCGGTACCGGGCGAGCGGAGCCCGGGGCGCGCGGCGACGAGCGGAGCGAGCCGGGGGTCGGCGGAGAGCCGTTCCGCGACGGCGTACGGGTCGGCGTCGAGGTCGAAGAGCCGGCGCAGCCGCTGGACGGCGGTGGTCAGGTCGCGCAGGTCGGTCAGCTGGATGCGGGCCTCCAGCCAGGGTCCCGCCGAGCGTTCGCCGACGGCGACGATGCCGGAGCCGTACGGCAGTCGCAGCGTGCGGCGGTAGGTGCGGGCGCCGGGCCGGCCGACGACCTCCTCGATCCGCTCGACGGCCTCGCCGGCGAGCAGGTCGAAGACCTCGCGGGAGGCGTACGCGCCGCGGTGGGCGAGGCGCAGCGGAATGCCGGCGGCGTCGGCGGCCTGCCGGGAGCGCATCTCGGCGCGGAGCTCGGTCGGCGTGCGGGCGTAGATCTGCCGGATCGTGTCGTTGAACTGCCGTACGCTCGCGAACCCGGACGCGAACGCGATCTCCGTGACCGGCAGCCCGGTCGTCTGGAGCAGCACGCGTGCGGTGTGCGAGCGCTGGGCGCGGGCGAGCGCGACGGGCCCGGCTCCGAGCTCGGCGTTGAGCTGCCGCTGCACCTGCCGCGCGCTGTACCCGAGCCGCCCGGCGAGCCCGGGCACGCCTTCCCGGTCGACGACGCCGTCCCCGATGAGGCGCATGGCACGCCCCACGGCGTCGGCGCGCACGTTCCACTCGGCCGACCCCGGCACGGCGTCCGGGCGGCAGCGCCGGCAGGCCCGGAAGCCGTGGCCCTGGGCGGCTGCGGCGGTGGGGAAGAACCGAACGTTCTTACGCTTGGGGGTAACGGCCGGGCAGCTCGGGCGGCAGTAGATGCCGGTGGTCTCCACACCGAAGAAGAACGCACCGTCGAACCGCGCGTCGCGGCTGCTCACGGCTTGGTACTGGGTGTCTTCGTCCATCACGGTTCCAGTCTCCGCGGTCCGCCAGGCCCCTTCTGGCGGTTTTCGGACACCACGCTACCGCGCGCCCCTGCGAAGGGGGCGCCTGCGGCGGGCCTCCTCCCCGCCCCGCCCCTTCCCGAACCGGGGCTCCGCCCCGGACCCCGCTCTTGCGGGGCTCCGCCCCGCCGCTCTCCCCAACGTCCTTCGAGCGTGGGGTGCACTCAGCCCGCCGGGCGTTCGAGGCGGATGCCCAGGCCCACCCGGCGGACCGGGCACCTTCAGCCCGTCCGGCGTTTCAGGACGGAGACACCGGCCGGCCCAGCGGTACCGGACGCACCCAGCCCGTCCGGCGCTCGATGGCGGACACCCAGGCCGCCCGGTCGGTACCGGGAGCCCGGGGGCCCGCCCCTCGGTGGGCTCAGCGCACGCGGCCGCCCCGCTTCGCCTCCATCGCCGCGCGCCCCTCCGCGTGCCTCAGCTTCCAGTCGCGGCGCAGTTCCGCCCGCAGGCGGGCGTCGGTCTTGGCGACGATGCGCTGGTTCTCGCGGAGGAGCTTGCGGTAGCTGTCCAGGCGGCGCTCCGGCAGGGCGTCGTCCTCGATCGCCGCGCGGACGGCGCAGCCCGGCTCCGACTCATGGGCGCAGTCGTGGAAGCGGCAGTCCTCCGCCAGCTCCTCGATCTCCGAGAAGACCTGGCCGACGCCGGCGGCGGCGTCCCAGAGGCCGACGCCGCGCAGACCGGGCGTGTCGATGAGGACCCCACCGCCGGGCAGGGCGAGCAGGTTGCGGGTGGTGGTGGTGTGGCGGCCCTTGCCGTCGGCGTCACGGGTGGCCTGCACCTCCATGGCGTCCTCGCCGAGCAGCGCGTTCGCCAGGGTGGACTTTCCGGCGCCGGACACCCCGAGCAGCACGCTCGTACCGCCGGAGACGACCGCCGCGAGCACGTCCATGCCCTCACCGGTCAACGAGCTCACCGACAGCACCGGCACTCCGGGCGCCACGGTCTCGACGTCCTGCACGAGATACGACCTGCCGGTCGCGTCCGGCACCAGATCCGCCTTGGTCAGCACGACGAGCGGGTGGGCCCCGCTCTCCCAGGCCAGCGCCAGGAACCGCTCGATCCGCCCGAGGTCGAGCTCGACGGCGAGCGACACCGCGATGATCGCGTGGTCGACGTTGGCGGCGAGGATCTGCCCCTCGGACCGCTGAGACGACGTGGAGCGGACGAATGCCGTCCGCCGCGGCAGGTACGTGCGTACATAGCGCGGACTGCCGTCCGGGTCCACGGCCGCCCAGTCACCGGTACAGATCACCCGCATCGGATCGTGCGGGGTCACGAACGCGGTGTCGGCCCGGACGACCCCGTCCGGGGTGACGACATCGCACTGGCCGCGGTCGACGCGTACGACCCGTCCGGGCACCAGACCCTGTTCGGCGTACGGAGCGAACTCCGCGGCGATCCCCTCGTCCCAGCCGTACGGCGCCAGCGGGTGCGAGGAGGACGAAGAAGAAGACAGAACGGAAGAGAGGGACGAGGACAAGGGGAAACCCTTCGCAAGGGTGGCCCCGGCGCACGCGCCCGGTCGTGGGCGCGGAACAAATGGTGGAAGGTCAGCCGGAGACCACGGAGATGGGAACGATGATCTTCTGGTCCTGGGCAGCGCCCAGCGCAACGACAGTCATCAATGTCCTCACCTCCGGTTTCTTCTCGTACGGCTCATGCGTCCGGTCGGCTCGTACGTCTCGTACGGCAACGGAGCACACCTTAGCCCGGCCCCTTCCGGTGCGCCATTGATTATCCCGGGCAGCCGACGCCCCTTCAGGACGTGACGGTCGCCGGGAGTTCGTCTGCGGTGGCGACCCTCCTGAATCTGTTGAAGGGTGTGGAGGGAGTGGACTCCTGCGCGGGGATGACATGGATGAGGTGAGCGGCCTTGGCAGCCACAGCGCGTGGGGTGCAGGGCACGCCCTGCTGGGTGAGCCTGACGGCACAGGACATCAAAGCCGCCCAGGACTTCTACGGCGCGGTCTTCGGCTGGGAGTTCGAGCACGGCACCGAGGGCCAGGGCTCGTACGTCGTCGCGCACGCGGACGGGGTTCCGGTGGCCGGTCTGGGGGAGTCCACGCAGACCATGGGGGTGAAACTGCCGGTCACCTGGACGGCCTACTTCGTGGCGGACAGCGCGGACGCCGTGGCATCACGCATCAGGGAGCGGGGCGGCACGGTCGCCGTGGGCCCGCTCGCGTTCGGCGGCGGACGGATGGCCTGGGCAGCCGACCCCGTGGACGCCGTGTTCTGCATCTGGGAGGGGCCGGTCGACGTCGGCTGGCACGCCGGGCGCGGGACGAACGCCGCGGCGTGGCTGGAGCTCCACACGAGGGACCCGTTCGCGTCGGCCCTGTTCTACGGCGGCGTCTTCGAATGGGACTCCCAGGCGCCGGAGCGCATCGACGTGCGCTACGAGCACGACCGCGTACTGCTGCGGGTCGACGGACGCACGGTCGCCGGGATGTACGGCGGCGGCGTGGCGGAGTCCACGGACCCCGGCATCCGGCCTCGGTGGCATGTGCACTTCTGCCGCAACGATGTGGACGCCGCGGCCGAACGGGCGGCCGCGGCAGGCGGCACCGTCGTCACACCCCCGCACTACACCCCTCTCGGGCGGGTGGCGACGCTGCGCGACCCAGAGGGCGGTCTGTTCCACCTCACATCAGGGGGAAGCGAGTCCATGGACAACGAGTCCGCGGAGCGCGGGACGCCGTGCCGCCCTGAGTCCTGTCCCTGAGCCTGAGCGACAGATCACGAGGGCAGCCCGCGGACCCGGGGCCAGGGGGCGTCTTGTGGATCTTGCCGGGCTTGCGGGCCCTCTTCGTACTGGCCCGTCGCGGCGATCGCTTCCCCGCTCTTGCGCAGCAGTCCCGCGGCCTCGAACACGTCAGCGACCAGCGCGATCACCAACCCGCAGCGCGCCCTGGAGCGCGCGGCGGCCGTCCGCCCCGAGGTCGGCGGCTTCCCTTCCTCGCCGAATCCCTGCGCCAGGCCGGAGTCGGCCGCTGCCGCATGGCCGTGCCGTCGAACCCGATGCCGTACCTCACCGACGCCGGGGCATGTTGCCGTCCAGGGCGAGCCGCTCGTCACCGGCTCGGTCGACATCGCCCCGTTCGACCGCCAGGCCCTGATCGCCGCACTCCGCGCCGGCCAGGGGGGCGAGACCACGTTCCCCGAGTTCGTCCACGGCTGCCGGAAGGCCGGCGTGCTCCGGTACGACGTGGACCTGCACGGGCGGACCTGCACCTACTACGGCGCCGACGGTGGCAGCTGCACCGAGACCTACCCCGCCGTCGAGATAATCGTGCACGAGACATCCGATCAATCACTCTGATTTCGCCAGGAAATCCGGACAGAAGGGTGTTGTGAAGGCCTATACATCTGATAGGCATGCGGCGCAGAGGATCAAGGGGCGGGACGGACGTCATGATGCGCAGCACCACAGTGGGGCGGAGCGGCTGTCCGGTGACCGGGCTGGCCTTCGGGGCGGCCGGGATCGGGAATCTCTACAGCGCCGTTTCGGAGGAGGCCGCGGCGGCCGCGCTGGACGCGGCCTGGGCGGCGGGCGTGCGGTACTTCGACACCGCGCCGCACTACGGCCTCGGGCTGTCCGAGCGACGGCTCGGGGCCGCGCTGCGGCGCCGGCCACGGGACTCGTACACCGTCTCCACCAAGGTCGGGCGGATCCTGGAACCGCGCCCGGGGACGGCCGGCGAGGACGCGTACGGCGACGACCTCGACAACGGGTTCGCGGTGCCCGCGGCCTACCGGAGGCGCTGGGACTTCAGCGCGGCGGGAGTGCTGCGGAGCGTCGAGGAGAGCCTGGAGCGGCTCGGTCTCGACCGGATCGACATCGTCTACCTCCACGACCCGGACGACCACGGCGAGCAGGCCTTCCGCGAGGCGTATCCCGCCCTGGAGCGGATGCGCGCGGAAGGGACCGTGCGGGCGATCGGCGCGGGCATGAACCAGACGGAGATGCTCGGCCGCTTCGTCCGTGACACGGACGTCGACGTGGTGCTGTGCGCGGGCCGGTTCACGCTGCTCGACCAGCGCGCCGCGGACGAGCTGCTGCCGGAGGCCGCTGCGCGCGGACGCCATGTGGTGATCGGCGGGGTCTTCAACTCCGGTCTGCTGGCGGACCCGAAGCCGGGCGCGACCTACGACTACCGCGCCGCCTGCCCCGACGCGCTCGAACGGGCGCTGCGCATCAAGGCCGTGGCCGAGGGGCACGGCGTACCGCTGCGCGCCGCGGCACTGCGCTTTCCGTTCCGGCATCCGGCCGTGGCGAGCGTGCTGGTGGGGGTGCGGTCGGCGGACGAGGTCGAGGACGCCGCGCGGATGCTGGCCGTGCCCGTACCCGATGCGCTGTGGGCCGAACTGGAGGAGGAGGGACTGGTGAAGCGGTCATGAGGGTCGCCCTGCACACGAGGGTCCGGGCCGACCGGATCGAGGAGTACGAGGCCGCCCACCGGGAGGTGCCCGGGGAGCTGCGAGCGGCGATCCGCGCCGCGGGGGCGAGCTCCTGGACCATCTGGCGCAGCGGTACCGAGCTCTTCCATCTCATCGAGTGCGACGACTACGCACGCCTGCTCGCCGAACTCGAGGGCCTGCCGGTCAACATCTCCTGGCAGGCACGGATGGCGGAACTGCTCGACGTGGTGCACGACTACTCGGCCGACGGCGCCGATGCCGGACTGCCCGTCGTCTGGGAGCTCTGATCGCCGTGCGCGTCGTCGATGCCCACCACCACGTCTGGGATCTGTCCGTACGCGACCAGGGCTGGATCAACGGACCCGAACTTGCCCCGATCCGGAGGGACTTCCTCCTGTCCGAGCTGCGGTCCGAGGCCGAGGCGGCCGGTGTGCATGCGACCGTGCTCGTCCAGACGGTCACGGTCGCGGAGGAGACCCCGGAGTTCCTCGCCCTCGCGGACGGCCCCGGCAGCGATCTCGTCGCGGGCGTCGTCGGCTGGACGGACCTCACCGCGCCCGGTGCCGCCGAAGCCCTGGCAGCGCTGCGCGAACTCCCGGGCGGCGGACGGCTCGTGGGCATCCGCCACCAGGTGCAGGGCGAGCCCGACCCCAAGTGGCTGCTGCGCGACGACGTAGGGCGCGGACTGTCCGCGGTCGAGGACGCCGGGCTCGTCTACGACCTGGTGGTCCTGCCGCACCAGCTCGAGGCCGCGATCCGGGCGGCGGCCACGCACCCCGGGCTGACGTTCGTCCTGGACCATCTGGGCAAGCCGCCGATCGCGAGCGGCGAACTGCAGCCCTGGGCGGCCTCCGTGCGCGAGCTCGCGGCGCTGCCGAACACGGCCTGCAAGCTGTCCGGCATGGTGACGGAGGCGGACTGGGCCTCCTGGACCGTGAAGGATCTGCGGCCGTACGCGCGGACGGTGCTGGACGCCTTCGGGCCCGGCCGGACGATGTACGGCTCGGACTGGCCGGTGTGCCGGCTGGCGTCCTCGTACGGCGAGGTGCTGGACACCGCGCGCACGCTCACGGAAGAACTGAGCGAGGACGAGCAGGCCCTCGTCCTCGCGGGAACGGCGGACCGCCTCTACGGGCTCACGGCCCGCTGACAGGCCGCACGGGTGACCGACCGGACTGCCTGGGGGCCCGGCAGGCGACCCGTCGACCCGGTCGGCCGCCCCGCCTCACGGCCTGCTGGACCGCGCCCGCTCCACCACGTCGACGAGGGTCGGCAGATGGCTGCCCTCGATGCTCTTGACCGAGGTGACGAGCGTGACCCGTCCGGCGCTGGCGAGTGCGAGCAGCTGCTCCAGGGCCTCCGCGGCCGGGCCCTGCTCGAGCTCCTGCCGGTAGCGGGCGTCGAACTCCTCGTAGCGGGAGGAGTCCTTGTGGTACCAGGTGCGCAACTCGTTGGAGGGGGCAACCTCCTTGAGCCAGGTGTCGACGGCGGCCCGTTCCTTGGAGACGCCCCTGGGCCAGAGCCTGTCGACGAGAACACGGGTGCCGTCGTCCGGGTCCGGGTCGTCGTAGATCCTGCGCACGATGATGCTGTCCATCCCGTCAGCCTGCTGCGGACGGCCGTGCACCGCAAACCCGGAAACCCCTCATTTCGTCGTCTTGACGATAAGCGGCTCGCGGCGATATCGTCGCGATGACGAAAACAGGGGGTTGTCCATGGCCGACATCACCAGGCGCTTCGGATGGCGCCATCTGCGCTCCGCGCCCACCGCCCACGTCCGCCACCACAGGCGCGGCGCGCTCGTCCACGACGGGCCCGGCCTCAGCTTCTGGTTCCGCGCGCTGACCGCCGCACTCTCCGAAGTGCCGGTCGACGACCGGGAGCTGGCCATGACGTTCCACGCCAGGACCTCCGACTTCCAGGACGTCTCGGTGCAGTCGACCGTCACGTACCGGATCAGCGATCCAGCCACCGCCGCCGCCCGGCTGGACTTCTCGATCGATCCGGACACCGGGGTCTGGCGCGGCTCCCCGCTGGAGCAGATCTCCACGCTGCTCACCGAGACCGCCCAGCAGCACGCGCTGGACGTCCTGGCCCGTACGGCCCTGGCGTCGGCCCTCGTCGACGGCGTCGCGGTCGTACGCGAGCGGATCTCCGGCGGGCTCGCGGCAGAGCCGCGGCTGGCCGCCACCGGCATCGAGGTCGTGGCCGTACGCGTCGTCGCGCTCCGGCCCGAGCCCGAGGTCGAGCGCGCGCTGCGCACCCCCGCACGCGAGCAGATCCAGCAGGAGGCCGACCGCGCCACCTATGAACGCCGGGCCGTCGCCGTCGAGCGCGAGCGGGCCATCGCCGAGAACGAGCTGGCCAGCAAGATCGAACTGGCCCGCAGGGAAGAGCAGTTGGTCGACCAGAAGGGCACCAACGCCCGGCGCGAGGCCGAGGAGGGCGCCGCGGCCGACGCCGTACGCGCGGAGGCGGAGGCCGCCCGCAAGGTACGGCTCGCCAAGGCGGAGGCCACGGCGGCGCGCGAGGTCGGCGAGGCACGGGCCGCGGCCCAGGCGGCCTGGTTGCGCGTCCATTCCGAGGCGGACCCGGCCACTCTCCACGCACTGGCCGTGACCCGGCTCGCCGAGAACCTGCCACGCGTGGACAGCATCACGCTCTCCCCCGATGTCCTCACCGGGCTGCTCTCCAGGCTGGGCGGCCCGGGGCCGGAGGGGGCGTGAGGCCCGGTGGAGCCATGAGTCCGGGCGGGGGCCTGGCTCCGCGCGCGGTGCTCGTGCATCGCACCACCGAGTACGAGGAGTTGCTCGCCCGGCACGGCACGCACGGGCAGGCCGAGTTCTTCCTGTCCTCGCGCGGCCGCAGCATCCGGGAGGTCGCCGAACGGCATCACCGAACCCGGCGGGCGCTCGCCGAGGTCGCGGCGGCCGTACCGCTTCGATGGCGGCAGACCCGGGTGGAGCGGGCGGACCTCGACCGCTTTCTGTTCGCGCCCGAGGACGTGGTGGTCGTGGTGGGACAGGACGGGCTGGTCGCCAACACGGCGAAGTACCTCGCGGGCCAGCCCGTCGTGGGCATCGACACCGAACCCGGCCGCAATCCCGGTGTGCTCGTGCGGCACCGGGTCGAGGACACCGCCAAGCTGCTGCGGGCCGCCGTCGCCCACGGCGGCGCCACCGCGGACGAGCTCACCATGGTGGAGGCCGTCGCCGACGACACCCAGCGCCTCGTCGCGCTCAACGAGATCTACGTCGGCAGGCCCGGCCACCAGACGTCCCGCTACCGGCTCGGGCTCGACCCGTCGGGCGGCCCGGACCTGGTCCCGCCGGGACCGGGCCGCTCCTCGGAGGCCCAGGCGCGGGCCGAGGCCCAGGCGTCCTCGGGCGTCCTGGTCGGCACCGGGACCGGGGCGACCGGCTGGCTGCGGTCGCTGTGGCGAGAGAGGGGCGGCGGACAGCCCCTGCCCGCACCGGCCGACCCGCGCCTCGTCTGGTACGTACGCGAGGCATGGCCGTCGCCCGCCACCGGAACCTCACTGGTGGAGGGCACGCTCATGAACACGCAACGGCTCCGGCTCACCGTCGAGTCCGACCGGCTGGTCGCCTTCGGAGACGGAATGGAGTCCGACGCGCTGGAACTGACCTGGGGCCAGACGGTCCGGCTCGGGGTGTCGGACACCTCGCTACGGCTGCTCGTCTGATCCGGCCGGGCACGTCCGATCCGGCCCCCTGCCCTGCCGCGCCCTTGGGGGCCACGTCCTCAGCGGGCTCCGGGGTCGAACGCCACCAGCGCCTTGTCCCGCACCCGCCAGGACGTGCTGGGCTGGAAGCCACCGCCCCAGGCCCGGTCCCAGTGGGCTCTGCGGGTCCGGCGCTCGGAGGCGGCCGCCAGGGCCGCCTCACGACGGAAGGCGATCACCGTGAGCACCGCCAGCAGGGCCGCCAGCTCGGTGTCGTCGGGTTTCCCGTGCACAATCCGCACGTCGCACCGCACGGCTCATCACCAGCTGACGGGAAGGGACTTGGGCCCGCGGATCAGCGCGCCTTCCTCCCACTCGATCCGTCCGGGCGGCACCGCGAGGGCGAGCCGCGGACAGCGGTCCAGGAGCGTCGCGAGCATGATCTCGGACTCCATGCGGGCCAGCATCGAACCGACGCAGTGGTGCGGCCCGAACCCGAACGACAGATGTGCGATGGGCCCGCGGTCGAAGTCGAGCCTGTGCGGGTCGCCGAACACGTCCGGGTCCCGGTTCGCGGAGAGGTACGAGCAGTAGACCGCCTCGCCCGCCCTGATCCGCACGTCACCGATCACCAGGTCCTCGGTGGCGATGCGCGCCAGACCCACGCCGTTGCGGTGCGGGATGTAGCGCAGCAGCTCGTCGACGGCGTGCGGCAGCAGCTCTGGCGCGGCGCGCAGCCGCGCGAGGTGCTCCGGATGGGTGAGAAGTGCGTACACCATGTTTGCGCTGTTGTTGCGCACGGCATGGGCGCCGCTCACCAGGATCGCCGTGGCCAGCGAGACCGCCTCGTCCTCGTTGATCTCGCCGGCCGCGACCGCGTCCGTGAGCACTCCGGCCAGGTCGTCGCGGGGTTCGGCGCGCCGCCGGGCGATGAGCCCGACGACGACGTCGCGGACGGTGTTCTTGGCCTCCTTGCTGCGGGAGGGGGACGGGCGCGGTGTCATGATCACGTTCGCCCAGGAGGTCATCTCCGCGCGCTCGTCCTCCGGCAGTCCCAGCAGATCGCTGACGACGGAGAGCGGGAAGGGCCCGTGCAGATGCTTCATGAGGTCCGCGGGTGACCCCTGCCTCTCCATGTAGTCCAGCAGGGCGTCCGCGGTCCGCTGGGCCATGGGCCGCAGCCGCTGCATGCTCCTGCCCGTGAAGGCCCGGGCGACCACCCGGCGCAGTGTGGTGTGGTGCGGTGGGTCCGCGTAGTTGAGGGCGGCGTGCTTCGCGGCGATGGCGTGCGGCGAGCCGCTCGTCACCTCGCGGTCCGCAAGGGCCTTGCGGCTGAGCCGGGGGTCCGACGAGACCTGCTTGACGTCCTCGTACCGCGTCACGAGCCAGGCACTGCCCTCGCCGAAGGGCAGCCGGATGCGGGCCACCGGCTCGTCGCGGAGGAGCGTGACCAGGAAGGGGTCGAAGTCCAGGGCCCGGAAGTCCTCGAGGGTCCAGTCGTGGACGGTTCCCTCGTCGTGCGCGTCGGCGTGCCCGTCGGCGTGCCCGTCGGCGTGTCCGTCGTGACGTGACGCACCTGACGGCGCGCGTGCCCCGTCGTGTGAGTCGTGTGACACGTCATGCGAGCGCCCGTCGTGCGGGCCTTCCGTCGGCGACCCGGCACCGGTCACGGGACAGCCATCGGCTCCCGTCGATGTCCTCGGCCCGGCAAAGGTCCCGTGGCCGGGCCCGGGAACGGCCTCCGTCTCGGGTTCTGACGTCATCGGGTTCATCTCCCGGATTGTGCTCACGCACGATCACGGATCGTGCCTGGTGAGCGCTTACGGCCCCCTTCAGGAACCCATCCCTTCCCGATCGGCGGTCCATCCGGCCCGGCCGGGCCGTCGCATCACCCGTTCGGCGCAGCGGGAAGCGCCTTCCCCGGCGCGCGCAACGGCCTTCCGTCGCAGATCCTTTGAGGGAACGCGAGAGAAGGGCGGCATGGCATGGCCACTCTGTGCAAACCCGCGGTGTACGTGCCCGAGCACGTCATCACCATGGAACAGACCCTTGATCTGGCGCGGTCCGTCCACGCGGACCACCCGCAACTGGAGCTGGCGCTGCGACTGATCCGGAACACCGGCGTGGAGAAGCGGCACTTGTTGCGCCCCATCGAGGAAACGCTGCAGCACCCCGGCTTCGAGGAGCGCAACGCGGTCTACGAAGCAGAGGCCAAGGCTCGCGTGCCCACCGTCATCCTCAGAGCGCTGGAGGACGCCGAGCTCCGCACGACGGACATAGACGTGATCTTCTTCGTCTCGTGCACGGGTTTCATGATGCCGTCACTCACGGCATGGCTGATCAACACCATGGACTTCCGCACCGACGTCGTCCAGGTGCCGATCGCCCAGCTCGGATGCGCGGCCGGCGGTGCCGCGATCAACCGGGCGCACGACTTCTGCACCGCCTACCCGGAGGCGAACGCCCTCATAGTCGCCTGCGAATTCTGCTCGCTGTGCTACCAGCCGACCGATGTGAACGTCGGCAATCTGCTCTCCAACGGCCTGTTCGGCGACGGCGTGGCGGCGGCGGTCGTACGCGGGCGCGGCGGTCTCGGCGTCGGCCTTGAGCGCAACGGCTCGTACCTGGTCCCGCACACCGAGGACTGGATCGCCTACGACGTCCGCGCCACCGGCTTCCACTTCAAGCTGGACAAGCGCGTGCCCGGCACGATGGAGCCACTCGCTCCGGCCCTCAAGGAACTCGCCGCCGACCACGGCTGGGACGCCACCTCGCTGGACTTCTACATCATCCACGCGGGCGGTCCGCGGATCCTGGACGACCTCAGCATGTTCCTCGGAGTGCAGCCCGAGGCCTTCCGCTTCAGCCGGGCCACGCTCACCGAGTACGGCAACATAGCCAGCGCCGTCGTCCTGGACGCCCTGCGCAGGCTGTTCGAGGAGGGCGGCACGGAGGACGCGGCGTGCGGCATCCTCGCCGGTTTCGGCCCCGGCATCACCGCCGAGATGTCGCTGGGCCGCTGGACCATACCCGACGGCCGCCGGCCCTTCGACGCGAAGCTCGCGAGGAGGACCTGAACCATGCGGAACGAGACGACGACCACGGCCACGGCGACCCCCCGCCCCCCGGTCCGCTTCTGGCCCGCCCAGGATCTTGCCGGCGTCGACTTCGATCCCGTACTCGCCCAGTTGATGCGGGACGGCCCGATCTCCCGCGTCAGACTCCCCAACGGGAAGGGCTGGGCCTGGCTCGCGACCCGCTACGACGACGTGCGGCTGGTGACGAACGATCCGCGCTTCAGCCGCAAGGCGGTCGTGGAGCACGATGTCACGCGGCTCGCCCCGCACTTCATCCCCGCCGAGGGCGCCGTCGGCTTCGAGGACCCGCCGGACCACACCCGGCTCCGCCGGGCCGTCGCGCCCGCTTTCACCACCCGCGCCATCGAGCGGCTGCGCGGGCGGGCGCGGGAGACGCTCGACGAACTCGTCGACGGCGTCCTGCGCGACGGACCGCCGGCCGACCTGACCGAACGGATCCTCGCCCCGTTCCCGCTGGCCGTCGTCTGCGAGTTGATGGGCGTCCCCGAGCCCGACCACCCGAGGATGCACGAGTGGACCGCGCTGATCCTCTCCTCGTCCCAGGGGGTGGAGCGCAGCGAGCGGGCGAAGACGGAGATGTGCGCGTACTTCGCCGAACTGCTGCGGCAGCGGCGGGACACGGGCGGCGAGGACGTGATCGGGCTGCTCGCGACGGCCGTCGCGGACGGCGACGTCACGGAGCCGGAAGCGGTCGGTCTCGCGCTGCTCATCCAGATCGGCGGAGAGGCGGTCACCAACAACACCGGGAACATGGTCTACATCCTCCTCACGCGCCCGGAACTGCAGGCCCGGCTGCGGGCCGAGCCGGCGCTGCGGCCCTCGGGCATCGACGAGCTGCTGCGCTGGATCCCGCACCGCAACGCCGTCGGCCTCGGCCGGATCGCGAGGGAGGACGTGACCGTCTCGGGCCATGACATCAAGGCGGGCGAGGCCGTCCATGTCTCGTACCTGGCCGCGAACCGCGACCCCGACGTCTTCACCGACCCGGACGAGATCGTGCTGGAGCGCAGCCCCAACCCGCATGTGGCGTTCGGATACGGCCCGCACTACTGCGTGGGCGGCCTGCTCGCCCGGCTCGAGACCGAACTCCTCGTCTCCGCCGTGCTGGACCGCTTCCCCGCACTGCGCCTCGCCGTCGCCGACGAGGATCTCCGCTGGCGGCCCGGAGCGCTGATCCGCGGTCCCGAGGGATTGCCGGTGACGTGGTGACCGCACAGATCAGCGCCCCGGACGGGGCCGTCCTCGCCGGGTCCCCCGAGGGTCTGGTCGTACCGAAGGGGCAGGGCAGGACGCTGCGCACGCCGGCCCAGGAAGTGACGTTCAAGGTCACGGGCGAGCACTCGCGCGTCTCGTCCAGTTTCGAAGTCGTGGTGCCTCCGGGCTTCGACGTCGGCGCCCATGTGCACACGCGCAGCGAGGAGCTCTTCTACGTGCTCGAAGGCGAGCTCGACATCCTGGCCTTCGAGCCGCGCGTACGGACCCGCGACGACTGGCGGCACTGGGAGTCCCCCACGGGCCGTCGCGTGGTGCGGGCGGGCCCGGGCACGGTCCTCGTCGTCCCCCCGGGCTGTCCGCACGCCTTCGCCAACCGCAGCGGCGAACCGGCCAGGATGTTCTTCCAGGCGTCCCCGCCCCCGGATCACGAGCGCTACTTCGAGGAACTCGTCGAGATCCTCGAAGCGGGCGGCCCGCCCGACCACGCGGCGATCGCGGAACTGCGGGCCCGCTACGACATCGAGCAGCTCACGCCCCTGCGCCACGACGCGTGACACCGGCGGAGTGAAGCTCCGTCACCAGGTCGAAGAGCTCCGCCTCGTTGCCCGCGAAGCCCGCCTCCGCCAGCGCCTGGTCGGCCTCCGCCATGGGAGCGGTGAGGACGACGGGGGGCGGGGCCGCGCCGGGAGGCGTGGCCAGGGAGGCGCGGACGGCGCCGAGCAGGCGCAGATAGGCCTGGGCGGCGGCTCGTTCGCGGTACGTCATCAGGGCGGTGACACTCATCGGTCGGCCTTCCTCTCCTCTGCATACGACGGGGCACCGTCCACCCTGCCCCATGGCACTGACATTTAGCTTTGGAGATGGCCCTCCGGGATCTTCGGGGGCTGCGTAGGGTGCGTCGGGTCCGGTTCTTCCGGCACGGCTGGATCACTGACCGAAGCGTCTGCTTGCAGGCGACTTCTCAACGTTGATCGACGGCTGGTTGAACCTCCCGACGCACGTGCGTCCCTGTTGGGAACTCGTGGCCGCGGCGAGCGCGGACCGCTGCTACCGAATATCCGGTCAGCACAACCCTGCGGAACACGTGCCACGCGGGTCGTGGTGCAGGGGCTGGACAAGCGTCAGCCTGCCGCTGCACAGACCTTCACGGCGGTCCGACCAGTCGGTACGTTCTTGGGCATCGCCGGGACGTACGGAGGAGCCATGGACCGACCAGTTGTTCCACTCATCGAGGGTCACTGCGACGAGCGGTTCTCCGCGGTGCGCGCCGCCTTCGAGGAGAACTTCCGCGAGCGCGGCGAACTGGGCGCCGCGGTCACCGTCATGGCCGGCGGTGAAACCGTCGTCGACCTGTGGGGCGGCTGGGCGGACGGGGCACGGACCAGGCCCTGGGAGCGGGACACCGTGGTCAACGTGTGGTCGACGACCAAAGGTCCGACCGCGCTGTGCGCGCACCTCCTCGCCGACCGCGGACTGCTCGACCTGGACGCCCCGGTCGCCACGTACTGGCCGGAGTTCGCCGCGGCGGGCAAGGAGGCCGTTCTCGTACGGCATCTCCTCTCGCACCGCGCGGGCCTGGCCGGACTGCGCGAGCCGCACTCGGTCGCCGAGCTGTACGACTGGGAACTGACCACCGCCAGGCTGGCCGCGACGGAGCCGTGGTGGGAGCCCGGCACACGGTCCGGGTACCACGCGATGACATACGGCTTTCTGGTCGGTGAGGTGGTGCGGCGCATCACGGGCCTGCTCCCGGGTGAGTTCCTGCACCAGGAGGTGACCGGACGGTACGGCATCGACTTCACGATCGGTCTCCCGGAGAAGGAGGCGGACCGCGCCGCCGAGCTGGTGCATCCCCCGGCCGCCGGCGACAGCGAACAGGCCGCGGTCTTCGCCCAGTTGGAGCCTGCGGCGCTCGCGGCGCTGATCAACCCGGCCGTGAGCGCGGCGGAAGCGAATACGGCGCAGTGGCGGGCCGCCGAGATCCCGGCCGCCAACGGGCACGGCACGGCCAGGGCGGTTGCCGCGCTGTACGGGATCTTCGCGTCGGGCGGCCTCGTCGGCGAGCACCGGGTGCTCTCCCCCGAAGCCGCGGAGCGGGTCCGGGAGGGTCAGGGCGCGTGCCGGGACCTCGTCCTCGGGGCGGGTTTCTCACACGACACCGAAGTGGCCCTCGGCCTGTGGCTGAGCGGCCCGAACCGCTCGTACGGCCCCAATCCGCGCGCGTTCGGCCACGACGGCTACGGCGGGTCCTGCGGCCTCGCGGACCCGGAGGCGGGCGGGGCGGGCCTGTCGATGGGATACGTCATGAACCGCATGGGCCCGCACATCGCCGACGACCCGCGCAAGATGGCATTGGTCGAGGCCGTGTACAGCGCACTCTGATTGCCTTGCCGTTTCGGCAAGAACATTTGCCGGATTCCGGGGCACGGCAGCACTGTCTCCGTGAAGGAGGTACGTCACATGACAGTGCAACCAGTACAGCCGGAGGAATCGGGGCACCCGGAGCACCCGGTCCGGATCCATGACGTCGTGGTCGTCGGCGGCGGAGCCGCAGGACTGAGCG
This sequence comes from Streptomyces sp. NPDC059909, assembly GCF_042730885.1. NCBI lineage: Bacteria > Bacillati > Actinomycetota > Actinomycetes > Kitasatosporales > Streptomycetaceae > Streptomyces > Streptomyces sp. NPDC059909. Next base: position 144,589 of record NZ_JBHWKX010000007.1, read on the forward strand.
GGGCGCTGACCCTGGCCCGTGCGCGCCGCTCGGTCCTGGTGATCGACGCGGGCAGTCCGCGCAACGCCCCGGCCGCCCACTCCCATAACTATCTGACCCGGGACGGAGCTCCGCCGCTGACGCTTCTGGCCGCGGGCCGCGAGGAGGTGACCGGCTACGGCGGCGAGATCGTGACCGGCAGCGTCGTCACGGCCGAGCGCATCGAGGGCGGATGCTTCCGTGTCGTACGGGAGGACGGGCGGACGGACCTGGCCCGCCGTCTGCTGGTGACGAGCGGCCTGGTCGACGAGCTGCCCAAGGTGCCCGGTCTGGCCGAGCTGTGGGGACGTGACGTCCTGCACTGCCCGTACTGCCACGGCTGGGAGGTCCGCGACCAGGCGATCGGCGTCCTCGCCACCGGCCCCGCGGGGGTGCACCAGGCACTGCTGTGGCGGCAGTGGAGCGACCGCATCACCCTCTTCCTGCATACCGCTCCCGAACCCGGCGACGAGGAGTACGAGCAGCTGGGTGCCCGCGGCATCTCCGTGGTCAGCGGCGAGGTGACCGGCCTGGACCTGACCGGTGCACGGCTGACCGGCGTGGCGCTGGCCGACGGCCGGCTGATCCCCGCACAGGCCCTGGTGGTGGCCCCGCGCTTCGCCGCGCGCGCCGGCGTGCTGAGCGGCCTCGGGCTGCGGACCACGGAGCTGGAGATGTTCGGACAGGTGATGGGCAGCCACATCACCGCCGGCGCGACCGGCGCCACCGAGGTCCCCGGCGTGTGGGTGGCCGGCAATGTCACCAACCTGTCCGACACGGTCGTCGGCGCCGCGGCCGCGGGGGTGCGAGCGGCGGCGGCGATCAACGCCGACCTGATCGCCGAGGAGACCCGGCGCGCGGTGGCCGCCCGCCGCGATGTGTTCTCGCCTCAGAGGGAACGGGAGGTCTGCGAACTCGCGCTCGGGGACCGGCGCCACGGTCTGTGACCGCGGGCGTGGCCCCGGCCCCTCCTTGCCCGGGGCCACGCCGCGAGGTGGCCAGACCGTCGATGGCCCCGGCGAACAGGGTCCGACGACATGAGCGCGCGCCGCTCCGCACCGGTGCCGGGAGGCTGGTGCGGGCGGCGCGGTCGTGTGGCCGTGGGCGCCGGGCCGTAGGCGCTGTCAGGCCCAGTGCGGGTCGCGGCCGCTGGTCGCCAGGGCGTGGTCGAACGGGGAGGCGTCGGCGGGGGCTACGCGCGGCGGGCCGTAGCCGCCGTTGCTGCGGGCCTGCTCGGCGATCTGCTCGACGATGCCGAGCACAGCCTGCTGGGTCCCGGCGCCGACGGGGAACGTGCGGCCCGTGGCACGGGCCAGGTCCCAGCCGTGCAGGGCCAGTTCCTCCAGAGTGATGGCGGCCGCGAACTCGGCCGGCATCTCACCGGGGCCGAACACCGTCGTGCCCTCGTACGCGGCCGGGTCCGCCCATGCCGCCGTGGCGCCCAGCGCCACAGCGGCGACGTCCTCCGGCGCGTAGGAGACGGACGGCTGGCCGTCCTTTGGGCGGGGCTGCCTGCGGGCTGCGCGCTCGGAGTCCGCGAGGGCCGCGCCGAGGTGGCCGAGGAGCTCGGCGACGGTGAACTTCTCGCAGGGGGTGCGGTCACCGAGCTGATCGGGGCGCACGGCGCGGGCGGTCTCCGCGACGGCGGTGGCGAGTTCGTGCATGGGGGCGTGCATCCGAGTCGGCATGGGTACTCCAAGTCCTTTTGAGAGTCGGTCAGTTGATGAAGAAGGGCGTGGGCGCGCCCGTCTCGGCGTACTTCTGCAGCACGGGGAAGAGCCCGGCCCACGTCGCCGCCGTGTGGCGGAAGTGGTCGTCGGCGGCGGGGAAGCCGTTGTGGTCGAAGCGCAGCAGGCTGCCCTCCTCGGTGGACTCGATCGCATAGACGACCTCGGTGCCGACCCAGTCCTCCGGGCCGGCGAGGACCTTCAGCGTGAGGCGGCGGCCGGCGTCGGCGCCGGTGACACGCCACTCCCAAGGGGCGGGCTGCCCCGGGAAGGTCAGGCGCTGGATGTCGCCGTCCACCTCGGCCCCGTCGGTGAACCAGCCGGCGATGCCGTCGGCGGTGGAGACGGCGCGGTAGACGGTGTCCGCGTCGGCCTTGACGGAGTAGATGAGTGCGATGTCGGCCATGGAGTGCTCCTGTGGTGGGGGGTTTCTGCATGCGGTGGTTTCTGCGCCGGCTGTTGATGTTTTAGTCGAGACTAAAATAAGCTCGCCAGGGAAGCAAACTGCAGCGTGGACTAAAATTCGGGACATGGACGCGGTACAGGTCATCGCCGAGCCCAGGCGGCGCGAGATTCTGCGGCTGGTCTGGGACGACGAGCTGCCCGCCGGCGACATCGCGGCCCGGTTCGACGTCACCTTCGGCGCCGTCTCCCAGCACCTGAAGGTGCTGCGCGACGCCGGGCTCGTTACGCAGCGCAAGGACGGGACGAAGCGCTACTACCGGGCCGACCGGGAAGCGCTGGGCCCGCTCGCCGAGTACCTCCAGGCCATGTGGAGCAGCAAGCTCGACACCCTCGCCCGCCTCGCCGAGGAAGCGGAGAAGGCGGAAGAGGCCGAACGGAACGAAGAGACATGACCGCACAGCCCGCACAGCCGCAGCCCGACGGATCCGCGCAGCCCGCCGCCGTCATCGTGGAGCGGCACATCCTCGCCCGGCCCGAGACCGTCTTCGGCTTCTTCACCGACCGCGACAAGTGGCTGTCGTGGATGGGCAGCGACGGTGAGTTCTCGTTCACGCCGAACGGCTCGTACCGCACCCGGGTCACCGGTGACAACGTCGCCGCCGGCCGCTTCCTGGAGATCGACCCGCCCAAGCGGCTCGTCTTCACCTGGGGCTGGGCCGAGGGCGGGATGACGGACGTCCCCGAGGGGTCCACGACCGTGGAGATCACCCTCGAACCCACCGAGGACGGCACCCTGCTCCGGCTGGTGCACAGCGGGCTGCCGACGCGCGAGGCCTGTGCCGCGCACGAGGAGGGCTGGGCGCACTACACCCGCCGTCTCACGGTCCGCGCGGAGGGCGGCGACCCGGGCCCCGACCACTGGATGTGACCTTGCGGACGCGACCCTGCGGACGTGACCTTGCCGATGTGACCTTGCGGACTTGACCCTGCGGACGTGATCCTGCCGATGTGAGCTTGCGGATGTGACCCGGCGGATGTGACCTTGCAGACGTGACGTCAGCGTGCCGTCGGCAGCGTCACCTCGAAGCGGCAGCCACCGGTCACATTGCGCACATCGGCGCGCCCCTCGTGCGCCTCGACGATGCCCCGGACGATCGCGAGGCCGAGCCCTGCGCCCGCCGGAGGGGTCCTGGCCTGGCTGCCGCGCCAGCCGGTGTCGAAGACCCTGGGGAGGTCCTCCTCCGGGATGCCGCCGCAGCCGTCGGTCACCGACAGCACGACGGAGTCCTCGCGGCGCTCGGCGGCGACCGCGACCGTCCCGTCGGCCGGTGTCCGGCGGATCGCGTTGACCAGCAGATTTGCCAGTACACGCGTCATCTCCTTGCCGTCCACCTCGACCGGAACCCGCTCCACCCGGTCCCCGACCAGCCGCACCCCGTGCTCGCGCGCGAGCGGGTCGGCACCAGCGATGGCCTCGCCGACGAGGTCGTACACGGACATCCGCGTCGGCGTGAGCGCGAGCGCCCCGGCGTGGATGCGGGAGAGCTCGAAGAGGTCCCCGACCATGCCGTTGAGCCGGTCGACCTCGGTGCGGATCTGCTTGAAGTACCGTTCGGGGTCCTGCACGACCCCGTCCTCCAGCGCCTCGGACATCGCGCGCAGCCCGGCAAGCGGGGTGCGCAGATCGTGCGAGATCCAGGCGACGAGCTCCCTGCGGGAGGTCTCCAGCGCCCGCTCCCGCTCCCGTGACACGGCCAGCTTGGCGCTGGTCGCCTCGAGCTCCCTGCTCAGCTCGGCGAGCTCGGCCGTCGCGGCGCTGCCGGGCGCGGCAAAGCTTCCCGCCTCGCCGAACGTACGGGCCGCGAGGGCCAGTTCCCGGCTTCGCGCCACCACCCAGCGGCCGAGCAGCAGCGCGGTCGCGAGGGACACGACGGCGGCCATGGCGACGACCGTCGTGACGACGGTGAGGTCGTGCGTGGACAGGAACATCGCCTGGGCGACCGCGAGGGTACCGGCCAGCATCGCGAGCACGGTCACCGAGGCGACGACGGTCAGCGACACGGCGACCGACCGGTGCCGCAACAGGCGCAGGACGACGGCGCCGAGCAGTCCCGCAGCGGCCGCGCCCAGGAACGAGAAGAGCGCGATGAGGAAGAAGTCACGCACGCGGACCATCCCCTTCCGTTCCGCCGCCGGACCCGGACCCGGCCTCACCGGGGCGTCCTTCGCCGCGCGGTACGTCGAAGCCGCGTGGTACGTCGAAGCCGCGTGGTACGTCGAGGCCGCGCGGTACGTCGAAGCGGTAACCGACGCCCCACACCGTCTGGATGAGCCGCGGCCGGGCCGGATCGTCCTCGATCTTGCCGCGCAACCGCCGGACATGGACGGTGACCGTTGACAGATCACCGAACTCCCAGCCCCACACCTCGTGCATCAGCCGCTCCCGGCCGATGGCCTGCCCGGGATGGCGCATCAGATGGGCGAGGAGGTCGAACTCCCGTAGTGTCAGGGCCAGTTCCTGCCCGTCCTTCACCGCACGTCGGGCGGCCGGGTCCAGCGTGATGCCCGCGCTGCTGAGCACCGCGCCACCGCCGGCGGACTCTCCCACGGCGGCCGCCGCCCGGCTGCGGCGCAGTACGCACTCGACCCGCAGCACCAGCTCGCGCGGACTGAACGGCTTGGTGACGTAGTCGTCCGCGCCTACTTCGAGCCCCAGGATCCGGTCGTCCTCGTCACCGCGCGCGGTGAGCATGATGACCGGCACCTCGCCCTGGCCGCGGAGCCGGTGGCAGACCTCCAGTCCGTCCATGCCGGGCAGCATCAGATCCAGGACGACCAGGTCCGGCCATCGCTCCCCCGCCGCCCGCAGGGCCTGGGGCCCGTCGGCCGCACGGTGCACGGCGAAACCGGCGCGTTCCAGATAGCCGGTGACGACTTCGGCGACGGTGGGATCGTCGTCGACGACCAGGATGTTCTGCATGGGCCCAGTGTCGTCCGCCGCGCCCGGCGACGGTGCCCCGGGCCGCTTACGAAACCGTGACGGCGTACGGCCCTGGAGGACTCGGGCCCGGCCCGTACCGTATGACTCGGCAGTGCACGACGTCCGCTGCGCAGGCCTGCCCACAGGTCCGATTCGTACAAGACCGGCCGCCGGCACCTTTCCTACGGTGAGGGCATGACTCCACGACTCGATGCCGTCGGCCTGGTCGTCGCCGACATGGCCGCCTCTCTCGCCTTCTACCGGCGCCTCGGACTGGACATCCCCGCCGAGGCCGACTCCGCGCCGCACGCCGAGGCGACGCTGCCGAGCGGGCTGCGCGTGCTCTGGGACACCGAGGAGACCATCAGGTCCTTCGATCCCGGCTGGACCAGGCCCGAGGGCGGTGACCGCGTCGGGCTCGCCTTCCTCTGCGACAGCCCCGCCGAGGTGGACAGGTTGTACGAGGACCTCGTCGCGGCAGGCCATCGCGGCCACCTCAAGCCCTGGGACGCCTTCTGGGGGCAGCGCTACGCGATCGTGCTCGACCCGGACGGCTCCGGCGTCTCGCTGTTCGCCAACGCGGCATAGGCGCCGAGCGTGAGCCCGGTCAGATCCCGCATCTCCCGTGCGAGGTGCGCCTGGTCGGCGCAGCCGGCGGCGAGCGCGGCCTGCGCGTAGGGCACTCCGGCCCGTACGTGCGCCAGCGCCCGCTGCAGCCGCAGCACCCGGGCGAGCGTCTTGGGCCCGTACCCGAAGGCGTCCAGTGATCTGCGATGCAGCTGACGCGCGCCCAGCCCCACGGCATCGGCGGTCGCGGCGACGCTCCGCCCGGCGTTCAGCCCGTCGACGACGGCGCGCAGCAGCGGGTCGGGCGGTGGCCTGTCGACGGCGTGCCGCAGCGCCACGGCCTCCAGCTCCGTCACCGGGTCCGGCGCGTCCGTGATGCGTTCCGCCAGCCGCCGTACGTCCTGCGCGGGCCACAGGTCCGTGAGGTCGACGCGCAGGTCGCGCAGCTCGTGCGCCGGCACGCCGAAGAAGGCGGGCGCGGCGCCGGGCGCGAACCGCACGCCCGCGTACCGGGCGGCCGGGCCGTCGCCCGGGGTCTGCGCGTGGGTGTCAGGACCGGCGACGAGCAGCCGCCCGTCGGTCCACAGCAGGTCCATGCACCCGTCGGGCAGCACGGGCATGACCGGCCCGGGGCCGGACTCCAGGCGGCTCCAGACGACGGCCCCGTCGAGCCGCGACGGCCTCTCCGCATACACCCTTCCGAGGCTAGGGCCCGCCTCCCCGATCCGCCCTGACTCGGCCCGATCCGGCCCATGATCCGGCCTGACTCGGCCCGCTCCGGCCTGCGCCGGAACACGCCCCGGACGCTCCACGCCGTCTTCGGCTATTCCTTTTCCCGGTTGTCCCGCCCGGTGTGCAGCCGGGACCTCACGTCGTCCGGGGGCAGGAACTTCGACCAGCGCTCGGGGAACTCCGACGGCATGTCCCCGCCCCACCCGCCCTCGCCCTCGTCCGAGTCCTCGCTCTCCCCCTCCGCCAGCCGGGCCCGCGCCACCAGCTCGGCGGCGTGGGCGGCGCGGACGCGCTCGTTGGCGGCACGGGCGGCGGCCGTGGCGACGGACGGCCAGACGCGGTCGATGGCGGCGTTGACCGCGGCGCCGACCAGGACCGCGAAGGCGGAGATGCCGATCCACAGCAGTACGGCGATGGGAGCGGCGAGCGAGCCGTAGATGGTGGGGCCCTCGACGGTGCTGGTGAGGTAGATCCGCAGCAGGAAGCTGCCGAGCACCCACATCGCGAGGGCGACCAGCGCGCCCGGGATGTCCTCGACCCACGGGGAGCGGACCGGCACGGACACGTGGTAGAGCGTGGTGAGGAAGGCGATGGACAGCAGGATCACCACCGGCCAGTACAGGATGCTGACGACTTCCGTGCCGAACGGGACGAGTTCGACGAGGCGGTCGGGACCCACGACCGCCAGCGGCAGCACGACCGCGCCGATCAGCAGCGCGATGATGTAGAGCAGGAACGCCAGCAGCCGGGTGGCGACGATGCCGCGCTGGCCGTCGAGCCCGTACATCACGGTGATCGTGTCGATGAAGACGTTCACGGCCCGCGATCCGGACCACAGGGCGATCGCGAAGCCGAGCGAGATGACGTCGGGCCTGCCGCCGCGGGTGACGTCCTCCAGCAGGGGTTTGGCGATCTCGTTGACGCCGCGGTCGGACAGGACCGTCCCGGCCGCACCGAGGATGTTCTCCTGGATGGAGGCGACGGTGGTGGTGCTCGTCCAGTTGTCGACGTATCCGAGGAGTCCCAGCACGCCCAGCATCAGCGGCGGCAGGGACAGCAGGGTGAAAAACGCCGCCTCCGCCGCGAGTCCGAGGATCCGGTACTCGATGCACGAATTCACGGTGTCCTTCAGCAGCAGCCAGGCGAGCTTCCGCTTGGAGACATTGCGGTAGAGGACCCGGACCCGGTGGAGACGGCCGGAGGGGCGCCGCTCGGGTGTTTCATTTGCTGCCTGCACCTCCTTACCGTATCGGCATGGCGACCAGCACCCACACAGTGACCAACCAGCCCCCGCCCCTGGTGGGGTATGACGTCTTCGCGGCGGACCGGGCGCTCGCCGAGGCGGTGGAACGTCATCTTCCGCCCGAACTCCTCGACACCGCGCGTGAGGAGCTGTCGCAGCTGGGCCGTGCGGCCGGCTCGGCCCAGGCCCAGCAGTGGGGCGTGCAGGCCAACGAGAATCCCCCGGTGCTTCGCACGCACGACCGGTACGGCAACCGCATCGACGAGGTGGACTTCCATCCGGCCTGGCACCGGCTGCTGGGCAAGGCGGTCACCTCGGGGCTGACGAACGCCTGGGGCAGGCCCGGGGGGCATGTGCGGCGCGGGGCCGGGTTCCTGGTGTGGTCGCAGGTGGAGGCGGGGCACGGCTGCCCGGTGTCGATGACGCACGCGGCGGTGCCCGCACTGCGCACGGACCCGGCGCTCGCGGACGTGTGGGAGCCCCTGCTCACCTCACAGGTGTACGACCAGGGGCTGCGGCCGCCGGCCCGGAAGACCGGTGTCCTGTTCGGAATGGGCATGACGGAGAAGCAGGGCGGCAGCGACGTACGGGCCAACACGACCCGGGCGGTGCCGCTGGCCGCGGCCGGCGAGTACGCGCTGACCGGACACAAGTGGTTCTGCTCGGCACCGATGAGCGACGGCTTCCTGGTGCTCGCACAGGCCCCCGGGGGTCTGACGTGCTTCCTCGTGCCGCGGGTGCTGGACGACGGCTCACGGAACGTCTTCGCGATCCAGCGACTCAAGGACAAGCTGGGCAACCGGTCGAACGCGTCGAGCGAGGTCGAGTTCGACGCCACCTGGGCGCGCCGGGTCGGCGACGAGGGGCGCGGGGTGCGCACCATCATCGAGATGGTCGCGGCGACGCGGCTCGACTGCGTGCTCGGCTCCGCGGCGCTGATGCGCCAGGCCGTCGCCCAGGCGGTCCACCATGCCGCGCACCGCAGCGCGTTCGGCGGACTGCTCATCGACAAGCCGCTGATGCGGAACGTACTGGCCGATCTGGCGCTGGAGTCGGAGGCGGCGACGGTACTGGCGATGCGGCTGGCCGCGGCGTACGACTCCGACGGCGAGGCCGACCGGGCGCTGCTGCGGCTCGCGGTGCCCACGGCCAAGTACTGGGTCACCAAGCGGTGCACGCCGATGACGGCCGAGGCCCTGGAGTGCCTGGGCGGGAACGGCTACGTCGAGGAGTCCGGGATGCCCCGGCTGCTGCGGGAGTCGCCGCTCAACTCGATCTGGGAGGGGTCGGGCAACGTACAGGCCCTGGACGTGGTGCGGGCGCTGCAGCGGGAGCCGCGGGCCCTGGACGCGTTCCTGCAGGAGGTCGGGCGGGCGCGGGGCGCCGACCACCGGCTGGACGGCGCCATCAAGGCGATGCTGACCGAGCTGGCCGATCTGGAGACCGTGGAGGTACGGGCGCGGCGGCTGGTCGAGCGGATGGCGCTGGTGCTGCAGGGGTCGCTGCTGGTGCGCTGGGCGCCGCCCGAGGTCGCGGACGCGTTCTGCGCCTCGCGGCTGGGCGGGGACTGGGGGGCGGCGTTCGGGACGCTGCCGCACGGGCTCGACCTGGCGGCGGTGGTGGAGCGAGCACGCGTCGAGCGGTGAGCGGCGGCTGCGGGAATCCCCCGGGTGACGAAACAGCCGAGGGTGGTGCTGCGCCGACACGGCACCACCCTCGGCTGTTGTCACCTTCGTGCACCGGACTGTTGTTTGCCAGAGTTGCAGACCGTTGCAGGAGATATGCGAACCGGCCCTCCGGGGGCCTGCACGAGCGGCACGATGGGACCCACGACCGAACCAGCACCACGATCAGCGCATTCGGTGTCGCGCGCGGCGGGGGGTACCGATGAGGAACACAGATCTCGACATGACACGGCTCGCCACCATGGACGCCGCCCATGCGAACCGCCTGCTCCATCAGGTGCGCGCCGCCACCCTGGCCGGCCGGCGCCCGCCGATCGCGCCCCGGCCGGTCATCGACGCGTCCTGGCAGCGCATGTTCCGCCTCGGCGTCGACCCGGACCGGGACACCAGCAGCGTGCTGCTGGAGCCCGACGAGCTGGAGCACCGGCGGCGGGCGACCGTGCTGGGCGAGGTCATGCGCACGCTGAGCGGCGGGCTGACCGAGATCGCCGACGCGTCGTTGCAGATCATGGTGGTGACGGACGCTCAAGGCCGGGTGCTGTGGCGCGAGGGCAACGCGGGTGTCATGCGCAAGGCCAACACCATCTGTCTGGAGGAGGGCGCCGCCTGGAGCGAGGACACCACCGGCACGAACGCCATCGGCACGGCGCTCGCCGCACGTCGGCCCGTGCAGGTCCACTCGGCCGAGCACTTCGTGCACACCCTGCACAACTGGACCTGTGCCGCGGCCCCGGTGCACGATCCGCGCGACGGGCAGTTGCTCGGCATCGTCGACGTCAGCGGGCCGGCCTCCAGCTTCCACCTGGCGACGCTGGCCCTCGTCAACTCGGTGGCGCAGCTGGCCGAGGCGGAGCTGCGGGACCGGCATCTGCGGACCGTGGAGCGGCTGCGCTCGGTGGCCGCGCCGATCCTGTGCCGGCTCACCGGCCGGGCGGTGGCCGTGGACCTGCACGGCTGGACGGCGGCGGTGACGGGCATGGCGCCCGTGGACCGGCTGCCGCTGCCCAAGTCCTTCCGGGCGGGCCGGGTCTGGCTGCCGTCGCTGGGCATGTGCACGGTGGAGCCGCTGCCTGGCGGCTGGCTGGTGCGTCCCGACGAGGCGAGACCGGCGGAGACGGCGAGCCGCGTCGTCCTCGACGTCAGCCGCCCCCGCCGCTGGACGGTCGCCGTCTCCGGCCCCGCCGGCAGCTGGACCCAGGAACTGAGCCCGCGCCATGCCGAGCTGCTGTACGTGCTGGCCAGGCACCGGGAGGGACGTACGGCGGCCGAGCTGGCGGCCGACGTCTTCGGCGATCCGACGCGCACGGTGACCGTGCGCGCGGAAATGTCACGTGTGCGGCGCTATCTCGCGGGGGTGCTGTCGCACCGTCCGTACCGCTTCAGCGAGGAGGTCGAGGTGGAGGTCGTACGGCCCGGCCACCCGGCGGACCTCCTGCCGCACTCGTCGGCGCCGGCGGTCAACGAGGCGCGGCTGACGGGCGCATAGCGGCCGTCCCGGGCCCCGGCCACGGCCCGCGTCGGCTCTCGATGAACTGGTGGTCGGCGGTGATCCGGCCGGCCTCGCCCAGCACCACGACCTCCAGGCCCACGCCCGCCACCTCCCCGTCCGCCATCGCCTCCCAGTGGACGTTCACGACGTCGTGCAGCCGCTCCGCGTCCTGGCACGCCCGGTGGTGAGCTGCGGCTGCTCACCGCGCTCACCCGGTTCGGTACGGCGGTGGACGTGACGGTCGCCGAGCCGAGGATGGAGGCGTTCCTCCCGGCCGACGAGGAGACGGCCCGGCTGCCGGCGGGCCGGGCGGGGCGGAGCGGCTGACACGGGCGGAGCGCCGGCGCCCGGCTTTTTGGTCCCGGGCCGCCGACGTGGTTCCCTGGCGGCCATGAGCATCACTGTGACCACGTGGTCCCTGGAGCAGACCTCGTCCGCCGATCTGCGCGCGGCCGCAGAGCCCTCGGGAGACGTGCGGATCGTACGGGCCGAGGTGCCGTCGCCCGAGTTCAGCCGCTTCCTCTATACGGCTGTCGGTGGCGACATCCGCTGGACCGACCGGCTCGGGCTGACGTACGCGCAATGGGACGAGGCCGTGAACCGGCCGGGCGTGGAGACCTGGGTGGCGTACGAGAAGGGGACGCCGGCCGGGTACATCGAGCTGGAGGCGCAGGACGAGGGCGCCGTCGAGATCGTCTACTTCGGGCTCGTCCCGGCCTTCCGGGGCCGGCGGATCGGTGGTCATCTGCTGTCGTACGGGACCGCCCGCGCCTGGGACCTGGCCGAGCGCTGGCCGGGGCGGACGCCGACGAAGCGGGTGTGGCTGCACACCTGCTCCAAGGACGGGCCGCACGCCATGGACAACTATCTGCGGCGCGGCTTCACGCTGTTCGACACCAAGGTCGAGGAGGAGCCGGAGGTCGAGGTCCCCGGCCCCTGGCCCGGCGCCCGCGCCTGACCGAGCGCCCGATCCGGCCCGGCGCGCGCCCCTGGCCCAACGCCTGTCCCTGGCCCGGCGCCCGCGCCTCACCCGGCGCTCACCCCCCGACCCGGCGTGCGCCGACCGGGTCCGTGGTGACCGAGGACACACTGTCTCGTGATGCGGGACAGTGTTGTCCACATTTTGGATAACGGTGGACTGGGTCCAAAGTCCCGTGACACGCTTCCGTCATGTCTCGAGCTGGAATTGCCTTGGTGAGTCGGCGGCACGTCGACCTCGGCCGCATGTCCAGCGCCATCTGTCCGGCGAGCTGACAGAACAGCCCAGCCGCACTCCCGAGCATCCCCCAGCCTTCTGCGCACCGCCGCGCCGTACTCCGTTACGGGCCGCGAGTGTGCAGGTCAGAGCCGCCCTCCTGCAGTCCCGAAGGACATACCGCCATGGCCGCCATCCCGGAAAAGCCCACTACCGCCACGCCCCGCCGCAAGGCCGGTCGCCACCGCGGCGAGGGCCAGTGGGCCGTTGGCCACATGACACCGCTGAACGCCAACGAGCAGACCAAGAAGGACGACGACGGTCTCAATGTGCGGACACGCATTGAGACGATCTACGCCCATCGTGGCTTCGACTCGATCGACGGCGCGGACCTGCGCGGCCGGATGCGCTGGTGGGGGCTCTACACCCAGCGCAAGCCCGGGATCGACGGCGGAAAGACCGCGATCCTGGAGCCGGAGGAGCTGGACGACGAGTACTTCATGCTGCGCGTCCGGATCGACGGTGGGCGGCTGACCACCGAGCAGCTGCGGGTGATCGGCGAGATCTCCCAGGAGTTCGCGCGCGGCACCGCCGACATCACCGACCGGCAGAACGTCCAGTACCACTGGATCCGCATCGAGGACGTCCCCGAGATCTGGAACCGCCTGGAGGCCGTCGGCCTGTCGACGACCGAGGCGTGCGGTGACACGCCACGTGTCATCCTCGGCTCGCCCGTCGCCGGTATCGCCGAGGACGAGATCATCGACGGCACTCCCGCCATCGACGAGATCCACCGCCGCATCGTCGGCAACAAGGACTTCTCCAACCTCCCCCGCAAGTTCAAGTCGGCGATCTCCGGCTCCCCGCTGCTCGACGTGGCGCACGAGATCAACGACGTCGCCTTCGTCGGCGTGAACCACCCCGAGCACGGCCCCGGCTTCGACCTCTGGGTCGGCGGCGGTCTCTCCACCAACCCCAGGATCGGTGTCCGGCTGGGCGCCTGGGTGCCGCTGGACGAGGTCCCGGACGTGTACGAGGGCGTCATCTCGGTCTTCCGTGACTACGGCTACCGCCGGCTGCGCACCCGTGCGCGGCTGAAGTTCCTGGTCGCCGACTGGGGCGCCGAGAAGTTCCGCCAGGTGCTCGAGGACGAGTACCTGAAGCGGGGGCTCGTCGACGGCCCGGCGCCCGAGCAGCCCGTGCAGCAGTGGCGCGACCACGTGGGTGTGCACCGGCAGAAGGACGGCCGCTTCTACGTCGGCTTCGCGCCGCGCGTCGGCCGCGTCGACGGGGCCACCCTCACCAAGATCGCCGAGGTGGCGGAGGCGCACGGCTCCGGCCGGGTCCGTACCACCGCCGAGCAGAAGATGCTCGTCCTCGACGTCGAGGAGTCGCAGGTCGAGTCGCTCGTGGCCGGTCTGGAGGCGCTGGACCTGCGGGTCAGCCCGTCCCCGTTCCGGCGCGGCACGATGGCCTGCACCGGTATCGAGTTCTGCAAGCTCGCCATCGTCGAGACCAAGGCCCGTGGCGCCTCGCTGATCGACGAACTCGAGCGCCGCATCCCCGAGTTCGACGAGCCGATCACGATCAACATCAACGGCTGCCCGAACGCCTGCGCCCGTATCCAGGTGGCGGACATCGGTCTCAAGGGCCAGCTGGTACTCGACGAGGGCGGCAACCAGGTCGAGGGCTTCCAGGTGCACCTGGGCGGTGCGCTCGGTCTGGAGGCCGGCTTCGGCCGCAAGGTCCGCGGCCTGAAGGTCACCTCCACCGAGCTGCCCGACTACGTCGAGCGCGTCCTCAAGCGCTTCCAGGCGGAGCGCGAGGACGGCGAGCGCTTCGCGACCTGGGCGGCGCGTGCCAGTGAGGAGTCACTGTCGTGAGCGTCGGCGAACGGCAGCGGAAGGAGGGGTCATGAGTGAGCGCGCGGCCCCCTTCTACTGCCCGTACTGCGGCGACGAGGACCTGCGTCCGAGCGAGCAGGGCCATGGCGCCTGGGAATGCGCGGCATGCAATCGAGCCTTCCAGCTGAAGTTCCTCGGGCTGCTCGCCCGTGGGGTTCAGCGCAACGACACGGGAGGGAACGGGATATGACGGCGGTTCGGACGGAACGGACGAAGGACGAGCTCAAGTCGCTCGCCGAACAGGCCGGGCGGGACCTCGAAGAGGCCTCCGCCCTCGACATCCTGCGCTGGGCGGCGGAAACCTTCGGTCCGCGCTTCTGCGTCACCTCCTCCATGGAGGACGCGGTCGTCGCGCACCTCGCCTCGCGCGCCTTCCCCGGCGTCGATGTCGTCTTCCTCGACACCGGCTACCACTTCCCGGAGACCATCGGCACCCGGGACGCGGTGGAGGCCGTGATGGACGTCAACGTCATCACGCTCACGCCCCGCCGGACGGTCGAGGAGCAGGACGCCGAGTACGGCCCCGCGCTGCACGACCGCGACCCGGACCTGTGCTGCGCGCTGCGCAAGGTCAAGCCGCTGGAGGAGGGCCTGACCGCGTACGACGCCTGGGCGACGGGACTGCGCCGCGACGAGTCCCCGACCCGGGCGAACACCCCCGTCGTCGGCTGGGACGAGAAGCGGCAGAAGGTCAAGATCTCGCCGATCGCGCGCTGGACGCAGGACGACGTGGACGCGTACGTCGCCGAGCACGGCGTCCTCACCAACCCGCTGCTGATGGACGGTTACGCCTCCGTCGGCTGCGCCCCCTGCACCCGCAGGGTGCTGGAGGGCGAGGACGCCCGGGCCGGCCGCTGGGCGGGCCGCACCAAGACCGAGTGCGGGCTGCACGGCTGATGACGACGACGAACGACGACCTGAAGCTGAACGTGAACCATCGGGAGAAGCGCGTGACTGGGGCCACCATCTGGCTCACCGGACTGCCGAGCGCGGGCAAGACGACCATCGCGTACGAACTGGCGGGCCGGCTGCACGACGAGGGCCACCGCGTCGAGGTGCTCGACGGCGACGAGATCCGCGAGTTCCTCTCCGCGGGCCTCGGCTTCAGCCGCGAGGACCGCCACACCAACGTCCAGCGGATCGGCTTCGTCGCCGAGCTGCTGGCGTCGAACGGCGTCAAGGTCCTGGTCCCGGTGATCGCCCCGTACGCCGACAGTCGCGAGGCCGTCCGCAAGCGCCACGGCGCCGAGGGCACGTCGTACGTCGAGGTGCATGTCGCGACTCCGGTCGACGTGTGCTCCGTACGCGACGTGAAGGGGCTGTACGCCAAGCAGGCCGCGGGCGAGATCAGCGGGCTGACCGGGGTCGACGACCCGTACGAGGAGCCGGAGTCCCCGGACCTGCGGATCGAGTCGCACACCCAGACCGTGCAGGAGTCCGCGGCGTCGCTGTATGCGCTGCTCACCGAGAGGGGACTGGCATGACCACGAGCGTCAACCACGCGAGCGGGACGGTGAGCGGTTCCGGGGACGACAGCCCGTACGCGCTGACGCACCTGGACGCGCTGGAGTCCGAGGCGGTGCACATCTTCCGCGAGGTGGCGGGCGAGTTCGAGCGGCCGGTGATCCTCTTCTCCGGCGGCAAGGACTCCATCGTCATGCTGCACCTCGCGCTGAAGGCGTTCGCGCCCGCCGCGATCCCCTTCTCGCTGCTGCACGTGGACACGGGGCACAACTTCCCCGAGGTCATCGAGTACCGCGACCGCACGGTCGCCGAGCACGGACTGCGTCTGCACGTCGCGTCCGTGCAGGAGTACATCGACGCCGGCAAGCTCCGCGAGCGCCCCGACGGCACCCGCAACCCGCTGCAGACGGTGCCGTTGACCGAGGCCATCCAGCAGCACCGCTTCGACGCCGTCTTCGGCGGCGGGCGGCGCGACGAGGAAAAGGCCCGGGCCAAGGAGCGGGTGTTCTCTCTGCGTGACGAGTTCTCGCAGTGGGACCCGCGGCGTCAGCGCCCCGAGCTGTGGCAGCTCTACAACGGGAGGCACGCGCCGGGCGAGCACGTCCGCGTCTTCCCGCTGTCCAACTGGACCGAGCTGGACGTGTGGCAGTACATCGCCCGCGAGGGGATCGAGCTGCCCGAGATCTACTTCGCGCACGAGCGCGAGGTGTTCAAGCGGGCCGGCATGTGGCTGACCGCGGGCGAGTGGGGCGGTCCGAAGGACACCGAGACGGTGGAGACGCGGCTGATCCGCTACCGCACCGTCGGCGACATGTCCTGCACCGGCGCCGTCGACTCCGACGCGACGACGCTGGACGCCGTGATCGCCGAGATCGCCGCCTCCCGGCTCACCGAGCGGGGCGCGACCCGCGCCGACGACAAGCTGTCCGAGGCCGCGATGGAAGACCGCAAGCGCGAAGGGTACTTCTAGACATGACCAGCACAGCCAATCCGGCCGAACAGCTGGCCGAGCAGCTGTCGGCCACCACCCTGCTGCGCTTCGCCACCGCCGGGTCCGTCGACGACGGCAAGTCCACCCTGGTGGGCCGGCTGCTGCACGACTCCAAGTCGGTGCTCGCCGACCAGCTGGAGGCCGTCGAGCACGCCTCCCGCTCCCGCGGCCAGGACGCGCCCGACCTCGCGCTGCTGACCGACGGTCTGCGGGCCGAGCGGGAGCAGGGCATCACGATCGACGTGGCGTACCGCTACTTCGCCACGGCCCGCCGCCGGTTCATCCTCGCCGACACCCCCGGGCATGTGCAGTACACCCGGAACATGGTCACCGGCGCGTCGACGGCCGAGCTGACGGTGATCCTGGTCGACGCCCGCAACGGCGTCGTCGAGCAGACCCGCCGGCACGCCGCCATCGCCGCCCTGCTGCGCGTCCCGCACGTCGTCCTCGCCGTCAACAAGATGGACCTCGTCGGCTACGAGGAGTCCGTCTTCGCCGCCATCGCCGAGGAGTTCACGGCGTACGCGAGCGAGCTGGGCGTCCCGGAGATCACCGCGATCCCGATCTCGGCGCTCGCCGGTGACAACGTCGTGGACGTGTCCGCGAACATGGACTGGTACGGCGGCCCGACCGTGCTGGAGCACCTGGAGACCGTGCCGGTCAGCCACGATCTGACGAGCTGCCACGCGCGTTTCCCGGTGCAGTACGTGATCCGTCCGCAGACCGCCGAGCACCCGGACTACCGCGGCTACGCGGGTCAGATCGCGGCCGGTACGTTCCGGGTCGGCGAGAGCGTGACCGTCCTGCCGTCGGGCCTCACGTCGAAGATCGCGGGGATCGACCTGCTCGGCAAGCCGGTGGACGTCGCCTGGACGCCGCAGTCGGTGACGCTCCTGCTGGAGGACGACATCGACATCTCGCGCGGCGACATCGTCGTGCCGAGCGGTGACGCGCCCGCGACCACGCAGGACGTCGAGGCCACCGTCTGCCATGTCGCCGACCAGCCGCTCACCGTGGGCCAGCGGGTGCTGCTGAAGCACACCACCCGCACGGTCAAGGCGATCGTCAAGGAGATCCCGTCGCGCCTCACGCTGGACGATCTCTCCCAGCACCCGGCTCCCGGGCAGCTGGTGGCCAACGACATCGGCCGGGTCCGTGTCCGTACCGCCGAGCCGCTGGCGCTCGACGCGTACGCGGACTCCCGCCGTACCGGGTCGTTCCTGCTGATCGACCCCGCCGACGGTACGACCCTGGCGGCCGGCATGGCGGGCGAGGCCTTCGCCACCGCCGACGCCGCGCCCGCACAGGACGACGAGGGGTGGGACTTCTGATGGCGGTCGACGTGTACGCGACCTTCGCGAAGGAGGGCGGCCGCGTGGGCAGCGGCGTCCTCGGCGCCGGCACGGGAGGTGTCGCGCGATGTGCCCGATGACAGGCGCGATGCCCCGAACGCACCACACCAGACGAAGACAGAGACCAGCCGAACTCCCGGCCGCGTCCCGACATACCCGGAGTCACCGGGGGACGTGAGCACCGGGCCACCGAGAGGAACACCTCCCGTGTCTGCCACCCGTACGAGCCGTAGCACGACCCGTACCACCCTGCGCCGCAGCGTCGTCGCTGCCGCCGTCCTCCCGCTGCTGGCCGTGGCGCTCACCGCCTGCGGCTACGGTTCCACGGCCGACGACGACAAGAAGACCGAGGTGGCCGCCAAGGGCGAGAAGCTCTCCGCCGAGAACGTCCGCATCGGCTACTTCCCGAACCTCACCCACGCCACCGCGCTGGTCGGCATCCAGGAAGGCCTGATCCAGAAGGAGCTCGGCGGCACCAAGATCGTGTCCCAGACCTTCAACGCCGGCCCGTCCGAGATCGAGGCCCTCAACGGCGGATCGCTCGACATCGGCTTCATCGGCCCCTCGCCGTCGATCAACGCCTACGTGAAGTCCAAGGGCAAGAACCTGCGGATCATTTCCGGCGCCGCCTCCGGCGGGGTGAAGCTCGTCGTCAACCCGGACAAGATCAAGACCCTGGACGACATCAAGGGCAAGAAGATCGCCACTCCGCAGAAGGGGAACACGCAGGACGTGGCGTTCCTCAACTGGATCGCGGACAAGGGCTGGAAGGTCGACTCCGAGAGCGGCAAGGGTGACGTCTCCGTCGTCCGCACGGACAACAAGGTGACCCCCGACGCCTACAAGTCCGGCTCGATCGACGGCGCCTGGGTGCCCGAACCGACCGCCTCCAAGCTGGTCTCCGAGGGCGCGAAGGTCCTCCTCGACGAGGCCACCCTGTGGCCCGGCAAGAAGTTCGTCATCACGAACATCATCGTGTCGCAGACGTTCCTGAAGGAACACCCGGACGTCGTCGAGGCCGTGCTGCGCGGCACGGTGAAGACGAACGCGTGGATCAACGCCAACCCGGACAAGGCCAAGGCCTCGGCCAACGCCCACCTGAAGGCGGAGACCGGGAAGGAACTCGCCGCCAAGGTCATCGACCCGGCGTGGCCGAGCATCCAGATCACCGACGACCCGCTGGCCGCCACGCTCAAGACGCAGGCCGACTACGCCGTCAAGGCCGAGCTGATCAAGCAGCCCGACCTGAACGGCATCTACGACCTGACGCTCCTCAACAAGGTCCTGAAGGCCGCGGGGAAGCCCGAGGTCTCCGACGCCGGTCTCGGCGCCAAGTAGCCCGCAGTCCCTGACCGTTTCCCGTTGTTCCCAGGAGGTGACGACCATGGCCACCACGTTCGCCAAGGCTGCCGAGGGCACCGCCACGGTGTCGCACGCCGCCCGGATCGAGCACGTCTCGAAGTCCTTCTCCGGCCCGGCCGGATCGCAGCTCGTCCTGGACGACATCAGCCTGGATGTCGCGCCCGGCGAGTTCGTCACCATCCTGGGAGCCTCGGGCTGTGGCAAGTCCACGCTGCTCAACCTGGTCGCCGGGCTCGACCGGCCGACCGCCGGGTCCATCGAGACGCCCGGCGGGCGGCCCGCCCTGATGTTCCAGGAGCACGCCCT